>JACQGM010000326.1 GCA_016199585.1 Armatimonadota bacterium
ATACTCCCATACTCCCACACACACCCCCCCGGGGAGGGCGCCCGCATGTTGATCCCCCTCCCCTACGCCACCACGGACCGGCGGGAGCTGCGCAGCAGTCCGGTCGTCACGCTCTTCCTCGTCCTCTTTCATTGCGGGGTCTTCGCGCTCTCGGCATGGAGCGGCCTCGGGTACGTGGTGGACACCTACGGCCTGCGAGGCGCGCGCCCGTCGGGGATGGGGCTGACGGAGTACGCGGCCACGGCGTTCACATCGCTGGCGCTGCACGCCAACTCCATCCACCTGGCGGTGAACATGGCCTATCTCTGGGTGTTCGGCTGCCTGGTGGAGGACGTGCTCGGGCGGGCGGAGTATCTGCTCTTCTACATCGGCTCCGGGATCGCGGGGATGCTGGTTCGCCTGGTGGTGGTCCGCCACCTACTGCCGTCGGCCGTGGACGAGCCGGCAGTGGGCGCCTCGGCGGCGGTGGCCGGCATCCTGGGAGTCTTCGCCATTCGCTTCTACCGGGCGCGGATTCGGGCGCTGTTGGTGCCGTGGGCGCTCCCGGCCCAATGGGGCATCGGGGTGTGGGTGGGGCTGCAAGCGGCCTTCGCGGTCGCCTCCCTCTTCTCCCGGGCCGGCACCGGCTGCTGGTCGCACGTGGGCGGGTTCCTCTTCGGGGTGGCGAGCGGCCTGCTGATGCGGCTCGGCCGCGAGGCCGACGAGGAGTACCTGTGGGAAGACGTGCGCCGCCGCCGGCGGCGCGCCTACCGCCACCTGGAGGAGCTGCTGCGGCGCAACCCGCACGATCCGCAGGTTCACCTGGCGCTGGCGCGCACCTTCTTGCAGGCGAAGGAGGTGGATGCCGCCGCGGTACACGCCCGCAAGGCGGTCGAGCTGGCGGCGCTCTCGGGCGACGCCAGCGGCGCCGTGGCGAGCTACACTGCCCTGCGGCCGCTGGGACTCCTGGGCGAGCTCTCGCTGGAGGCCGAGTTCCGCGTCGCCTGCACCCTGGAGGGGCAGCACCGCCTCCGCGAGGCCGCGCAGGCCTACAAGAACGTCTACCAGCACTACCCCGAGGCCCCGGAGGCGGAAACCGCCATCATCCGGCGCGCCCAGGTCCTTCAGCGCGATCCCGCCACGGCCGCCGAGGCGACCACCCTCTACCGCGAGTACCTGGAGCGGTATCCGGAGGGGCAGTGGCGGGCACTCGCCACTCCACATACCGCCGGATGAGGCGGCACCTGGGATTTGCGATTTGTCAGCGGTGGTCCTGTAACTGGCGACCCGACCCGCACATGGGTGAGCAGAACCTCGAGGGTGGATCCCATGCCGGGCGTCGGGAGTGGTCCGGTTCCAGAGCCTCTAACCCGAGGAGGGGGCGATGAACGGCGATGAGCGAAGATGACGTGAAGAGCAGGACGAAGCGGTTCGCTCTGGATGTGATCGCACTGGTTGCCAACCTGCCGAATACCGCAACGGGGCGTGCGATCGGGGGGCAGTTGGTGCGGTATGGCACGTCCGTGGGCGCCAACTACCGGGCAGCCTGCAAGGGCCGGTCCAAGGCTGAATTCATCGCCAAGCTGGGCATCGTGGAGGAAGAGGCGGATGAGAGTGCCTACTGGATGGAGTTGCTCGTGGAAGGGAGGCTGCTGACCGCGCAACGGGTCGCTCCCCTTCTGAGGGAAGCCAACGAGCCTACGGCCATCGCGGCGGCCTCGCGGCGAACAGCGATGCGCAACCGGTCGTGAAGGTCACGCCGGGTAGGTCCGACCGGCGGCGAGGAAGGGGTGACTCGTGGAACAGCAGACCGATGGAGCAAGACCGCCCGCGGAACATGCCCCTGGCGCGGACCCCAGAGCCGTGCCGCAAATCGCAGATCGCAAATCGCAGATCGCAAATCCTCTGCTGGACCCCGGCTTCCTCTCCCGCCTCGAGCGCCTCTCGCTCGTCTCTCGCCGGCTCTACGCCGGGCAGATGAAGGGCGAGCGGCGATCCACGCGCCGGGGCGCCTCGGTCGAGTTCGCCGACTACCGCAACTACGTGGCCGGCGATGACCTGCGGCACGTGGACTGGAACACCTTCGCCCGCCTGGAGCGTCTCTTCCTCAAGCTCTTCGTGGAAGAGGAGGATCTGACCGTTCACCTCCTCCTGGATACCTCCCGCTCGATGGCGTTCGGGGAGCCGGCGAAGATCGCCTACGCCCAGCGCGTCGCGGCGGCCCTGGGCTACATCGGGCTGGTGGGCTACGACCGGGTGACCGCGGCCCTCCTGGGCGAGGGCGCGCCCCGCGTCCTGCCGGCGGTCCGCGGTCGCCCGCAGGTCTTCCGCCTCTTCCAGTTCCTCGGCGGCGCCCGCGCCGAGGGGCGCGCCGACCTGGGGCGCGCCCTCCGCGACTACGCCCTCGCCGCCGGCCGCGCCGGACTGGCCGTGGTCGTCTCCGACTTCCTGAACCCCGACTACCAGGCCGGCCTCCGCGCCCTGGCCGCCCGCAAGTTCGACGTCACCGTCATCCACATCCTCGACCGCACCGAGGTGGAGCCGGACCTGGTCGGCGACCTGCGTCTGGTGGACTCTGAGACGGGGGAGACGCGCGAGATCAGCGTGAGCCAGTACCTCCTGGGGCAGTACCGCAAGGGCCTGGCGGAGTTCTGCGACGATCTGAACGCCACCTGTGCCCGCTACGGCATGGACAGCGTGCGCACGACCACCGACGTGCCGTTTGATCAACTGGTGCTGCGCACGCTGCGCACGACCGGGGTGGTCCGATGACCCCGCATGTGCGGGAGGCTCATTCATTGTCGGGAGTGTAGAGCTGAAGGACCGGGAAGACGTGGCGGTGAACAACAGTTCGGGCCGTGAAGGCAGCCGAACAGAGGAACAGGGCATTTCACATGCGACGTGGCGAACGGGATGTAACCCGGTGGGGCATAGACGAATGGTACGGGCGGTCCTTTGTGCTCCTCACAAGGGAAGAGCGGAGGGAACTGGCGGCGCTGCAGGCGAAGCCGAAGCGGGATAGGCCGGTCAAGAGGTGCCCGTTCCGCAGCCGGCCGGGGCTGGATGTGGCGTGCTCGAAGGAGGGAGGAGTGTGCTCGATCCGTGCCTATCGGCGCGCTGGCACGTCGGAGCAGGCGTCGGTCGGTGAAGGGGAAGTGGGTGACTTGTGTACAACGTGCCCGTATCGGTTCGCAGAGGCGGGCGAGGTGTACCGGTGGATCGGCGGGAAGCTGTTGGGAGATGAGTCGCCCATCGTCGTCAGTGAGATCGGGTTCCTGGAACGCGAGGGCGGCGACGAGCCGGATGCCGAAGACGCCGTTCTGCGCGAGGATGTCGGCAGGATTGACAGCGTTCTGGCACGCGGGGGCGGGGAGATTCTCTCCTGGTGCGCGTTGGAGCTGCAGGCGGTCTACTTCTCGGGCACTTCGATGAGTCAGGACTTCCGAGCGATTGCGGCATACCAGGGTGACGGAGTGCCATTCCCGGCGGGGCGCCGGCGTCCGGACTACCGTAGCAGTGGTCCGAAGAGGCTAATGCCCCAGCTTCAGATCAAGGTGCCGTCGCTGAGGCGGTGGGGGAAGAAGATGGCGGTATTGGTTGACAAAGGCTTCTTCGCGGCGCTGGGGAGGATGGATGACGTTCGGGACGTATCGAACTGCGACATAGCGTGGTTCGTCGTGGGCTACGACGAGAGTCAGGGCGACGCGCGGCTGACAAGGGAGTTCGCGCGTCTGACCACGCTAGAGCGGGCGGTGGAGGGCCTCACCAGCGGGAGACCCGTCAGTCTGGAGACGTTCGAGGCGCGGATTCTGGAGAAGCTACAGGCAGCCGGCGTCACTGGGTGAGCCATGTCAGATCACGCCCGATGAGCAGTTCGGTCTTGCAGGCGTGGTGCGTGTTCCTCATCGCCACGGCGGCGGCTTGGAAGCCATGCTTCGCGGCGAGCTCCTGGATCATGGGCGCATCGTCATAGGTGATCAGGAAGTCGCCTGCGAGGGTTTCTGCAATACCAAAGAGGCGCTCGTGGTCAATGTCGGAGTGGGTGTAGAGGCGGGTTCCGGCGACGGTATAGGGCGGATCAATGAAGAACACAAGGTCGGGGTCGTCGGAGTAACGGGCGAGGAAATCGAGGCCATCGGTTTCGAGGAAGGTAATGCGGTCGCTGACCGCAACGATGTCCAGGATCCGCCGCTTCAGAGTAGCGGGGTACCACCTGGATGCCAGGCCGCGGCCGTTCTCGCCGTTCTTGAAGACGCCGGCACCGGGGGCAAGGATGCCGCCGCGGTTGATGCGGTTGCGCAGGATGGTCAAGAAGGCGCGATATTCGGGGGTCGGCTCCGGGTGCGCAAAGGCCGCGGCAACGCTCTCGCGCGAAACCTCGAAGGACGCGATCCGGTTGGCGAGCGCCTGGCCCTTGCCGTTCAGCACAGTGTGCCACACCGAGGCAACGTCGGGGTCGAGCTCGATCAATGTGGCAGCAGGAACCAGGTTCTCGAACACGGCAGTAAGGCTGACTATGCCGCCGCCGGCGAACGGTTCCACCAGGCGCGAAGGAGTATACTGAAGGTGCGATAGCCATTGGCGGATCCAGGGTACGAGCCACGTTTTGCCCCCGGGGTAGCGGAACAGGCTGCGTTGGGGGACAGTGGCCACGTTCACAACGGGTGGCGCGGGGGTGGCGGCAGGTACCTCCAGGTACGGGAGTTCGGGTTCCCTGGTTGTGCTAGGCAGAACGCCCATGAGCGCCTCCGGTTGAGTGGGCCGGGCTTGGCGTGTCCATGAGGGCGCGCGGCTTGCCTTCGGATGGAACGTCGGGATCCGGCCTACCGTTCGCTGCCTGTGCGACCCGGTATTCCGCGACGGACTCGCGGGGAAGGAGCCAGTCGCGGCCGAGCTTCGTCGCCGCCAGCCTGCCTTGTCTGATCAATAGGCGGGTGTGCTGAACGGTATACCCGAGGGTATCTGCCGCGTCCTTCGTAGTCAGGTACTCCGTGCGTCCGTCTCGTGCCATATTCCTACGGGAATATACCACGTTGGCGCGCGGTTGTCAAGGGGCTGCCTGTCCGTCACGCGATGAGGAGAAACCCGATGAGTCTTCTGAATCCGCTGTCCCTGCTGTGGCTCCTCTTCGCGGTGCCGGCCATCCTCTTTCTCTACCTCCTGAAGATGAAGCGCCGCGACCGCGTCGTCTCCTCAGTGCTCCTCTGGAGCCGGGTGATCAAGGACGTGCAGGCCAACACGCCGTTCCAGAAGCTGCGGCGCAACCTGCTCCTCTTCCTGCAGATCCTGCTCGTCCTCCTGATCGCGGTCGCCCTCTCGCGGCCCTTCGTCCGCGTGCGCGCCCCGGGCGGGAAGAACGTCGCCCTGGTGATTGACGGCTCAGCCAGCATGCGCGCCACGGACGTGCCCGGCGGGCGCTTCGAGGAGGCCCGGCGCCAGGCCCGCCGCATGGTGGACGGCATGGGCCGCGGCGACCAGGCGATGGTCATCCTGGCGACGGCGCGCGCGCATCCCCTCTGCCCCCTCACGGGCGACACCGATGCCCTCCGTCGCGCCCTTGACGCGATGCGCCCCGGCGACACCACCACGAACCTCGGCGATGCGGTGGCGCTGGCAGCATCCCTCCTCTGGAAGAGGCCCGATGCCGAGATATTCATCCTCTCCGATGGCGCCTTCGAGGAGATGAGCCTCGCCGACCGTTTCGCCCCGGCGGCGGGCGCGGACGCCGACTCCGGCCCGCGCGCCGCCCGGCTGCACTACGTCAAGATCGGCCGCCGGGGCGAGAACGTGGGCATCACCGCGCTCGATGTGCGCAAGAGCCTGGCGGGCGCCTTCGACTACCAGGCGTTCGCCCGGGTGCGCAACTTCGGCACCGCCGACCGGCGCTTCGCGCTGGAGCTGTACCGAGACGACTCCCTCATCAACGCGCGAGAGGTGTCGCTGGCTCCCGGCCAGGCGCACGGCGAGGTGTTCGGCATCCAGGGGAGCGCCGTCGGGGCGCTGCGCGTCCGCCTCGATGCCGCCGACGACCTGGCGGCGGACAACGCGGCCGCGGTGATGCTCGAGCCGCGCCGCCGGCTGAACGTCCTTCTCGCCACCCCGGGCAATCTCTTCCTGGAAAACGCCCTCAACGTGGACCCGCGCGTCTCGCTGGCGAAGGCCGCCCCCGGCGCCGTGCGCGCAAGCGACGTGCCGCGCTACGACATCATCGTCCTGGACGGGAAGGCCCCCTCCGGCCTGCCGGCGAAGGGCCGCTACCTCTTCCTCGGCACCGGCGGGGAGGCAGCGCCGGTGGAGATCACCGGGCAGGTGGATCAGCCCTCCTTCCTCGATTGGGACCGCCGTCACCCCGTCACCCGCTTCCTCGACCTGAGCCGCGTCCAGATCGCCCGCGCCCTGGTGGCCCGCCCGCGCCCCTGGGGGCAGGCGCTGGCCGACTCCGAGGCGGGGCCGCTGCTGGTCGCCGGCGAGCGCGAGGGCCTGCGCTCCCTCTTCCTCGGGTTCGATCTGACCCAGTCCGACCTGCCGGTGCGCGTCGCCTTCCCGATCCTCCTCGCCAACGCGATTGACTGGCTGATGGGATCCGGCGCCGACGCGGCCAGCGTCCGGTGGCGGACGGGCGACGTACTGACCGCCGAGATCCCCGCCGACGTGAGCCGGGTCGAAGTGACCCTCCCCGACGGCGCCCGGCGCGCGGAGGCGGTGCGCCAATCGCCCTTCCTCTTCGCGGAGACGGACCAGGCGGGCCTCTACCGGCTGGAGGGGAGGCGCAAGGAGGGAACGTTCACCTCCCGGATCGCCGTGAACCTGCTGAGCGAGGAAGAGTCGGACATCCGCCCGCGCGACCGGATCCGCATCGGCCACGCAGCAGTCGCAAGCGCCGACCCGGGCTCGCAGCGCGTGCCGCGGGAGATCTGGCGCTGGGTGTCCCTGGCGGCGCTCTGCCTGCTGGCGTTCGAGTGGTATGCGTATCACCGCAGGTTGTGAAAAGGACCGGCGCCGGCCGCCGGCGAACCTTGCCTCGTGAGACCGCTTCCTGATACGCACACGCACACCCGCTGGAGCGATGGCTTCGGCGCGCTCGAGGAGAATGTTCGCCGGGCGGCGGCGCTGGGGCTGCCGACCATCGCTTGCACCGACCACATGCCGCTGCGCTCCCCGCCGCCGGGGGTCGCCCGGCCGGCCGACGCTCCCCCCGGACGCCAGACGAGTTGGCACATGGCCTGGCAGGATCTGCCGCACTACGTGGCCGAGGTGCGGCGCCTGCAGGCAGCCTACCCCGAGACCGAGGTGCTCCTCTCCCTCGAATTCGATTACTGGCCCGGGGTCGAGACGCACATCGAGGCGCTGAAGGCGGCGTGCGACTGGGACCTGATGCTCGGCAGCGTCCACTTCGTGGGCGACTTCAACATTGATAACGAGCAGGAGATCGACCGCTGGCAGCGGAGCGACGCGGCGAGCGTCTGGGAGCAGTACTTCGCCCTCCTGGCGGAGGCTGCGGCCACCGGCCTCTTCGACGTGATCGGCCATGCCGACCTGGTGAAGAAGTTCAACTTCCGGCCGGAGCGAGCCGAGAGCCGCCTCTACGAGGGGTTCCTCCGCGAGGCCGCGCGAGCCGGGGTGGCGATCGAGCTGAACACCGGCGGGCTGCGGCGGCCGTGCGCGGAGATCTACCCCGGCCTGGAGATGCTGCGCCTGGCCCGAGCGGCGGGCGTGCCGATCGCCTTCGGCAGCGACGGGCATCGCCCGGCGGAGATCGGCGCGGGCCTCGACGAGGCCGTGGCCCTCGCCCGCGCGGCCGGCTACCGCGAATACCTGCACTTCCACCGCTGCCGGCAGCGGGATGCGCGCGAGCTGTGATGGCAGAGCAGGCGTGACGGATGAAGGACGCGTGAGCCAATGCGCCTCTGCCTCGCACCGCGCGCCGCCGACCGCTTGCTTTAGCGCGCGCTCGAACTGGGTAACATGGGTAACAGACGGGGGGGACCTCGCTGTCTCCCGCCGCGCGTGCGGCTGGAGGGCGGGGCAGCCCGGGGAGGAAGGGTGGATGCGTCCGATTCGCACGTTCTCTGTGGTACCCTCGCTGCCGGCCGAGTTGGCGCCGCTGCGAGTGTTGGCGTATAACCTCTGGTGGTCCTGGGATCACGAGGCGGTGGACCTCTTCCGCCGCCTGGATGAAGACCTGTGGGAGGCGACCGGGCACAACGTGGTGAAGATGCTCGGGAGCATCCCCCAGGAGCGGTTGGAGGCGGCGGCCCGCGACCAGGGCTTCATGGCCCACCTGCAGCGGGTGATGAGCCGCCTGGAACAGTTCCTGCACCCGGCCAGCACCTGGTACCAGCACGTGACCCGCGCGGGCGACGGCGCGCCCGCGCTGCCTGCCGGGCAGTGCATCGCCTACTACTCGATGGAGTTCGGGATCAGCGAGTGCCTGCCGAACTACTCGGGCGGGCTGGGGATGCTCTCCGGCGACCACCTGAAGTCCGCTAGTGATCTCGGCCTGCCGCTGGTGGGCGTGGGCCTGCTCTACCAGGAGGGATACTTCCGGCAATACCTGAACGTGGATGGCTGGCAGAACGAGCGCTATCCGCACAACGACTTCTACAACATGCCGACCAAGCTGGTGCGCGACGAGGAGACGGGCGAGCCGCTCACGGTGAGCGTCGTCTACCCCGGGCGCCTGCTGACGGCGCGGATCTGGCGCGTGGACGTCGGGCGGGTGCCCCTCTTCCTTCTCGACACTAACGTGCCCGGCAACGCCCGCGAGGACCAGGACGTGACCGACCGCCTCTACGGCGGCGACCTCGACATGCGCCTGCGCCAGGAGGTGCTGCTGGGAATCGGCGGCACGCAGGCCCTGCGCGTCCTGGGCTACAACCCTGCCGTCTACCACCTGAACGAGGGCCACGCCGCCTTTCTGGGGCTGGAGCGCATCCGTCTCCTCCGGCACGACCTCGGTATCTCCTTCGCCGAGGCGCGCGAGGTGGCCGCTGCCGGTCACCTCTTCACAACCCACACCCCCGTCCCGGCGGGCATTGACCGCTTTCCGCCGGAGATGGTGGACCGCTACTTCGAGCACGACTACGCCAACCTGGGGCTCACTCGCAAGGAGTTCCTCGCCCTGGGGCGCGAGAACCCCGCCAGTGAACAAGAGCCCTTCAGCATGGCCGTGCTGGCGCTGCGCCTCTCCGCGCGCGCCAACGGCGTGAGCCAGCTTCACTCCGAGGTCGCCCGCCGCATGTGGCGCAACCTCTGGCCGGGCGTGCCCACAGAGGACGTGCCGATCACCGCCGTCACGAACGGCGTACACATCCGCTCCTGGGTCTCGCGCGACCTCGCCAGTCTCTTCGACCGCTACCTCGGGCCGGGGTGGCAGGAGAACCCCGCGGATCCCCGCGTCTGGGCCGAGGTGCAGGACATTCCGCCCGCCGAGCTGTGGCGAACCCACGAGCGGCGTCGCGAGCGCCTGGTGGCCTTCGCGCGCGCGCGGCTGCGCCAACAGCTCGAGCAGCGCGGGGCCTCCGCCAGCGAGATCGCCGCCGCCGCCGAGGTGCTGCACCCCGAGGCGCTCACCATCGGCTTCGCCCGGCGCTTCGCCACCTACAAGCGAGCGACCCTCATCTTCCGCGACCGGGAGCGCCTGGCCCGCCTGGTCTCCGATTTCCAGCGCCCGGTGCAGTTCGTCTTCGCCGGGAAGGCGCACCCGCACGACCAACCGGGCAAGGAGCTGATCCGCGAGGTCGTCCACATCGCCCAGCAGCCGGAGTTCCGCCAGCGCATGCTCTTCCTGGAAGACTACGACGTCGTCGTCGCCCGCTACCTGCTCTCCGGGTGCGACGTGTGGCTGAATACCCCGGTCCGGCCGCAGGAGGCGAGCGGCACCAGCGGCATGAAGGCCGCCGCCAACGGCGTGCTCAACTGCTCGACGGTGGACGGGTGGTGGTGTGAGGGCAACGCGCCCGAGGCGGGATGGAGCATCGGGCGCGGCGAAGAGTATGCCGACAAGGATTACCAGAACCACGTGGAGGCCAACGCCTTCTACAACCTGCTGGAGAAGGAGATCATCCCGATCTTCTACCACCGCGGCCTGGACGGGATCCCGCGCGGATGGATCGCCCACATGAAAGCGAGCATCGCTCGCATCGCCCCTTATTTCAACACGCACCGCATGGTGGCCGAGTACGCCGGGCGCTTCTATCTGCCGATGGCGCGGCGAGCGCTGGAGATGGGGGCCGACCAGGGCGCTCGCGCCCGCGCTCTCGCTGCCTGGAAGGGGCGCGTGCGCGGCGAGTGGGGCAACGTGCGCGTTCTGGAGGTGAACACCAAGGACGGCGAGAGCCTGGCCGTGGGCTCGGCGCTGCCGGTGGGCGCCAGCGTCCAGCTCGGCGGCCTCTCCCCGGACGATGTCGCCGTGCAGATCTATCACGGCCGCGTGAACGAGCACCTGGAGATCTCCGACCCGGAGGCCCTGCCGATGCGCTGCGACGGCCGGGCAGCGGGGCCGGGGACGTGCCGGTTTGTGGGCAAGATCCCCTGCTGCACCAGCGGACAGCACGGCTTCGCCCTCCGGGTGGTGCCGCACCACCCGGATCTGGCCGACCCGTTCGAGATGGGGCTCATCTCCTGGTCTTGAGGCAGGAGAGGGCGCGGTCGGTCGCCAACTCCTCGTAGGGTGCTCGACGCAGGCTGCACCGTCCGCGCCACCGAGCCCCTCGGGAGCACCGAATGCTGAACGCCGTGATTGTTGGCGCCGGCGGGATCGCTAGGCGCCACTTGGCCGCCCTGAAGACCATCCCTTCCGCGCGCATCGCGGGGGTGGTGGACACCGTGCCCGAGCGCGCGGCGGCCATGGCCGCCGCGGCCGGCGCGCGGGCCTATCCCCGGCTGGATGACTGCCTCGCCCGGGCCGACGTCGTCTACCTGCTCACGCCTCCCTCGACCCACCGCGCCCTGGCCGTGGCCGCCCTGGAGTCCGGCCGGGCCGTGGTCTGCGAGAAGCCGCTGGCCTCCAACGTGGCCGACGGCGAGGCGATGGTGGAAGCGGCGCAGAGAGCGGGCGTCACGCTCATCACCGCGTTCAACATGCGCTTCCGCAAGGGCTTCTCCCGACTGAAGGAGATGGCGGCTGCCGGGCAGTTGGGAGAGATCACCAGCCTGTGGAGCCAGCGCCTTGGCGGAGGCGTCCCCCCGGGCTACAACTGGCGCACGGATCCCGAGCTGCTGTGCGGCATGTCGGTGGAGTCGCTCTCGCACGACATAGACCTGCTCTCCTGGATCGGCGGCGAGGTGCGCGACGTGCGCGCCATCGTGCGCGAGTCGCGCGCCGACCGGCCCGGCTTCGACGACAACAGCAGCGTGCTGCTGGGCATGCGCAGCGGCGCCAGCGCCGTGATCCACGCAAGCTGGTCCTCGCACCTGGAGACCAACTCGCGCGGCGTGGTCGGCACCCTTGGCACGGCGATGGTCGAGGGACCGGGCCTGTGGGAATCGCGTTATTTCCGGCTGAAGACGGCGGCGATGCCGGAGGAGTGGATCACCGTGCTCAACGACCCGCTGGATCAGTCCTCCTACACCGCGGAGAACGAGCACTTCATCGAGTGCCTGGAGCGGGGCTCCCCACCCTCGGTCTCGGGTGCCGATGGCCTGCGCGCTCTGCGCGTTTCGCACGCCATCCTGGAGTCCAGCCGCACGGGCTGCGTCATCGCGGTGGAATCATGACCGGCCCCGCATCGGGCACGCCCGCAGGGAGGAGAGGAGAGCATGCGACTCGGCTATTACACCGCCGGGACCCCGGCGGCGCTGGATGCCCTCGCGGAGAAACTGGACATCTACGGGCTGAGTGCCGTCTGGCCGTCGCTCGACGGCCTCTCGGATGAGGAATGCGTCGCCCTCGGCGAGAGGGCCCGCGCGCTCGGCATCGTGCTGGGGGAAGCGGGCATGTGGGAGAACATCCTCACCGCCGACCCGGAGCTGCGGGACCAGCGCATCCGGAAGACGCGCGACCTGCTGCGGAAGGCGGACCTGGCCGGGGTGAAGTGCGTGGTCACCCTCGCCGGCAGCATGGACCCCTCCGGCCGCTCGTTGGCGCCGGACGCCCGCAACTACACCGAGGCCTGCAAGCGCGAGCTCCGCGAGGTCGTGCTGCGCATCCTGGACGGGCTCGCGCTGAAGCGCGTCCGCTACGGGATCGAGCCGTGGCACAACACCTTCTTCTACCAACCCGAGGAGATCCGCGAGTTCATCGATCGCGTGGGGCACCCGGCCTTCGGGCTGCACCTCGACCAGATGAACATGGTCAGCCAGGCATCCTACCACAACACGACAGAGCTGATCAACAAGACCTTTCGCTTGCTTGCCGACAGGGCGTGGAGCGTTCACCTGAAGGACATCCGCTGTGATCCCGGCCACATGTTCCTCAAGTGGGACGAAGTGCGCATCGGCGACGGCGTGATGGACTACGAGACGTATCTGCGGCGTCTGGCCGACCTCCCGGCCGACACCCCCTGCTTCTGCGAGCACTTCAAGAGTGAAGGCGACTACGCGATCTGCTTCGCGCGCCTGCACCACCTGGCGAAGAAGGCCGATGTTCGCTTCCTATGCCGCGGCGAAGCATCCGGGTAGCCGCGCGGCGGTGCGGATCGGGGTCCGCCGGGCGCTCGCGCACGCCGGGTGCGGATCGGCGCGGCCGTCACGCGCTTTCCAGGCAGGCGTCCACCTCGCCCGTCTCAACGAGCTGCAGGAACGTCTCCACCACCTGCGGGTCGAGCTGAGTGCCGGCGGCGCGGCGGACCTTGCGGATCGCTTCCTCCCGCGGCAGCGAGGTGCGGTAGGGGCGGTCGCTGGTCATGGCGTCGAAGGCATCGGCGACCGCCATGATGCGCGCCTCCAGGGGGATGTTCTCTCCCTGTATCCCTGCGGGGTAGCCGGACCGGGCGTACTGCTCGTGGTGGTGGTAGACGAAGGGAACCACCGGCTCGAGCTGGGCCACCTGGCCGACGATGCGCGCCCCGGTGACGGGATGCTCCTTCATGATGGCGAACTCATCGTCCGTGAGGGGGTCCGGCTTGCGCAGGATGTGGTCGTTGATGCTGATCTTGCCGATGTCGTGCAGGAGCGCGGCGATCTGCAGCGCTTCCAGGCGCTCCTCGGAGAGCCCCAGGCGGCGGGCGATGGCGACGGAGAGCGCGGCCACCCGCTCGGAGTGCTTCTCGGTATAGGTGTCACGGGCGTCAATGGCGTTCGCCAGGGCGCGCACCGTGCCCATGAAGAGGTCGCGCACGTTCTGGTGCAGCGTGGCGTTATCGATGGCGACGGCGGCCTGGGAGGAGAGGTGCAGCAGGAGCTGGAGGTCGCCGCGCGCGAAGTTGCCTCCGGCGACCCGGTCGCGCACATTCAGCACGCCGATCACCTTCTCGCTGCGCCGGATCGGGACACAGACAGCGGCGGGCGCCGTTCCCGCGGCGCTCTCGGAGTCCTCGTGCCGTTGGCCGAGCCGCAGCAGGATCGGCTCGCCGGTGAGCGCCACCTGGCCCGCGATGCCTTCGCCGATGCGCGGGCGCGCCTCGCGGACGACCATCGGGGGGAGGCCTTCCGCCGCGACGATCTCCAGGGACTGGGCCGTCTCATCCAACAGCATGAGCGACCCGTGCCGCGCCCCGAGCAGCTCGATGGCACAGCGGAGCACCACGCGAAGCGTCTCATCGCGCTCCAGTGACGAGATCAGGGCGTGCCCCACCTCATACAGCGCGGAGAGCTCCCGCAGCTTCTGTTCCTGAGCCTCGTGCAAGCGAGCGTTGACGATCGCCACGGCCGCCTGGCTGGCGAGCATCATCGCCAGGTCCAGATCGGCGTCGGCGAAACCGCCGCCAGCCAGGGGCCCGCTGACGTTGAGGGTGCCGATCACCCGGTCCCTGGTTCTGAGCGGCACGCAGATCGCGGCTTCCCGGTTCTGCGTCTCGACATACGAGAGTTCGTCGCGCACGCCGTCGGCCACCACGCGCGGGCGCCCGGTCTGGGCGACCCACCCGGAGATCCCCCGGCCCACGGGCACGCACGCCCGCTCCACCACGTCGGGGTCGAGGCCGCGCGCGCTGGCGATCGTCAGGACGCGGCGCTCGTCGTCGAGCAGCATGATGGATCCCTTGCGCGCCCCGAAGAGCGATGTGGCGGCATCCAGCACTTCGCGCAGCACGGCGTCGAGGTGGAGATTGCTGCTCAGGGCCGTGCCGATGGCGCAGAGCGCGGCCAGCACTTGAGCATCGCGGCTTCCGTTGCCCCGCGCATCCACGACGTGAGTGGAGTGCGACACATCATTGTAGAGTGCTTCACGCATTGCAGTACAGCCCGGATCTTCCTGAATGAGTGCCGACCGGCGAGCCCGGCGATCTTGCCGGGGCTTGCGCGTCAGGCTCACCAGACGGTGGCGACTGTGAAACAGATAATCAATGAGCAAGCGCCAGACCGGGCCGCGGTCTGCTAGGGGCAGGCCAAGGCGCTGGCGGTGATGACGCGATTGCGCCCCGCGGCCTTCGCTGCGTAGAGCGCCTGATCGGCGGCCGCGACGAGGGCCGTGGCATCGCCTTCTTCACCGAGTTGAGCGACACCCACGCTCACAGTGACGCGGATCGCCTCATCATCCACGACCACGGCCCCCTCCGCCACCCCCGCGCGGATGCGCTCGCCGATCTGCGCAGCGCCTTCGAGGTCGGCCGCCGGTGTGATGATGCAGAACTCCTCACCGCCATACCGCCCGACCACATCGGAGCTGCGGACGGCCTGGCGGATGGCTCCGGCCACCATCTGGAGCACCAGGTCTCCCTGCTGGTGGCCGAAGCGGTCGTTGATGCCCTTGAAGTGGTCGAGATCCACCATGAGACACGACAATGGCTGCGCGGCGCGGCGGGCGCGCCGGACCTCCTCATCGAGGCGCTGGTTCAGGTAGCGGCGGTTCCACAGCCCCGTCAGGCCATCCGTGAAGGAGAGTGTCGCCAGTTGCGCGTTGAGATCCTTGAGCTTCTCCGCCTGGCGCTGCAGCGCGGCGGCGTGCTCTCGCTCGGCCTCCTGCAGGCGGACGTTCTCCAGGAGCAGCGCCGCCGGGCTGGCGACCAGCTCGAGGAGGCGCTGTTCGGCGCCGGCCAACGGCCTGCTTCCTTCCCGGGCGATCCCGAGCGCGCCCAGCGAGCCGCTCGGCGTCAGCAGCGGCTGGATAGCGACAGCCACCCCCCGGGGTGGTGCCTTCGTGGTCACGTACTCCACGCCGCCGAGCAGAACCGGCGTCGGCACCGGGCCGGCCAGGGGGGCCACGGCCGCCATCAACTCGGCGTGCAGCCTCTCGAGGGCTTGGGGATGGATGCTCTGGCCGATCTGCACATGCGACGCGCCGTCGGGGGCGAACGCGACCGCCGCGGCGGCGAAGTCGACGAGGCGGGAGAGACTGCCGAGAATGGCGCTGGTCACGTCGCGCTGATCGCGAGTCGCCGCCGCGAGCGTGCCGATACCGTGGACGATCGTCAACTCGAACAGCCGGCGCTCCAGCAAGGCGTTCACGCGCTCCAGGGCTTCCTCGGTCGTCACCACCGTCGGCGGCTCGGGGGAGGCGACCGGAGCGGGATGGGGGTCGCGCGGCACCAGCGCGGCGACATGGGCCAGCAGCGCCTCCGGCCGGAAGGGCTTGGGCAGGTAATCGTCCGCGCCCGTCTGCAAGCCCCAGAACTGCTCGTGCTGCTCCTTGTGCGAGCTGAGCATGATGACAGGGATACCGGAGACGCGGGAATCGCCCTTCAGCAGGCGGCATAGTTGCAGCCCGGTCAGGCCCGGCATCTCCACGTCGGAGATGATTAGATCGGGGACCTCGCGCAGGGCGAGGTTGATCGCCGAGAGGCCGTCTGCCGCGGCCAGGACGGCGTAGCCCGCGCGCTCGAGGATGTGGGAAACCATCGCCGTGACGGTGGGGCTGTCATCGGCGATGAGGACACGCCTCTTCGCGGTTCCCGGCGGGTGTTCCAACACCTCAACGTCGGCAGCTTGCATGCTGGGGATCCTGACCTTTCCAGCCGTGCTGTCAGCGCACGGCTCCTTCTTCGCGGTCTGGCCCCCTGATTCCTGCTCACGCCGGCGAAGGCACGAACACGGATCCGGCCAATCGTCCGCCCGTCCGTCCTCTCCTGGAGCTCGGCCTGCCCTGTCGGTTTGTGCCGTCTCCCGGCGGCGTCCCGTCTCCCTGGTGGGGATTGATGGAATCTTGACACAGCCGACCGCAGGATGGATGCGCGCGCGAGTCGAACTCTACCGAAGGCACAGCGCGGGCGGCACCGCCACAGGCGTGATCCCCGCCGACATGTCGGGGCACACGTGTGCCGTGCGCTCCTTTCGGCCGGGAGTGCCGAGAGTGCCTACCCCCGTGCGCAGACGGAGTGGTTCCAAAGCACCAGCCCTGCCGGTCTCCGAGACAGGAAGGGCCTATCGGCATGGTAGGCCTTCCGTTTTCACGCGGTATGCACGGCTGCAGCGATGATTGGCTACTTCACCACCAGATTCACGATCCGCCCCGGCACCACCACCTCCTTCACCAGGATCTCGTCCTCCAGGATCGCCTTGATCCGCTCCTGGTCCTTCGCCATCGCCAGCACCGTGTCGCGGTCGGCGTCCTTGGGCACCCGCACCCGGGCGCGCACCTTGCCGTTCACCTGCACCGGCAGGGTGATCATCGCCTCCCGGGTCAGCTCTTCCTGCCAGGCGGGCCAGGGCTCGTGGGCGAGGGTTTGGGGGTGGCCCGGGGTCTGCCACAGCTCCTCGGCGAGGTGCGGGGCGTAGGGCGACAGCAGCAGCACGAACGGCTCCAGGATAGTGCGCGGGCGGACGGGCGCCTTGGTTACGGCGTTGACGAACTCTGGATAGTGGCGCTGCTCGTCGCGCCAGACCACGTCTGATTGGCGACGATTACTTTTTCGGTGTAGCGACAACTAGTACACCTCGGCGGAAGTGAGCGGGCAGCAGGGCCTATCACCCGAGCGCTCCAGGGGGGAAGGGCAGATGAGGACCGCCCTGGTGCTCGGGGCAGCGCAGAGCTCGGTGTTGGGGGACAGGCCCGTGCCGTCGCGCCGCTGGCAATCGCCTGGAGAGCAGGACCAACACGGACCCACAGAAGGAATCTTGCCACAATCCCGACTGTTCCGCAAGAGGGCAGGTCGGCCA
>JACQGM010000321.1 GCA_016199585.1 Armatimonadota bacterium
CACCGAAAAGTGACGTACACTTTCAGCTACATACTTAGCTCACGCTAGCTCACTCAGGAGGCGGTACCATGGCGGTTCAGGCAAGTCAGCGAGACGACGCCCTTGGTCGGGCGATTCTGCAGATCGAGAAGCAGTTCGGTAAGGGGTCGGTGATGCGCCTTGGCGAGCGGCCCCGCCAGCACGTGGAGATCATCCCCACCGGCTGCATGCCGCTGGACATCGCCCTGGGCGTGGGCGGCCTGCCCCGGGGGCGGATGATCGAGGTCTACGGCCCGGAGTCGAGCGGCAAGACGACCGTGGCGCTGCACGTGATCGCCGAGGCGCAGCGCGCCGGCGGCATCGCCGCCTTCATTGACGCCGAGCACGCCCTCGACCCGGTCTATGCCCGAAACCTGGGCGTGGACGTGGACAACCTCCTCATCTGCCAGCCCGATTACGGCGAGCAGGCGCTGGAGATCACCGACGTGCTCGTGCGCAGCGGCACCATTGACGTGGTGACCATCGACTCGGTGGCGGCGCTCGTGCCGAAGGCCGAAGTGGACGGGGAGATGGGCGACTCCTTCGTCGGCATCCAGGCCCGGCTGATGAGCCAGGCGCTGCGGAAGCTGAGCGGCAGCCTGTCGCGCACGAACACGGCATGCATCTTCATCAACCAGATCCGCGAGAAGATCGGCGTCATGTTCGGCAACCCGGAGGTGACCCCGGGCGGGCGCGCCCTGAAGTTCTGGGCCAGCGTGCGCATCGAGGTGCGCCGCATCGAATCGCTGAAGCAGGGCACGGAAGTCATCGGCAACCGCGTGCGCGGCAAGATCGTGAAGAACAAGGTCGCCCCGCCCTTCCGCGAGGCCGAGTTCGACATCATCTTCGGCAAGGGCATCAGCAGGGCGGGCGGCCTGCTCGATGTGGCCGAGAAGATGGGAATCGTCAGCAAGACCGGCGCCTGGTGGAGCTACGGCGACAACCGCATCGGCCAGGGGCGCGACAACGCCCGCACCTTTCTGGATCAGCACCCCGAGACGGCTGCGGAGATCGAGGCGCGCATCCGCGCCACCATCGAGCAGGGCCGGGAAGACGAGTCGCCTGTCTCCGCCGCGGATGAGGAGGAGCCGGAGGAAGCGTGAACGGGTGAGGAGGTCAGGAGTCGCCGCCTCGGCGATCCCTGACCGGCCGGGGATGCCGGATCCGACCCCCGGCACTGTCATCGTGAGGCGCCGAGCCGAAAGGTCGCTCCCCCGGGGACGCACGCAGGCCGGAGCCCGGGTGGGCAGCCGCGGGCGCGCGCCGCCAGTGGCCGTGCGCGCCCACAAGTCCATACCCCGGCTGCGGCCCGATGCGCCGTCGGCCGGGGCGCACTCCTACTCCGGGCTACCGCTGCAACTCCATCAGGAACGTGACCAGGCGGCTCAGCTCCTCCTCGGACAGGCGGTCGGCGTAGGAGGGCATCGGACTGCCCGGGGGCGGGCCGAGGATCTGGCTGCGGGTCTGCGCGGGCGTGCGCCGCCTGCCGATCCGCATCAGGTCGGGGCCGACGTGCGGTCCCCGCCCGGCAATCGGATGGCAGCTATTGCAGCCATAGCGGCTGAACAGCGCCCGCCCTTCCTGCGCCCGGGGGCTGAGCCGCACCTCCTGCGGGACGGGCGGCAGCGCCTCCGTAGGCCATCCAGTCCAGGGCGAGTGGTAACGCAGGTAGGAGAGCCAGAGGAGCGTGGCGGCGCTGGCGGTGACGGCGGCGCCCATCCACGGCCGCCGGCGAATGTCGCGATACGGGTTGCGGTCGAGGAAGGGGAGCGCGACGAGTGCCAGAAAGAGGAGGGGCGGGAAGATGACTACCAGCCAGGGCGCGATGCGGCTGGGCACCAGCGCGATCAGGGCGCTGTACCACCAGTACCACCACTCGCCCTGGGGCATGGTGGAGTTCACCAGGTTAGCCTCGGGGTACATCGGCAGCGGCCCCGAGAAGAGCGCCAGCCCTGCTGCCATCAGGAAGACGGCCAGCGCGAACAGACCGGACTTCGCCATGGTGTCCGGGTAGAATGGCTCGCCCCGCTCCTTCTCGCGGGCATAGAGCGCGCGCTGCTGCTCCCGCGACTGGATGCGCTCCCTGCGCTCGGCGGCGGAGGTCACCCCATGCCGGTAGATCAAGTAGAGGTGGCCGGCCAGGACGAGGCCCATCGCCGCCGGGGTGAAGAGCAAGTGCATGGCGTAGAAGCGGGTGAGCGTGCGCGCGCCCAGCTCCGGTCCTCCCTGGACGAAGAGGACGATCTCATCGCCGATGAGGGGAATGTTCTGGAACATGTGGAGAGAGAGGAGCGTGGAGTAAAGGGCGCGCTCGTCCCAGCGCAGCAAGTAGCCGGTGAACGACATGATGAAGATGCCGAAGAGGAGCAGCACGCCGAGGAACCACGTGCCCTCGCGTGGCATCCTGTAGCCACCCACGATGATCTCACGGAAGAGATGGAACCAGGCCATCACCATCATCAGGCCGGCCGACCAGTAGTGCAGGCCGCGAACGAACCACCCGAGAGTCGCACGCTCGGTCAGATAACGCACGCTGCTGTAGGCTGTGTCAGGCGACGGGGAGTAGGAGAGGGCCAGGAACATCCCGGTGACGACCAGAACGCCGAAGAGAAGGACCAGTGCGGCGCCGTCGCCGTAGTACCATGGCGTTCCGGGCACCTTCCGCAGGAAACCCACTTCGCGGATCGGCTCCAGGGCGAAACGGTCTTCTACCCACTCGCGCCAGTTGACTGCCATCGTCACGTCACCGGGGGCAGAGATGCCAGGTCGATCTCCAGGATGCCGTCGCGGACGCGATTGTCGTAGCGCCACAGGGGGCGGCGCGGCGGGCCGGCCACGCGGTCGCCGTTCTTGGCGAAGATGCCGCCGTGGCAGGGGCAGAAGAAGCGCTCGCTGCCGGGGTCCCAGATCACCGGGCAGCTCAGGTCGGTGCAGTGCCGGGAAAAGACCACCGTCTGGTCCGGCGCGGGCCGCCAGACGTAGACGGCCTTCTCGGCAGGCTTTTCCGCCCAGTCGTCGCGCGCCAGGGGCACGGTGGCCTGGCGCACCTCCCCGAAGGGGAACGCACCCAGTGGGGCGACCGGCACCCAGGCGGGGCGGCGTCGGCCGCGCACGGGGGAGAGCGCCAGGAGCAGCGCCGGGATGCCCACGATCCCGGTGACGACCAGCCCGATGCCTTGCGCGATGCGAACGAGGAGAGTTCGTCGGTCCATTGGCGCATCCTTCGGTGCGGGCCCTCGCGGCAGCCGGGGGCGCGTATCCGGCGCGGGGCGGAACCCGCGCCCTAGCGGGATGTTACCCGACGAGGGCCGGTGCCAAACCTGCGCGCTCACCAGGCGGATGGCGCACAGCGCGCGCAGGCGGCTCCAGGGGCGGGCGGCTGGCCCCGGGGTTTCGCCGTCTGGCGCCCGGGGGTATGCTCTGTCGGGCGTGAACCCGGAGCGCCGTACCCCGGGAGACGCGCCCACGCCGGAGGGATTATGGCTGACGGGGAAGCACGCATCGAGACGATCCTGGTGCCGGTGGATGGCTCGCCGATAGCCCTGCGGGCGGCGCGCTACGCCGCCCGTCTGGCCGGGGCGCTGCAGGCCCGGGTGTCGCTCCTGCACTGCACCGAGGAGACGAGTGTGGGCGAGTTCGATGCCCTCTCGCCGCAGAGCGCCCGCGAGGCGCGCGCGGCCGCCGGCCGCGCGGCCGATGCGCTACTGGAAGAGGCGGCAGCGCCTTTCAGAGACGTCGGGGTCGCCGTGGCGAAGCGCACCGACCGCCGGGCGCCGGTGACGGCCATCCCGGATGCCCTGGAGAGCGGAGCCTACGACCTGGTGGTGATCGGCAGCCGCGGCCTGGGAGAGAGCCGGGTCCACCGCCTGATCTACGGCAGCGTGGCGCAGCGGGTGCTGGATGAGTCGCCGGTGCCGGTGCTGGTGGTGAAGCCGGCGCCTGAGTGACGGCTCCGGCACGCGCCTATTCCAGCACCCGGTAGCGGAACCACTCCCCGGTCAAGCGGTCGCAGTAGCTGTCGTACTGGCCGCAGGCGCGCTCCACGCGGTAGAAGTCCTTCTCGTGTTCGCCTTCCCACCAGTAGCCGGTCTCTCGCCAGGCGTTGAGGAGGCGCCGCACGCGCGCGCCGGCCGCTCCGGGCGAGGCGCCCGGGCACGCTGCAGCGTGTGTCCCAGGCGGCGCTCTCGCTCGCGCTCCTGCGGCGAGGGGCGCCGGCCCGCCCCCCCTTCACTCCCCCGCAGGTGGGGGGATGGGGGGGCGCCGAATCGGCGATTTCCGGGAAGAGGGAAGCCTAGAAGGGTTCCCTCGGGGCGATCTCCTCGGCGGCGGCTGCCGCGCCGCAGGGCGGCTCGGCGGGGGCCAGCTTGCGGAACAAGCGCAGGAGCGCGTCGTAGATGGCTGTGCGAGCGCCGATCGGGGCTGAGAGGCGCAGGGCGACGGCCTCGCGGCGCCCGTCGCGGAAGAAGAGATCCAGACGGAAGCGGCGGGCCGTCTCGCGCGTCTCTCTCAGGCGGTCGGCCACTTCGCACGCCAGGTGTGAGAGGTACTGCGCCATCTCCTGCTCCGTCTCCGCCGGGGCCTCGCACTCTACGCACGCTTCCAGGGCGCGGGGCGGGTGCGCCGGGCGGACCGGGGTCGAGTCCAGCCCGGCCGCCAGGCGCGCCAGTTTCTCTCCCTCTGCGCCAAAGCGCCGCCGCAGCACGCCCGCGGGCAGCCGGGCCACGTCCTCGAAGGTGGCAACGCCTCGCAGCTCCAGCCACCGTGCCATCTCCACGTCCAGGCGCTCGCCCAGCAGTCTGAGTGAGAGCGGCGCCAGGAACTCCCGCTCCTCCCCCGGAGGCACCCACCGCCGCCAAGGCGCCGCCAGCGCGGCTACCAGCCGGGTGCGTCCCCCTCCCACGGCGCAGGCGAATCCGGTCTCCGCCGGGATGCGCCGGGCCAGCACTCCGGCGACGGCCATCGCCGGCCCCTGCAGCGCCTCGCACCCGGTCACGTCCAGAAAGATGCGCTCCGGCGTCTCCGGCTCCACCAGCGGGGTGAAGGCGGCGCAGAGATCCAGGCCCGGGCGAGCGTCATCGGGGTAGTCTTCGTCGGCCGCGGGCACGAAGGCCACCGCCGCCTCCGGGGATGAATCCAGCACCCGACCGCCGCGCGTCACCGCCGCCTGCCGGCCCGCCAGCGCCTCTCCCGCCCGAAGAGCGGCGCCCCGCGCGCAGAAGTGCTCCAGTTGTACGCAGAGAATAGCACGATGCTTCATGGTGTGTAGCAAACGCATGTTTCCATGATTATACTGGTAACAGGCGTTCGCCGTCAAGGCGAGAAGCAGAGCAACCTAGTTCACTTAGGCGGAAGTCCCTTACTGGATGTGGGCGTGCTCTTCCCGGCCACGGCCCCGGATAGCAAGGGCCTGTTGAGCAGCGACATAAGATGGTTCAGGCATATAGGCGGCTGTCCC
>JACQGM010000328.1 GCA_016199585.1 Armatimonadota bacterium
GCGCGCGGCCCGGCGCCGAGGGCGAGGTCCGAGTCGGCGCGGGTGGCGTGAACGATGCGCACGATGTACTCGCGCACGCTCTGATGAACGAAGACCCGGCGCACGGCGTCCTGCGCCTGGGTCAGCTCGCCGACGGAAACCGCCTGTGCGATCTCCTCAATCGGGTGGGCGAGCTGGAGGCGCTCCAGCATGGCGCTCTCGTCGCTGAAGCCGGGGTAGCCGATCGCCATGCGCACCAGGAAGCGGTCGAGCTGCGCCTCCGGGAGGGGGAAGGTGCCCTCGTACTCGATCGGGTTCTGGGTGGCGACGACCAGGAAGGGCCGCGGCAGCGGGCGGGTGACGCCGTCCACCGTCACCTGGCGCTCCGCCATGCACTCCAGCAGGGCCGATTGCGTGCGCGGGGTGGCGCGGTTCACTTCGTCGGCCAGGAGAACGTTCGCCATCACCGGGCCGGGCTGGAACTGGAACTCCCCCAGCTTCTGGTTGTAGAGGGAGAGGCCGACCAGGTCGGAGGGGAGCAGGTCGGGGGTACACTGCACGCGCCGGAAGACGCCGCCGATGGAGAGCGCCAGGGCGCGCGCCAGCATCGTCTTCGCCACGCCCGGCACGTCCTCGATCAGGATGTGCCCCTCGGCAAGGAGCGCCACCACGGCCGTCTGGATCGCCTGGCGCTTGCCGACGATCACCTTCTCCACGCTCGCCGTCAACCGGCGACCCACTTCCGCTACCGAGAGCGCCACGGCCGACACCCCCTGCTCTCAGAACCCTCTCAACCGCGAATGCACGCGAGTAGGTGCGGCTCAGGCGAACGCCTCCTTGAACCGCTCCAGCAGCCTCTCCATCTCCCTCAGCACCTCCGGAGGGTACTTCGGGTCCGGCTCGGCCCGCGCCAGGATCTCGACGACGCGTTCGTGGGCCTTCTCCTCCAACGTCTTGCGGCCTTCGTCATCCCACTGAGCGTAGGATTCCCGCGACGCCAACTGCGGCAGGTACATCTCCGTGCGGAAGTTCGCCGCCGTGTGCTCTAGCCCCGTGAATAGTCCCGCTGCGATCCCCTCCTTGAACACCCCGAGGTTGAGGGCGTCGCCATCCACCCGGACCCCTTCGATGATTCGGTTCGCCATGCCGTAGAGATCCAGGTCCATGATCGCCTGCTCGAAGGAGAAGTACTCCTCGCTGAACATGTCGCCGACCGACGGCCCCCAGCCGAGACCCGCCAGCAAGGGGAAGACTGTGTTCAGCGTCCGCTCAGAGCCGCTCTGCACGCCCCACAGCTTCGCTTCGGTCTTGCCCGACCCGTAGTTGCGCCGTGAGACGGGCAGGCCCAGGAACTCCGTCATCTGCGAGAGGGCAATGTGCGCCAGGGTGTTCTCGACGCCGGAGCACGCCTTGCGCGCGCAGCGCATGTCCACCGGCACGAACCCCGGGGCAAACCGAAAGGCGTAATGCGTCGCGCCCGTCATCTCCTTCTCGATCATCTCCAGGAACATCCCGCCGCCCAGCACCTCGGCCAGCGACTGGGCGACGCCGCCCGCCACCGTCACCATCGCGTTCAGGCCCTGCAGCGGCAGAGAGCTGACACTGCCGCCCAGCTTCCTGAACTTCATCGAGATGCGCGTTCGATCCGTGCAGAACTTCGACAGGCGCATCGGGCTGGACATGTCGAAGCCCGCCAACCCGAGCACGGGATGCTTCTCGCAGGACTCCCGACCGCCCGCGGCCAGATACCCCATCTCCTCCCAGAAGGGGAGGTTACGCGGCGTCAAGTGCGGCCCCGGGTTGAACGCGCCCGCCTTCCGCGAGAACTTGCACACCTCGACCTGAGCCGCCAGCAGCGCCAACTCCGGATGCACCTCGGCGGGCACCACCACCGGGTTGACGCTGCCGATGCACTCCAAGCCGTTGGCGAACAGGGCCGCCTTGCGGCTGTCGCCAAGGTTGCCGCGTCGCACCCGCTGCGTGTCATAGTCGAAAATGCACACGTTCACCGTGCCGATGGAGAACTGCTTGCGACCGGGAACGACCTCGTTGCGCCCGCGGTCAATCTCGCCCTGCGGACGACTCGCCTCGCGCAGAGGGGCATGCGCGTAGTTGTTGATGAATGCCTGGGTCTCGTCCGGCGTGGGCTTGAGGCGGTGGCCGTCCATGCGGTAGCCGTGTCGCTCCATCATGGCGACGGCCTCCGGACACTCGATCCAGATGCCCACCTCGGAGAGCATTCCCAGCATGGCCTCCTTGATCCGGGCCATCTCGTCCGCGTTCAACACGTCGATCCTGGCTGCGATCTGCATGTCCCTATCCGTTCCGAAGGGCGGATACACACGGGGCGAACCCGAGGGTCCGCCCCTGCGGCCGGGCCGTGCGGGGCGAAAACGGGAGTTCGCCCCCGCGTGATCCTACCGCCCTGCCTTCATCTCCTGCACCGACTCGACCACCGCGTCGGCGAGGTACGTGAGCTGCTCGCGGCTGAAGTCGTAGAGGGGCAGGTGGGTGAAGCGGTGCTGGAACGCCTCTTCAGCGACGGGGCAGGTCGCCTGGATGGCAGCGGTGTCGTAGCCCATCTGGCGCATCACCTCGAACTTGTAGAGAGGCGCGAAGTGGGGGATCTGCACCACGCCGCGCGCGTCCAGCTTCGCTTTGAGCTGCTGGCTGTCCGCTCCCACCTTCTGCGGGTCAATCTGCAGCAGGTAGAGGTGGTAGGTAGTCTTGATCTGGTCGTCGCCCAAGGGGGCGGGGATGATGCCGTCCACCGTGCGGAAGCGCTGGTCGAGGTACTTCGCGGCCTGCTCGCGCTTGGCGATGATCCGCTTCAGCCGCTTCATCTGGCTGAGGAGGCACACCGCCTGGATCTCGGTGGTGGAGTGGTTGCCGGCGACCATCGGGCCGCGCTTGGCGTTGAGCGCCGTCACGTCGTAGAGCCAGTTGGGGATCTGCTTGCTGAAGTCGAGGCCGAGGAAGCGCGCCCGGCTCAGCTCCTGCCCGAAGTCCAGGTTGGTGCAGAGGATGCCGCCCTCGCCGAGGGAGGTGATGTTCTTCACCTCGTGGAAGCTGAAGGCGCCGAAGTGCCCGATGGTGCCGGCCATGCGCCCCTTGTAGGAGCCCCCGAAGGCGTGCGCGGCATCTTCGATGACGGTGATGTCGCGCTCCTCGGCGAGCGCCATGATCGGGTCCATGTCCACCGTGTAGCCGCCCAGGTGTACCGGGATGATGACCTTCGTGTTCGGCGTCACCTTCCGCTTCACATCCTCGGGGTCCATGTTGAGCGTGCGCGGATCCACATCGGCCAGCACCACCTTGGCGCCGATGGCGAGCGGATAGGCAATGGTGGCGATGAAGGTGATGGCCGGAGCGATCACTTCGTCGCCCGGACGCAACCCGGCGTACTTGTAGCCGATCTCGAAGCCGGCGGTGGCGTTGGTCACGAAGAGCGAGTACTTGCACCCGAGGAGCTTGCTCACCTGCTGCTCGAGGGCCTGCACGTGGTTGCCCAGGGCGAGCTTCCCCTGAAGGTCACCCGCCTCGATCAGGGCATCCACCTCGGCCATCACCCGCTCGAGCTGCGCGTCGTACTCCTGCTGCCGGTCCGCTGCCGGGCGGACGAGGAACTGCAGGATGTTGGCGATCTCATCCCGCCGGACGCTCTCCCCCACGGCCGCCCACGGGATGCGCGCCTGGCCGCTGTCGTAGCGAAAATCGGAGACTCGTTTTCTCATGTCCGCAATCTCTCCCTCCACGAGAAGAGCCGAAAACACGTTGGACTGCTGCCCTCCCCGCCTCACAGTTTGGCAGGCACCCTCGGATCTCCTGCAACGCCAATGGTCCCCGCAGCGGTGTCGGTTTTGGGTTGCGCACGTTAGGGATGGTTGCCGCCACACGGCTTCTCTGTCTGCAGGTATGCCACGCGC
>JACQGM010000320.1 GCA_016199585.1 Armatimonadota bacterium
CCTCACGGACGCAGAAAGCCTTCTCCCGTCCGAAGGACGGCCAGCCGTAGGCTCGGAGCACCCCGGTTTCATACCGGGTGGCACCAACCCACGCCTTATGTTAACGCCTATGGGTCGGGGGGGTTAGGTCGGCTCGCCCCATCGGCACCCCCGCGCCACGCGGGTGGGTTGGCGGAAGGTAGCGTGTCAGTCCGACGGCGCTGCGTGCGCCACCGGCACGCTCTCCGTCCTCTCGGGGGGCTGCTTCCCGGTGGCGACTTCGTCCACCTGGTGGAGGATGTCGGCCGTGTAGTAGCGATTCCCGCACGTGTCACACACGCCGATGACGACGTCTTCGAGGATCACGAAGCCGCTCTCGTGCTTGAACACCTCGCGGGCCACTTTGCGAGGTCTCACCGTGCCCTGACAGCATTCGCACCGGTATCCGTACATGGCTTATCCCCCTCCGCCGATGACCTCATAGACCGTGATGATCAGGAAGCGCCCGGTGCTCGCGAAACGCCCCACCACCGCGACTTGGGTGAGACCGTCGGCACCTGTTCCTACCACGGTATAGCGCGTGCCCCGTGGGTCATCGTGGTCCGTCCGGACGACGCGTCCGTTCAGAACCGCGGTCTCCACGTCGCCGATACCCAGCAGATCGTCGGCCATCTCGTCCACCGCGTGCGCTGACATATCGTACTGGCGAAGCCGAACCTTCTGCCTGATGCGATCGATGACACCGCGCGGCACCGGTACCTACCTCTCTCAACAGGCCTCTGGCGCATCCTACCACGAGCCCGGCGGCCTGTCAACGCCATCAGACCGCCTGGAATCTGACCGGTAGCCTGGCAGCCGGCCCCCTGAGCCTGTCTCCCCTACGCCACGCACACGTAATCCCGCAGCTCTACATGCCCCCGCCCGTCCAGGTCACACCGGATCAGCTCGCGGGCGCCCTTGACGCCGACGGTGACGAGCACGGGGTGTGTGCCCGGAGGCGGCAGGTCGGCGGGAGCGATGACGGGACGGCCGCGGCGGGTGCGCCCGATCTTCTTCGGGTCAATGTCTACGTGCCCGGCGATGGCGACGCCCGCCTCTTCCAGGGAGGCGGCCCAGGCCTTGCCGCCCCGGCCGGCGCCCCAGATCAACACCGGACCGCGCCCCGCCAGGAAGCCCTGGCGCAGGTAGTGGATCTTCAGGCGGCGGAAGTTGCGCAGGGAATATTCGTCGGCGGTGCGAGTGAGCCGGTCGGGGCGGTCGCGCCAGAAGTGGAGCACCTCGGGCACCTTGGCGAAGCGCGTGTTGGCGAGGAAGAGACGCAGCCACAGGTCGTAGTCCTCCGCCCAGCCGCGGTCCTGGTAGCCCCCGACGGCGCGCGCCACCTCGCCGCGGAGCATCACCGAGGGGTGGGCGAAGGGCGACTCCACGAAGAGGTCACGCGCGATGTCCTCGTGCGCCACCAGCGAGTTGAGCCACTCCTGGTAACGCTGCAACCCTTCCTGGATCTCCCCGGCCGGGAAGCACTCGATGAGCGAGCCGACCAGTCCGACCTCCGGGTGGGAATCCAGGTACTCCACCTGGCGGCGCAGGCGCGCGGGGCGCATCCGGTCGTCGGCGTCCATGCGCGCCACGAGGGGCGCCCGGCACGCCGCCAGCCCCGCGTTCAGCGCCTCCACCAGGCCGCGGTGGGGCAGGGGAAGGACCCGGATGCGGTCGTCCGTGGCCGCCGCCTCTTCCAGGAGTGCCCGCGTGCCGTCGGCGGAGCCGTCGTCCACGGCGACCAGCTCCCAGTCTCCGAGATCCTGGGCGCGCACCGAGGCGACCGCCTCCGCCACATAGCGCGCGGCATTGTAGGCGGGCATCAGCACGCTGACGGCGGGATCGCCCATCGCCTCACCGCGTGCGCCGCCGGGCCTCGCCGGCGAAGTAGTCGGCGTTGGGACCCAGGCGCTGCTTCAGGGGATCGGAGAGAGCATCCAGCTCCGCCACGATCTCCGGTGGGAGCATGAGCGCGGCGGCGGCCAGGTTGTCTTCGAGCTGCGCCAGGTTGCGGATGCCCGCCAGCACGGAGGTGATGCCGGGCGTGTGGAAGGTCCAGGCCAGGGCGACATGGCCCATCGGCACGCCCAGCCTCTCGGCGATACGGCGGATGCCGTCGAGGATTTGGAGCACCAGGTCCTCCTCGCCCGTCTGGCCGTGGCGCGAGCCGGGGCGGTCGCCGCGGAAGTGGCGGGTGCGCAGGCGCGCGGGGGGCGCCTCGTCGAGGGAGCGGTACTTGCCGGTGAGGATCCCCTGCTGCAGCGGCATGTAACCGAGGACGCCGACCCGCCGCTCGCGGCAAAGAGGGAGGATCTCGATCTCGATGGCGCGCGAGAGGATGTTGTAGCAGAGCTGGTTCGCGCCAATGCGCGCGCCGGTGGCGAGCGCCTCGGTCATCTGCGCCACGCCGAAGTTGCTCACCCCGATGGCGCGGATCTTCCCCTCGGCCTGCAAGGCCTGCAGGGCGGCGAAAGCATCCGGCACGCCAGGGGCGGGGATCGGCCAGTGGACCATGTAGATGTCAATCACATCCGTCTGGAGCCGCCGCAGGCTCGCCTCGCAGTGCCGCCGGAGGGTCTCGGGCTCGGTGTTGGTCGGGCTGATCTTGCTGCCGATGATCGCCTCGTGGCGGCGACCCTGGAGCGCCCGCCCGAGCGATTCCTCGCTGCGGCCCCCGTTGTAGCCCTCGGCGGTATCGAAGTAGTTCACCCCGCGGTCGAGGGCGGTGCGAACGACGGCGTCCACGTCGCCCTGGTCCTGCGGCCCCCAGTAGTCGCCGCTGCCGCCGCCGAACGACCAGCAGCCGATCCCCAACACCGAGAGGGAGAGCCCCGATCCCCCGCAGATGCGCTTCTCCAACATCCGTCTCCTTTCAGCCTTTGACCCCCGTCCGCGCGATGCTCTCCACGAACTGCCGCTGCGCCAAGAGGAAGAGGACGACGACCGGGAGGATGGTGAGCACGGCCGCCGTCATGATCAGGTGGGAATAGACGCCGAACTCGGTGGTGAAGACCGCCAGCCCAAGCTGGATCGGGCGGATCTCGGGGCGGCGCGTCACCACCACGAGAGGCCAGAGGAGGGCGTTCCACGACCCCAGGAAGGTGACGATGGCGACGACGGAGAGACCGGGGCGCGCCAGCGGCAGGGCGATGCGGAAGAGGTAGGTGAGGTGCCCGCAGCCATCGAGCGCGGCCGACTCCCACAGCTCCGTCGGGATGCCGAGGAAGAACTGGCGCATCAGGAAGACCCCGAAGACGCTCGCCATCCAGGGCACGATCAGGGCGAGGTAGGTATCCTCCCAATGCAGGCGGGTGATGAGGATGTAGTCGGGGATCAGGATCACCTCGAAGGGGATCATCAGCGTCGCCAGGAGGGCGACGAAGATCGCCTGGCTCCCGGAGAAGCGGATGCGCGCGAATGCGTGCGCCGCCAGCGACGAGGTGATCAGCACCCCGAGGGTGACGCAGAGCGCTACGCCCACCGTGTTGGCGAAGTAGCGCGCGAAGGGCGCGGCCTCCCATACCTTCGCGTAGTTCGCCAGCGTCGGCGCCAGCGGGTAGAGCGTCGGCGGCACGCGCATCGTCTCCTCGTGCGTCTTCAGCGAGGTGGCGATCATCCAATAGAAGGGGAACGCCACCGCCAGGCCGCCGACGAGTAGCGCCAGGTAGGTGAGACCATCTGCCAGGCGCTGGCGCCAGGGCCGTCCGGGGAGTGTGGGACGAGGCGTGTCACTCATAGTGAACCTTCTCCTGCCCGTAGCGCATCTGGGCCACCGTGAGGATGAGGAGGATCACGAAGAGCGCCATCGCCGCGGCGGCGCCGTAGCCCACCCGGCTTGAAGCATAGAACTCCTGGAAGATGAACATGGTGAGCGTGCGCGTGGTCGGGTCGTTGGGCGACATGACGTAGATCTGATTGAATGCCTGGAAGGCCCGGATGACGGCGATGACCACCAGGAAGAAGGTGGTGGGCGAGAGGAGGGGGAAGGTGATGCGGCGGAACACCTGCCATTCGCTCGCGCCGTCCACGCGCGCCGCCTCCTGGAGCTCGCGCGGAATACTGCCCAGGCCGGCCAGATAGACGATGACGTTGAACCCCAGCCCGCTCCAGATGCTCATGATGATGATCGAGACGAGGGCCAGGCTGGGTCCGGCGGCCCACTCGGGGAGGGCGATGCCGATGGGATCGAGGGCCAGGCGGAAGACGCCCGTCGGTTCGAGCAGCCAGCGCAGTGGGGGGAGGCCCGCGCGCGTCAGGAGGAGGTTGATCACGCCGTAGTCGGGGTTGTACATCCACTCCCAGACGGCGGCGGCGGCCACCAGCGACGTGACGTAGGGAAGGAAGAAGAGCGTGCGGAAGAACCCCCGGGCGCGAATCGGGCGGAAGAGGGTCACCGCCACCCCGAGCGCGATCGCCAACCCCACCGGCACGGTGCCGATGACGTACCACACCGTCACCACCAGCGCCTGGCGGAACTCCGGGTCGGTAATCAGGGCGGCGTAGTTCGCCAGCCCGAGGTAGCTCTCCTTGAGGATGGACCACTTGTGCAGGCTGATGTAGAAGGCGTAGAAGATGGCGAAGAGATGGAAGACGCCGACGAGGAGCAGCGTGGGCAGCAGCAGAAGGTAGGCGGTGGCGTGGTCGCGGAGGACACGGTTGCGCATCGGCTCAAGACACCTTCCTCAGCGCCTCGTCCACCGGGTCTGCGGCCAGCGCGGGGGCTCTGCCGGACTGAGCGCCGGCGGCCGCTTCGCGGCGCTTCCGCATCTCCGGCTCCACCACGTAGAGGTTCAGCAGCATGCGCCCGATGGCGGCCATCGGCGCCGCCAGCAGCATCCCGAGCAGGCCGAAGAACTCGGCGCCGACGAGGAGCACGATCAGCACGATCGCCGGGTGGAGCTTGATCCGGTGCCCCACGAGCTGCGGCAGCAGCACCTTGCTCTCCACCAGGTGGAGCGCGCTGAAGAACACCAGCACCGAGATCCCGACCTCCATCGAGACGGTGAGGGCCAGGAGCGTGATCGGGATGGCGCCGAGCACCGGGCCGATGATCGGCACCGCACGGGTGATCCCCGCCAACACGCCCAGCACGAGCGGGTAGGGCACCCCGAGCAGCCACAGCCCGCAGCCGACGGTGATGCCCGCCACGATGCACAGGATCACCTGGGCGATGATGTAGTTCTCCATGATCTGCCCGGCGTGCCGCAGGATGAAGAGAGTCTCGCGCACCCGCCGGTACGGCACGAGGAACATCAGCTCTCGCTTCAGGCTGCGGCTGTCCCAGCAGAAGTAGAACGCCAGCACCGGGATCAGGATCAGCTCCCAGACGTGCTGCACCCAGGTGAGCGTGCTCTTGATGATGTGCTGCGCGATGCCGAAGAGGTAGTTGGCGAGGCCGGCCACCGGCTCGCCGGCCAGCGACTCGCGCAGCGGCTCCGGGAGGCGCAAGTACCACTGGTGCAGCACGCCCATCTGCGCCTGGAGACCGCGCTGGTACTCGCCGATGTTCTGCTGCAGCCCGGCCAACTGGGCATGGAACGGCGCCCACAGCCAGAGCGCCACGCCGATGCAGAAGAAGATGAGCGTGAGGAAGACCGTCAATGTGGAGAAGAACCGCCACGAGGCGCGCGGGATGGCGCGCGGCCGCCAAAGGCAGACGCGGTTGATCAGCGGGTTGACGATGAAGCTCATCAGCGCCGCCATCACCACGATCACGACGATGAAGCGCATCCGCCAGGCGGCGTAAAACGCGAACCCGATCGCAGCCAGGCGCCAGACAATCCCCCAGACCAGGTAGAACGTGGTCTGCGTACGCGTGCCCAATGTCCGCAACGGCCCCCCCTCGGGATCTCGGATTTGAGATTTCGGCCCGGAGCATGTGCGAGAAGAGGAGAGACCGCGGAGAGAACCCAACTCATAACCTTTTGAGATGGGAATGCGACCCAAGACCGGCGGGCGCGGACGGAGCAGCGCCCCTACGTACCGAAGATACTCGTAGGGGCCGTCCTCTGTGCCGGCCCGGCCCGCG
>JACQGM010000322.1 GCA_016199585.1 Armatimonadota bacterium
CACCAGCAGCCGGTCGGGAGCGATCTGCTCCACGTAGAGCGTCGCCGGGAGGCTCGCCTCCAGCGAGCGCCCGCCCTGTCGCAGCAGCACACCCTTCACCAGGTAGAGGTATTGAGGTGCTCCCTGTGGGTCGCTCCAGCGGCCGGCGGCCACCTGTCCGTCCAGCTCGATGTCGCCATACTGCCGAAGCCCCGGCTGGTAGGATGCGAGAAAGCAGTCGCGGCCCGGCTGGCCCTGGCGGGTCACTTCCACGCCCACGCCCGCGGCATCACCTCCCGCCACCGGCAGGCGGCGCGTTCCGACCACCTGCGCCTCCTCACGGTAGGGTTCCCACACGGAGGCGAAGACCGTGTCCCTGCCCCATCGGCGGGCGACGATGGCATCCACCTTCTCCTCGGCACTCCGGTTATCCGGCGAGTCGCAGGCGATCACTTCCGTCTCCGGCCCCCCCACGACCGACAGCCGCAGCGCGGAGTCCTCTCCCTGGCGCCACTCGGCGCTCCAGGGCGCGTCGGTGCGCGCGCTGCGGACGTTGGTGAGGTACTGGTAGCCGTGTCCGGCGCCCAGCGGGCCGCGGCGGGGCTCGAAGGGAAGCTCGCAGGCGAGGTTTCCGTAGTTGCGGTAGCAAAGGTCGAAGCGGTGCTGACCGGCAGTGGCCCGGGCGCCGCACAGATCCACCGCGTAGCCATCGGTGAGGAAGAGGGCGCGGTCGAGCGTGACGTCGCCGTAGGTGTCGCTATCGGCGGCGCGCACCACGTTCACGCGCGGGGCGGTCTCGAAAGCGATCAGCCGGGCCTCGGTGCGGCCCCACTGCTCCCTGTCGTCCACGGTGAGGGCATTGTGCGCCAGCGGCCGGCGCGACCACGCGCCACACAGCTCGCTGCCGTAGCCGGCGGCGCCGCGCGGCGTCAGCAGTTGGCGGTTGGCATGGAAGAGCGTGGCGAACTTCGGCGCGGGCGCGTGGCCCATGAACATCGTCTCTTTGCCGTACTCCATCGAAAGGTAGAGCTGATCCGCGCCTTCACCGGAGCGCAGCACGGCGTAGCCGAACTGCCTGAAGTTGAAGGAGTCCTTCGGGACCGCCTTGAGCTCGCCTTCGTCATCGAAGGGGTACTCCAGGGGCTGCCCCGCCGCCGCGAAGCGCGGGCAGACCGTCCGGTACCGCTCCGCCCATCCGTCGCCCTTCTCCCCGGGCAGGAACACCTGCAGCGGCGAGAGGTAGATCCGCCGGTAGGCCGGGTCGCCGTAGACGTTGATGCCGACGCGATCCGCCATCTCGGCGATCGGCGCGAGCCCCGAGAGTGCGTATGTCTGGTATCCGAAGCCCTCCCAGGAGAGGCCGTCCGCGTCGAAGATCCCGGCGGCCAGGGCGTTGAAGCCCGCATCCGGGTTGTTGATCGCGTGGTCCACGAACCCCTTGTCGCGGATGGCGATACCGACCGCCATCACCGCGCCGCTATAGATCGCCGCCCGGTTGTTCATCCGGTCGCCAAGGCCCCCCTGGCGGTGGAACTCGCCAATCGGCCGCAGGAGGTCTTCCTCGATCTTGCGGCGCTCTGCTGCCGAGAGCACCTCGCTGTCGCGGATGTGCTCATAGGCTTCGGACAAGGGCACCAGTTCCTCGGCCTCATTCAGCGTCGACTCGGCCAACTGCGGGCCGACCTCCCACGTCTTGTAGCGCTCCGCCCACCCGAGGAACACTTCTTTCAACCGCTGCGCATAGCGCGCGTCTCCGGTGAGCGCGTAGGCGCGGCCCACCCGGTCCATCGCCAGCGCTAGCGACCGGTTGTAGAGCGCCCGCGCGCACCGAAGGTTCGCATCACTCCGGTAGGCGCCATCGCACTGGCGGCAGCGCATCTCGTGGCTGCCGTCGGGGTATACCCGCGGCCCCATGCGTATCCCGCACTTGGGGCACGTGAGACCGACATTGAAGAAGCTCAGCCAGGTGGCGCGGGAGGCGTATCCCTCCTTGAAGAAGTGGATCGGCCTCGTCAGGAACTCCTCGGCGGCCCGGACCCACCCGTGCTGGCGGATGTCGCGCCCGGCCCACTCTTGCCTGATCGCCGCGATCTGCTCGGCGGTGAGTTCCACGTAGCAGCCGCGCGCCGGGAACTCGAAGTTGGTGATGTCAGTCCGGTAGAGGGGCGCCGCTTCCGCTTCGGCCTTCGGCGCCTGCGTCTCCCGCACCTCGACGTCGTCAATGTAGAGCCGCTCCGCCAGGCCACCGAGTCCCTGGAACTGGATGGTCGCCGTCGTTGCGCCCTCCGGGGCAACGAAGACACCCGTAGACCGCCGCCACTGCCGGGTGACGCTGAACGCGAGAGAGCGGCCGCGCTCGCCGGTGACCAGGCGCAGGTTCACCGTGTCTCTGGGGGCCCGGCTATCCATCCTCAGCCAGACGCTCACCGCGTAGGCGGCGCCGGGCCGCACCGCGAACTCCGCGGACTTCAGACTGGTGCCGCGCGCGCCGGTCGCCTTTGCCACGCAGAAGCTATACCGGCCGGAGCGTGCCTGCGTGGAGAGCGCGCCCCCGGCCAACCGGTCGCCTTCGGCCAGGGTCAGCGTCCAGCCGTCGGGCAGATCCACGTCGCCCTTCCTCTCGACGACCGCCTCGAACCCGCCATTCGGCACCAGGTTCGGGGCCGGCTGCGCCTGAGCCGCGCCCGCCCAGATCGCACCCAGCAGTACGAAGGAGATCTCCCATTTCATTGATGCTGCCCCTTCAAGGGCGCGTCTGCGCCCCACGCTCCGAACGGTCGGCGTATCCCCCGGGTCCCAACTACCCGGTTGTTCGGCTGTGGATTCCCGGATTCCTCCTGCCAGCAAGCTCTCAGAGACGTGCGCCACAGACTCCCCACAGAGGGTTCCCGGGCGCATGAACGCACCCGTCTCCGGGACCTGCGGCCAACCGTCCTCCCGGACGAACCGGATCTCTCCGCGTCCGCGAGGACGCTCAGCGGCGCCGTGCCGCTCTCCAGACGGGTGTGTTCATACGCCCGGCTTCGGTTGCCGCCGCGAGTGGCCGTCAGGGCACGGAACGGGGCACCGGCGCGCGGTGAATCGGCTGGGTCTGCAGCTCCTTGATGTAGCGGAGGGCGTTGCCCACCATCACCTCTTCGGCCCCCGGCCCGAAGACGGCGTTCTGGACCTCGTAGCCCGCTTCCGGGAACGTGGCGGCTTCGGGGAAGTAGCCGCTCCCGTAGTGGCTGTAGCCGCAGGTCCAAACGCGCAGCTCCGGCAGCTCCGTCTTGATGCGCCGCCCGATGGCGGAGAGCACCTCGCCCTGGCCGGCAAAGAAGTAGACGTCGCCGACGCGCCACGCGCCCGTGTGCCACAGCAGCCGGCCCTTCACCTCCGGGTCGGTCTTGGAGGGCATGGCAACGACCTCGACGATGCCGCCGAGCGCCACGGGGGTCGCGAGCGCCTTCTCGAGATCCGTGGGACGATCAGCGGGCACCGGGGGTGGCGGGATCGGGAAGCCACGTTCCCTCTCGGTCGGCATGCGGCCCGCAGCGGCGGCGGCGGGCGGCAGCGGCGGCGGCGTCGGGTGGGACGAGCCGTGCCCTGCGGTGGCCTTCACCACGGCGCGGCCGAGTTCGTACCCCATCGTCGTCTTCGCTTCCCGCTCGTTGAGCGGACCCGCGCGCCACACGGAGGCGGCGTCTCCGGAGAGGCCGGGCTTGACGTCACCGCCGCAGCCCTGGAAGAAGATGGTGGGCGCTCCCGAGTAAGCCTGCGATACCCAGTCGCGCGCGTAGCCGGGGTAGTCGGTATCCACCAGGTAGAGCATCCGCCCCGAGGCTGTGGTCGGGTGGCAGGCATAGCCGAAGAGGACGGCGCGGACCTTGCCGTCGGGTTCGAGCACCCGCAGCACCGGCACATCCGGGTCTATCGGCTTGCGCCCGCCCGGCCCGTAGCAGGAACGGCGGTTGAAGCCCATATCGCAGGAGCCGACGGTGTAGTCGAGCAGCGCGGGCTTCAGATCGGCCACGGCGTCGGCGAAGAGGGGCTGCAAGCGCTCCGACAGCAGCGCGTCATACTCCAGGTTCCGGTCGCCGCCGAGCCCGGAGGTGTAGTGGGTGTGGGAGACGTTCACCATCAGGTGCTGCTGGGGGATGCCCGCCTTCTCGGCGCTCGCTCTCAGCCGCAGCAGTTGCTGGTAGCTGATCGACCCCATGTCGAGGGCGACCAGGGCCACCCGTGTCTGCCCGTTGTCGAAGAGCACGCACTGTGCCTGCGTCTGGCGGGCGATGCCGTCTGAGGGCCGCTTTCGCCCGCCGAAGCCCCACTGGTTCACGGGCTCTTCGGGGGTGGTGTCGGCGATGGCGACGCCGACGCGCATCGGGCCCGGCGCGTCGGCCGGGCTGCCGGCGGCCGCCAGGCTGAGCCAGGAGATGAGTGCCGGTGCCATCGCGGCGGGAAGGAGCTGGTTCATCGAGTCTGTGCCTTTCTCACTACAGTCGCCGGACCACGGGGGCCGGCCAGGTCCGGGTGCCGCGCGCCGGGGGGCGCGGCACCCGGTCCTGTGCTCTTGGGTCGCCGGAAGTCACGACCCGGGTTTCTCGGGTGTTTGCCGCTGCACTCCCTCGGTCCATGCGTCGGGGGCGAACAGCGTGGCTGCGTCGCCCTCCTCCAACTGTACGTCGTCGATCCAGAGGTCGCCGCCGAGCACCTGGTGCTCGCGCTTGACCATCACGCGCACCTCGGTGATGTCCGGGCCGAAGGACCGCGTCCAGGTGATCCGCTGCCACTCCTTGCCGACGTCGAAGACCGGTGAGACCCCACCCTCATAGTCGCTCCCCCACTTGGGGTTCCAGCCATAGATGCAGAGGCGCGCCCGCGTTGGCGCCGGGCTGGACTTCACCCATGCCGAGAGGGTGTAGGTCTTCCCCGCGCCCACGCCGGGCACGCGCTGCTCGATCCAGCCGTCGCGGGTCGCCTCATTCGCCCAGTTCACCTCGGGGATCTTCAGGGAGCGCCCACCGCTGCGGGCGACTTCGGCGTCGTACTCATGGGCGGCGCGGAATCTGGCGAGGTGATAGGAACTCCGGGCATCCCAGAGGCCGTCGGCATCAGGGATCGTCCGGGGGTCCACCTCGAAGCCGGCGTTGAGGAGCTTGTTCTTCCCCGCCAGCGTGCCATCCGGCGCCAGTGCCGCCTGGATGGCCGGCTCCGGCGAAGGGGTCTCCACAACGGGTATCTCTTCCGCCTGCCCCGGCTCCTCGACGCGGCCTTCGCGCTCCAGCCGGATCCGCTGCCAGTCGGTCACCCCGGCCACCTCGCAGGAGGTCTCCGGCGCGACAGCGAACGTGAGGGTTCTCTCTCCCTCCACCCTGGCCGCGACCGCCTCTCCGTCCCTCGTCACCTTCGCCCCGCCGGGGAACGTCCCCGTGAGAGTGAGCGTGCCCGCGCTCTCGCTGCCGGTCTTGAGGAGCAGCCGGTCGGGAGCGAGTTGCTCCACGTAGAGTGTCGCCGGGATGTTGGCTTCCAGGGAGCGAGTGCCGCGCCGCAGGAGCACGCCCTTGACGAGCTGCGCGTAGTCGGGCGCCGCCCGGGCATCGCGCCAACGGCCGGAAGCGATCTTCCCGTCCAGCTCGATGTCGCCATACTGCCGGGTGCCCGGCGCGTAGGCGGCGAGGAAGCACTCGGCGCCCGGCTGGCCCTGACGGACGACTTCCACGCCCACGCCTTCGGAATCGCCCTGCGCTACCGGTAGGCGCCGGGTGCTGACGACCTCGGGGCCATCACGATGCGGCTCCCAAACGGAAACGAAGACCGTGGCCTCACCCCAGCGGCGGGCAAGGATGGCGTAGACCGGCTTCTCTGCATCCTGGTTGTCCGGCGTTGTGCAGGCGATCACTTCCGTCTCCGGTCCTCCCGGCACCAACAGACGGAGGGCGCTGTCCGGGGCCTGTCGCCAGTCTGCCGACCAGGAGGCGACCGTGCGGGCGCTGCCCGCGTCGGTGAGGTATTCGTAGCCGTGTCCGGCGCCCAGCGACCCCTTCACGGGGCGGAAGGGAAGGCCGCAGTCGAGGTCTCCGTAGTTGCGGTAGCAAAGGTCGAAGCGGTGCCGGCCGCCCGCGGCACGGGCGCCCGACAGGTCCACCACGTACCGATCGGTGAGGAAGAGGGCACGGTCGAGCGTCACGTCTCCGTACACCTGGTCATCCGCGGCGCGCACCACCTTCACGCGCGGGGCGGTCTCGAAGGCGACGAGACGGCGCCGGGCGTATTCCGGGGCGGGACCGGCCACCGTGCGCCCCCACTGGTCGCGGTCATCTACGGTGATGGTGTTGTGCGCCAGGGAGCGGCGAGACCACCCGCCGCACAGGGCTTTCCCATAGTCCGCCGAGGCCCGGGGCGTGAGCATCCGGCCGTTGGCGTAGAGGCCCAGGCTGAACTTCACCCCGGGAGCGTGGCCCATGAACATCGCCTCGCGGCCGTACTCCATCGAGAGGTAGATCTGGTCCGGGCCCTCCTTGGAGCGCAGCACCCCGGCCCCGAACTGTCCGAAGTTGTGGGAGGGCACGTGTGCAGGCGCGTCGGTGTCGCCGAAGGGGTACTCCATCGGCTCGCCGAGCGCGGCGAGGCGACGAGACGCCAACCGATACGCCTCGGGCATGATCTGCTGGCCCGGGAAGAGCAGCTTCAGCGGGCCCTCAAAGACCCTGCGGTAGACCGGGTCGCGGTAGACGTTGATCCCCACGCGATGGGCCATCTCCGAGATCGGGGAAAGCCCGGATATCGTGTAGGTCTGGTAGCCCAGGCCCTCCCAACAGATGCCCTCCGGCAGGAAGAGGCGGGCGAGGAGAGTGTGGACCCCCGAGCGGGGGCTGTTGATCGCCTGGTTCACGAACGTCTTGTCACTGATGGCGACCCCGATGCACATCACCGAGTGGTTGTGGATGGCGGCGCGGTTCGTGCCAGCGTTGGAGTCGGCCGCCCTCGTGTAGTACTCGCCGGCCACGCGGAAGAAGTCCTCCTCGATCTTGCGCTTGTCCTCCGCCGACAGGACGCCGCTGTCGTAGATGTAGTCGTAGGCGGTGGTGCAGGGCACCAGGAAGCCGTAGGACTCCCGAAGGATGTAGAGCACCGCGTGCCCCCCGCCGCCCCACGCCTTGTAACGGCCGGCGAATCCGCGCAGGATTTCGGCGGCACGGCGTGCGTAGCGCAGGTCGCCGGTCAGCGCATAGGCACGGGCGAGCTCCCTCGCCCCTTCCGCCATGGATTGGTTGAACATGGCCCTGGCGCAGCCCCGGTGCGCCTCGCCGCGGTAGGTGCGCCCGCACTTCGGGCACTCCATCTCCTGGCTGCCGTCAGGGTGGATGATCGGCCGGAGCCCGGTGGCGTCCTCGGGGCAGTTCTGCCCGATGGTGAAGAACTTGCTGAAGTCGTACCCCTCCTCGAAGAAGTGAAGCTGGCGCTCCAACCACGGCTCGGCGCGCCGCACCCACTCGTGCTCGCGGATGTTCCGGCCGGCCCACGCCTGTTTCATCTCCTCGATCTCCGCCGCGGTGTGCTCCAGGCGGGGCCGGCCCGGCGGAAACTCGAAGCCCGCGAGGTCGGTCTGGTGGACAGGAGTCTCCAACCCTTCTGCCTCGTCAACGGCGGTCTGCGTCACCGCCACGTCATCGAGGTAGAGGCGGTCGGCGGCACCTGCCAGCCCCTGGAACTGCAGGGAAGCGGTTGTGGCGCCTTCCGGGGTCACGAAGGTGGCCGTGAACCGCTGCCAGGCACGCCCCACGTGGAACTCGAACGCCTTTCTGCCGGCGTCCATGGCAACGCGGAGAGTGACAGTGTCTTGCGACGACCGGCCCTCCACTCTGAGCCAGACACTCACCTGATAGGCGGCGCCCGGCTTGAGCGCGAAGTCCGGGGACGTCAGGCCTGCCTGTCCTCCACCGGGGGTCCGCACCACGCACAGGCAGCGCTCGCCCGATCGGGGTTGGCCGGCAAGCCCGGCCGTACCCGGCCGCTCCGTCGCTCCCAGCGACAGCTTCCAGGAATCGGGAATCCCGTCGCCATCGGCATCGATCTCGAACCCGCCATTGGGGATCAGGTTGGCCGGTTCCTGTGCCTGCCCGGGGGTGCCGCAGACGACTCCCATCAGCAGGACTATCATGCCTCGTGTCATCTCTCTCTATCTTCCCTCTCTCGGATCGCGCGCCCGCCAGGGCCGCGGAGCGCATCGCACCACCGCAAACGGAGAAGCGGCGCCTACGGCTTCCCCCGTGCCTCTACCCCTTCACACCAGCCTCTCGGCTGGTCGAAGGATGCCCTGGTCCCCGGCGGGGCTGCGGGTGACGACACTCGCCGCGGCCGGTTTCCAGTCCGGGCTGCAGGGAAACTTGCAGCCCGGACTGGAAACCGGCCGCAACAGGAAGTCGTCTCTTTGTTGCTGTGAACAACTCAGCGCTGCCGCACGCCCGGCTCCGGCGGCGCCTCTTCCTTCGGGTCCTCCGGGGGCACGACGGCCATCGGCGCGCCGGGAAGGGGCCCCGGCGGCAGCGGCAGCTCCACGTGGATGCTCTGACGGTGTTCGTCGGTCAGCGCCGTCGCCTGCGCCGCGTCGTGGACGATGCGCGGCGTGAGGAAGACCATCAGCTCGGTCTTCGTCTTGTTCTTGCCCTTCGAGCGGAAGAAGCCGCCAACGATCGGCAGGTCGCCCAGGATCGGCACCTTGTTGATGGACTCGTCCGTCTGCTGGCGGATGATGCCGCCCAGGATGACCGTCTCTCCGTCGCGGATCGTGATGGCGGTATCGGCCGAGCGCTGGCTCACCAGCGGCGCCTGGAAGGTCGTGTAGCCCTGCAGCTCGTTCGCCTCCTGGCTCACTTCGATGTTGACCAACCCATTCTTGGTGATGTGCGGCGTCACCGTGAGGACAATGCCCACGTTGAGGTAGGCGATGTTGGATGTGCGGGTGCCGGCGTCGGTCTCACGGTAGTTGGCGACGTACGGCACGTTCTGGCTGATGTTGATCTGCGCCTGTCGGTTGTTGGAGGTGAAGATGCGCGGCGTCGAGAGGACATTGAAGCGCTTGTCCGTGCTCAGGGCGGTCAGCGTGGCCTGCAGCGACCCCCCGGCAGTGGCCAGCTTGAACGCCGGCCCCTGCGATAGGTCCGGAAGCGCGAGACCTGCGGTCGTCGTCACACTCCCGTTGAAGACGTTGTTCTGTATCCAGTTCCACTCCAGCCCCAGCTTCGTGGATGCATCCAGAGTCACCTCGGCGATGATCGCCTCGATCATCACCTGCGCGGGCATGGTGTCGAGCTGCGCCAGGAGCCGCTGCAGCGCCTCGTAGCTTTCGGGCGTGGCGTTGATGATCAGACTGTTGGTGTTCGGGTCCGGAACGATGGATACCTGCCCCGTCAACTCCAGCAAGTTGATGATCTCGCCCCTGCCCGTGCGTCCGGTTCGGGCGCGCGAGCCGCCGTAGACCGAGAAGCCCCCGCCCTGGCCGGGCTGAAACTGGCGGGAGGCAGCCGGACGGCCATCGGCGTCCTCTTCATCCTCCACCGGCAGCCATCCCTCGGCATCCGCATTCGTCTCTTCCGCGGCTGCTTCCGCTTCGCCGTGAGCTCCGGGCGGCTGGTCCGGGTCGCGCGAGCGGCGGTTGCCGCCGGGCCGGCTGCTGCTCCCCGTCGGCTGCGACGAGGGGCGGAAGGACGAAGATCCCGGCCGGGAGCCGGAGGAGCCTTGCCGGTAGCCGCCGGCGGACCACTGGCCCCCCCGATAGGAGCTGCCCCCGCTGCGCAGCGCCTGGCCGAGAAGCGTCGCAATGTCGGTGGCTTGCGCGTTCTGCACCGGGAAGATGAACGTGGTGGTCTCATACTGCACCGGCTGGTCCAGCTCCTTGATCACGCTCTCCACGAGCTCCAGGTGCTCCGGGGTGGCGGTGACGATCAGGGAGTTGGTGCGGGTGTCCGGCACGACCTGGGTGCGCACGGCGGAATAGGAGCTGCGGCCGCCGCCGCCGCGCACGCGCTGTTCGAAGGGGATGCTGGAAGCCGCCGCCGTGCGCATGCCCGGGGCGGTCGCCAGCAGCACGCTGGAAACGGCATTCGCCACGTCCTGCGCCGTCGCGTACTCCAGCGGGAAGACGCGCGTCTGCATGGTGGTCGGTACCTGCTTGTCGAGCTGCTTGATCAGCGTCTCCACCTGCAGGATGGTGTCCGGGTTGCCGTTGACAATCACGGAGTTCGTGTACTCATCGGAGCTGGCACGCACGTCCGGCAGCAGGGCGGCCAGGTTGGTGATGCTGCCCGGAGTGGACCCGGGACGGCCGCCGGGACCCCCGCCCCCGGGGCGTCCCCCGGCCCGCGCCGCCGCCATCGCCGCCATCGCCGCCCCACGCTGCTGGTACAGATCGTTGACGATGCGCGTGACCTGCGTGGCGTCTGCGTACTGCAGCGGGAAGACTCTGATCTCGTTGGGGCGGCGCGTGGATTCCTCCGGCCGCTGCCCGGGCGAGAAGCCGCCGGGGAAGGCGCCCGGAGGACCATAGGACCGCCCTTGCGCCATGGAGACGACGCGCAGCACCGGCCCCTCGTTCGTGAGGCGGTAGTTCTTTGAGTTGAGCACCGCTTCCAGGATATGGAACGCCTGGTCCAGCGTCAGGCTGGTGGCGTTCAGCATGGTGACCGGGCCCTTCAGGGCGGGGTCCTTGGTGATCGTGATGCCGGAGGCCATGCTATAGAAGCGGAGCACGTTGTCAATATCCGCGCCGCGGAAGTCGAGCATCACCTTGCCGTTCTTGCCGGCGATCACGGCGCTCCAGGCGGGCGGCTCCGCCGGCTGCGCGGCGGGTGCCACCGGAAAGGCGACCGGTGGCGCCGGCGTCGCTGCGGGCGCTGGCGGCTGCGCCTGGGGGCTGGCGGCCGGCGCCCCCAGGGCCGCCGCAACGGCGCCGAGTGCGAGGAGCCTGTACCATCGAGTTGTCACTGAGTGTTTCATGTCTACCATCCGCCTCCCTCCGAGCGGCGCTGCGGCCATCTCCCTCGCAGAAGCTATCTCTCCCTGCGCCGTCGCCAGGAGAGTCGCCGGTCCTCACGCTCGCCTTGCGGGTTCGCCTCGCCGACCTCGCGCGGCGCACCCATCTCGTCAGGCGGCGCCTCGGCGCGGCCATCGCTGGCGGGCAGCGCCTGGCTCGGCGGCGGGGCCGCTGCCGGCTGCGCCGTCGCCCGGGCAACGGGGGCCGCCGCAGGCGACGGCGAGGCGGCGCTCTGCACACTCTCGTCGGTGAGGCCGGAGGACTTGGGCAGCGTATACTGCCGTCCGGCCAACGAGAGCACGACGTGCTGTGGGTGGATGTTCTCCACGGTCCCCCCGCGGAAGACGTCGCCGACTCTGACGTACGCGCCGGCCTTCGTCTTCTTCTCCTGGATGAGGGCGTAGGCGACGCCGTCCAGTTCCACCGTGCCCGTATACTCCCAGTAGGCCCGCTGGCGCCGGTCCATCGGGCTGGCGGGCTCGGCGAAAGGCACCAGCCCGTCGAAGCCGGTGGGCCAAGGCGGCAGCGACGCCGGGGGCAGGTCTCCCACCAGGCCGGCGGTGGTCACCAGCGGCCGGAAGAGATTGCGATCCGCGGCGGTCCCGCGCGGCGGCCGCGGCCCGGCCGCCGCGCCGGGCGCGGAGTCGCCGTCGGCTGCCGCGGCGGCCACGCTCACGCGCGCCGCCGGCGCCAACCCGGCTGCCGGAGCGGCAACGGCCTTACCGCTCGGGCCGGCGGCAGCCGCCGCGCTGCCCCCGACGGCGACACCCGCCCCCGTGGCGGCGCGGGCGGGTACGTCGCGCTCGCCATTGGCGGCCCGCGCCGTGCCGGGGGCCGGACGGCGCACGCTCACGAAGCGGGTCTTGCCGCGCGGCGCGGTTGCCATCAGCACCCCTGCGGCGGCCAGAGCAACGGCCGCTATGATGCCCATCGTGCGCTTACGATGTCCTGCCATCTCGTTTCCCATCCTCCTGTGGCTTTGCCGCCTGCGCGCGGGCGGCACTGTAGACCGCCAGCCGCAGCTCCATCGCCACGACGTCGGTGCCGGCCTCGGTGGCGGCGATCTGCACTCGCTCCAGCGCCACGCGCTCCTGGGTATCCTGCAGCCGCTGCAAGAAGCCAGCAGCCTTCGGGAACGGAGCGCGCACCTGCACGGTGATCGGCAGCTTGCTGCCGCCGGGTACCGTCTGCACCCGCCCCGGCCGGAAGCTGGTGAGCGTCACCCCGGCTCCCGACGCCGCGGCGTCCAGCGCCTTCAGCAGCGCCGGGGGGAGGGCCTCGGGATCCTCGCGCCAGGTGAGCCGGCGAGCGTCCGCATCCAACACGGCGATCTCCTTGCGCAGGCGGGTGGCCGCCTGACGCGACCGGTTCAAGGTGCTGCCGAGGTCCGCGATGTCCGCCCCGCCGCTCCCGACCCGGATCTGCCTCACCGACGGCACGCCGATGAACGCCACGACCACCACGCAGAGGGCGACCAGCTTCCGCTCGCGCATCGAGGTCTTCACTCCGCCGCCTCCTTGCCCGTCTTGGCCGTTGTCTTCGTGGCGCGCCGCGTCGTCCGTGCCGTCGGCTTCGCTTCGGGCGCGTTTCCCACCACCAGCGCGGTGATGCCGAACTGCGTGACGTGCCGCCGGCCCAACTGCGCGTCGTTGGCGAAGATGAGACGGACCTGCTGCAGCAGCCGCGACTCTGCCAGCGCAGAGACGAAGCCGGCAGCCTTCTCCGGCGCCATCGCCGTGCCGCGGATGATCACCGGCTTGCCGCGCTCCATCTCGATCCCGGTGAGCCAGACTCCCGCGGGCGCTCGGGCCGCCACGTCGTTCAAGACATCAATCCAGGCGTGCTGCGGGCCGAGGGCGGCGCGCAGGCTCTGCACGTGCAGCGAGAGCTTCTCCTGGCGCGCCTCCAGGCTCGCCGTGATGCTCCGCGCCGTGGCGGCGTCGCGCGCTACCGCGGCACGGTGGCGCAGCGCGCTCCGGTGGCTGTGCCAGGCGCGGTTCCCGATGACGCCGGCACACCCCAGCATCACCAGCACGACCGTTCCGACCGCCCACGCCCGCGTTCGACGCCGCCGGGCCGCCTGCGCCCGGCGTATCTCCGTTGCGAGCAGGTCGGGAGTCTGCACCAAACCCCCGGCCGCCGCCAAGCCGTAGGCCGCGGCGAACTGGAGGGGGTTCGGCACGCCGGCCTCCAGCAGCGGCTCGATGCGCAGCGGCGCGACCGGGATGCCCAGGGCGGCCTCCAGGCGAGGCGCCAGCCCGGCCAGCGCGCCGCCGCCGCCGCACAGCCGGAGGCGCAGCGGGGGAGCGCCGCCGGCCGCGGCGTGGCCGGCCAGCAGGACGCGCAGCTCGGTGGCGAGCTGCGAGAGCCACTCCGCCACGGCCGGGCCATCCGCGGTGGCTCCCTCGATTCCATCGGCCAGCTTGCGCGTCTCGGCGGCCTCCTCAGCGCACCCCAGGTCGGCGGCCAGCGCGCGCGTCAGACGGTCGCCGCCGAACATCGCCGCGCGGCTGGTGCGCACCACGCCTCCCTCGATCATCTCCATTGCCACCGAGTGCGCGCCGATGTCCACCAGCAGCCACGGCTCGTCACCGGCCGCGGGGGCCGCCTCCGTGTTGGCCCCTGCCACAGCGGCCAGCGAGCCGACGCACAGGCCCTTGGGCGATACGCCCGCGGCGGCGATGGCGGCCCGGTAGGCGGCAACCGCAGCGCTGCGCGCCCCGGCCACCACGGTGGCCGTCCGGTGCTCGTCGCCGGCGGCGTGAACCTCGATGCCCGTCACCACCTCCGAGGGAGGAAAGGGGAGCGTGCGGGTGGCCTCGAGGATGGCGGCCTGCGCGAGTTGGGGCGAAGGCCGGCCCGGCAGCACCTGCCAGCGGACGGCGGCGGCGTGGCGAGGCAGGCCGCACATCGCCCGGGCTCGCCGCACGCCGGCGCGGTCGAGCGCGGCGCGGACGGCGTGCGCCATGCCGGCCGTGTCGGCCATCGGACCGGTGTCTTTACCCGCGGGGACCGGAGCCGTGCCGATCCCCGTCACCAGCAGCCGACCCCGGTGCTGGCGCAGCACCACGACCTTGACCGCACCGGAGCCGATGTCAATTCCGATCACAGTGCGCCTTGCTCCTCATCCGCCGCCTGCCGGGGCCACGCCCAGGCGATCCAGCCGGGGGCGCGGTCCACCCGCTCCCAGCGCAGCACTCGCGTGCCGCCATCCGTGCGCTCCACCAGCGCCTCCACCGCCGTCACCGCCGGGCTCTCCGGCACCGCGCCCATCGCGCGCACCAGGAACACCGACGAGCGCGTGCCGACATAGCGCGCCGCCTGCCGGAACGCATCCGCATCGAGCGCGTCCGGGGCGAGCAGGTCACCGAGGGTCTCGAAGCCGGTCTCGCGCTCGGTGCGCACCGCCGCGATCTGCGCCGCCAGCGCCGGGCCGATCCCCGGCACGGCCGCCAGCACCTGCTCGCTCGCCGTATTGACGTTGATACGCCCATCCACGCGGGCGCCGCTCGTGGTCGTGACCCGGTCGGCCAGGGCGCGCACCTGCTCCTGGCCGAGGCCCGGCACGGAGAGCAGGTCGCCTACCGACGCGAAGCTCCCACCGCCGGCGCGGTAC
>JACQGM010000323.1 GCA_016199585.1 Armatimonadota bacterium
ATCCTGGACAAGGGCATCGTGATTGATGCCTGGGCCAAGGTGTCGCTCGTCGGCATCGAGCTGCTGTCCGTCGAGGCGCGGGTGGTCATCGCGTCGGTGGAGACCTACCTGAAGTACGCGGAGGCGATCGGCCTCACCGCCAGTGCCGCCGCGCCGGCGTAAGCCGCACGGCCCGTCAGAACAGTAGGGGGAACCCTCGCCGCCAAGACCCGAGGGTCTGCGGCGCCGGCAAGGAGCGCCCATGCGCTCCGGCCCCCGTCGGCCACCGATGCCGGCCACGCCGGGCGAGGGTTCCCCCTGAGGACCAGGGTGTGAGCATGGAGACGGTTGCCTTGCGGCCTACCACTTTGTCCTCACCCGTACGACTCCACGGAAGAGCAACAGGAAGGAGAGCAGAGGCGTGTTGACCGATGACATGGCGCGCCTGCGTGGCGAGATCGACACGCTGCGGGCAGACCGCAGAACCGCCGCCACCAGGCGTCAGGACAGGGAGACGCGGCGGCGCAATGCCGTACTCGACGCCCGGGTCGGCTTCCGGGCTGCACGGGCGTTGGCGGCACAGAAAGCGCGGGCAGAGCGCGCTGCCTTCGTCTCGGATCAGAAGATGGCAGTGGCCCGCCTGCGTCAAGTGCTCACCGATGACTTGGTCGGCTCGCGCCGTGCTTGGGTCGGGCAAATGCCCACGGTGCCACAGTCGGGACCGACCTCCAGACCAGCCAGCATCCCGGGTGCCGATCCGCACGCCACGCCGGTGCCGGCACGCGAAGCCACCGCCGCTCCCACTGCCGGATCGGCGGGGGACGCCCCGTCAGGAATGACTGCCCCGACTGCGCCTGGTGACACGCGCCCTGGGACACAACCTGCGCCAAAGGGCGCGAGCACACCGACGCCGAAGCGCAAGCCGAAGCCCACCACCTGATCGTTGCGGAGTGTACCGATGAAGACCGAAGAAATCCGGAATCCTCCTGTCGCCCGCGTGCGCCTGCCCGCTGAGGCTGACGCTGTCCTCTTAGAGCCCGGCAGCGCGTTCGTTTGCACCCCGTGTGTCCAGGAACTGACTGATCGGGCGCTCACCTACCTCGAAGTGGGATACCCGGTCCATTTCTGCGGCCCGGCCGGCACCGGGAAGACGACGCTGGCATTCCACGTCGCCGCCCACCTCGGGCGCCCGGTGACGCTGATTCACGGCGATGACGAATTCAGCAGCTCCGACCTGGTCGGCCGCGATTCCGGCTACCGCAAGAGCAAGCTGGTTGACAACTTCATCCACTCGGTGTTGAAGACCGAGGAGGAGATGCAGTCACTGTGGGTGGACAACCGCCTTACCACGGCCTGCCAGAACGGGGACACGCTCATCTACGACGAGTTCACGCGGTCGCGCCCGGAGGCGAACAACGCCCTGCTGAGTATCCTCTCCGAGCGGATCCTCAACCTGCCGCGCCTACGCCACTCCGGCGAGGGCTACGTCGAGGTGCACCCCGGGTTTCGGGCGATCTTCACCTCCAATCCCGAGGAGTACGCCGGCGTCCACAAGATGCAGGATGCTCTGATGGACCGCCTGGTCACCATCCACGTCGGTCACTACGACCGTGAGACGGAGGTCCGGATCACCGTGGCGAAGTCCGGCCTCGCCACCGCCGACGCGGAGATGATCGTGGACCTGGTGCGAGCACTGCGCGCCCTCGGCAGCAGCAGCGCCCGGCCCACGATACGCGCCTGCATCGCCATCGCCTGCGTCCTGGCCTACCGCGGGGCACATCCGACCTACGACGACCCGACGTTCCACTGGGTGTGCCGCGATGTTCTCGAAACGGACATCTTCGGCGTGCGCCGCGGCAGCGAGCCACTGACACTTGAGCTACTGGATCAGGCCATGCGCGAAGTTTGCGGGGTGGCACGCTGACGGTCACCGTCCGTCAGGCGCCGGCTACCAGAGAGGAGGACCTGGCAATGGCAATCGCAGCGAGAGGCGCGCGCGACATTCACACCCACTCCGGGCAGGTGACTCAGACCGCGCAGCCCTACCGAGCGTTCATGCAGATCAGTTGTCTGGAGATGGAGAAGGCGCGCCGCCAGCAGGAAATGGCGAGCGCCGCCCGGCGGATCGAGATGCTGGCGGCGCGCTGCCGTGAGATCGAGGCCGAGAAGGACCAACTGCTGAGAACCCTTGGTGAGCGAGGGGGCGCCGCGCTGCCGTCAGTGCCTCCCCGCAGCTCTGCCGCAAGGCACATCCCCGAGCGCAGAGGGAGCATGTTCCGCTTGCGATACTGAGGAGGACAACGACGATGAAGATCAACTGCCTTTCCTGTGGACACAAGGTGGAGCTCGACGACGCCTACAGCGGCTACGAAGGCGAGATCCGCTGCCTGATCTGCGCCGCTCTGCTCCACGTTCGCATCGAAGAGGGGAGCGTCAGGTCCGTGCGGCTCGCCCGCCAGGTGGTGGCCCGCCCCGCCGCGGCCCTGCCCCGGAGCCCGGCGGCCGTTAACAGCTAAGGAGGGAGGGCGCCCATGCCCGGCAGAGTCAACAGCGGTGTCAGGAAGTACCTCTACGCCGTCGTGCCCGACCCCGAGCCACTCGCCGGCGAGTGCCACGGACTCAACGGCAGCCCGGTCTATGCGATCGGCGGCGGGCGTGCGGCCCTCGTCGTCAGCGACATCAACGGCGCGCGCATCCGCCCCGACCGCGCCAACCTGGCTGCGCACCACCGGGTGCTGCGCTGGCTGGCGGCGCAATCAGATGTCCTGCCGATGTCCTTCGGCCTGGTCGCCGATGACGGCCCGGCGGCCCGGCGTCTGCTGGCGCGCAATGCGCGGCCCCTCACGGCGCAGTTGCGCCGGGTCAGTGGTAGGGTGGAAATGGGAGTGCGCATCACCTGGGATGTGCCCAACTTCTATGAACACCTGGTAGCGGCGCATCCGCCCCTGGGCGCCGCCCGCGACCGCGTCTTCTCGGACGGGCGCGAGCCGACACGCGACGAGAAGATCGAGCTGGGCCAGCTCTTCGAGCAGACCGTCGCCCGCGAGCGCACGGCGTGCGAGGGGCGGGTGAGCGGCATCCTCTCCACTTGCTGCCACGAGATCAAGACCGGCAAAGTGCGCAGCGAGAAGGAGATCGCCAACCTCGCCTGCCTCATTGACCGGGGTAGCCAGCAAGCTTTCGAGAGCGCCGTGCTGCGCGCGGCCTCGCTCTTCAACGCGAGCTACGCCTTTGAGTTCACGGGACCCTGGCCTCCCCACAACTTCGTCGAGATCAACCTCAGCACCTAGAGGAGAGGGGGGCATCCTACCGTGTTGCTCGTGGACGACGTGCTGCTGGCGCCGGTGCACGGGATCTTCTGGATCTTCCGTGAGATCCGCAACGCCGCCGAACAGGATCTGCGCCAAGAAGCGGATGCCATCGCCGCGCAGTTGATGCAGCTCTACCTGATGCTGGACGCCGGGTCGATCTCCGAGGCGCAGTTCCAAGCGCGCGAGGCCACCCTCCTGGACCGCCTCGACCGCCTCCAGGGGATCGCGGGCATCCCCGACGACGGCAGCGCTACCGACGAATCAGAGGAGGACGGCGATTACGAGTATGTCTACGATTCATCCCCCGGCGGGGATCACTGAGGGGGCGGATAGGGAGTGGCCGGCCGGCGCCAGGCTTGATGATCAGGAGCGCGTGTCGCTCTGCGAGGCCCTGGATCGGGTACTGAACAAGGGTGCCGTCATCGTCGGCGAGGCGGTGATCTCGGTTGCTGATGTTGACCTGATCTACCTGGGCCTGCAACTCGTACTCACCTCGGTTGCCCGGGGTCAGCGCCCCAACGTCACGAGCGGGCCGGCCAGCCGGGGCGCAGTCCGCAGCGGCATCGGGCTCGGATCGGGAGTGACCGATGGACCACACTGAGATCGTCGGGGGGGAGCCCGCGGCGACGGCGGGCTTGGTCCAGGCACTGCAAGCGCGAGTGCAGCGGAGCGGCGGAGGTCACTGCGAGCCCCGCCGCCTCCACCTGGACGCCGAGCGCGCGAAGAACGGTCTGGCGCAACTGGTGCTCACCCTGGTGAAGCTGCTGCACGAGTTGCTGGAGCGCGAAGCGGTGCGCCGGGTTGAGGCCGGCGGTCTGAGCGACCGGCAGATCGAGAACCTGGGCCTGACGCTCATGCGCCAGGCCGAGACCCTCGATCGCCTGCGGATCGAGTTCGGCCTGGAGGAAGAGGACCTGAACATTGACCTCGGCCCGATCGGCAAGCTGTTCTAAGGAGACCGACATGGCAGTACAGCGCGCGACCACACACTCGCTCGAGAGCACAAGTCTGGCCGACCTCCTGGAGCGAGTGCTGGACAAGGGGCTTGTCATCGCGGGTGACATCAAGGTGAACCTGGTAGACGTGGAGCTGCTCACCATTCAGATCCGCCTACTGGTCTGCTCGGTGGATAGGGCCCGCGAGATGGGCATTGATTGGTGGTCCGGCAACGCCTTCCTCAGCGGGAACTCTCAGCAGCCTGCCGGGGAGGCATCCCTCGGAGACATCGAGGAGAGGCTGGCCAGATTGGAGCGCGCTGCGTTCTCGGCGCCGTCCGGAAGTAACACGCGCGGAGACTGAGAGGGAACGAGCGTATGAAAGGGAGCGAGGATGGCACTGGCCCGCCCCCATCGGGGCGGGCTCCGGCTGGCATCGAGGGGTTCGAGGAGATCAGCGGCGGCGGGATCCCCCGCCGCCGCGCCCCCCTCATCACGGAGGTCCCCATCGCGCGGCTGGCTGGCGTCGAGCGCCAGTTCCAGGCCAGCGCGCAGGGATCCCCTGATGGGGCGGCGGACCCCGGCAGCGTGATAGCGATCCTGCTGCGGGAGGCGCGCGAGGCCGTCAGCACGTGTGAAGCGCGCTACCGTCGCCTGGTCGGCCGCGTATCCTCGCTGGTATTCGAGTTGGCAACCGATGGAACCGTCCTCTTCATCAACGAAGGTGCCGCCCTTATCGGCTGCTCGCCCGACGCGCTTCAGGGCCGCAACCTCTGGGAAGCGTTCTCTGAAGCGGGGGGAACAGCCGCCGCCGACAACCTGCGCCGGCGCCTGGCAGCCGGCGACGTGCGTGACTACCCGTTGGTCTTGGCGCGTGGTCCCGACACGCAGGTATTCCTGGAGCTCACCACCGCCAACCGCTACAGCAACGACGGCCAGCTAGAGCGGATTATCGGGTTTGGCCTCGACGCCACGGAGCGCGCCCGGCCCGAGGGGCAATTGCGCCTGCAAGGCGCAGCGCTCAACGCCGCGGCCAACGCCATGCTGATCACCGACCGAGAGGGCAGCATCCTCTGGTGCAACCCCGCCTTCACCCAGTTGACAGGCTACTCGCGGGCGGAAGTGGCCGGTGCGAACCCACGCTTCCTCCGTTCCGGCAAACAGGACGCCGCCTTCTACCGCGGATTGTGGGAAACCATCAAGTCTGGCCAGGTATGGCGCGGCGAGCTGACAAACCGCCGGAAGGACGGGTCGCTCTACCCCGAGGAGATGACGATCACCCCGGTGCGCGGTGAAGAGGGCATCACCCACTTCATCGCCGTGAAGCAGGACGTTTCCGCCCGGCGCCAGCAGGAAGCCGCGCGCGACCGCCTGGTTGCCATCGTCTCGGCGGTGCCCCACCTGGTAGCCACCATGGACGCGCGCGGCCGCTTCCTCTTCCTCAACCCGGCGGGACAGCGGCTCCTCGAGATCACGGAAGACGCCATCACCGAGGCAGTCCTGCCTGATGTCTACTCTACGGGCGTGCGGAGAATGATAACCAGTGAAGCGCTGCCCACCGCCATCCGCGAAGGCATGTGGAGCGGCGAGACCACGATTCTCAGTCGCTCCGGCCGTGAGATCTCTGTCCAGCAGGTAATCCTGGCCCACCGCGGGGCGGATGGAGACGTCGAGTTCCTCTCCACGCTCGCCGAGGACATACGCGGGCGGAAGCGCCTCGAAGAAGAAGTGCGCCACCTCCAGAAGATGGAGGCCATCGGGAGGTTGGCCGGCGGCGTCGCCCACGATTTCAACAACTTCCTGATGCCGATCCTTACCTACAGCGAGCTCCTTCTCTCGAAACTCGACTCGGAAGACCCCAGGCATCACTATGCGCAGCAGATGGCCAGGGTTGCCGAGCGTGCCACGGCGCTGCCGCGCCAACTACTCGCTTTCAGCCGCCGACAGATACTCGAGCCCAGAGTGCTCCGCCTCAGCGCCATTATCGCTGACATGGGGAAGATGCTGCGTCGCCTGGTCGGCGAGGACATCGCGGTCGAGGTGGGCTGCGACGCCGAACTGGATTACGTACGGGCGGACGTCGGGCAGATCGAGCAGGTGATCATGAATCTGGTGGTCAACGCGCGCGACGCGATGCCGACCGGTGGCACGCTCGCGATCCAGGCGGTGAACGTCGACATCAACGGCACCCACACGCCCTTGCGCCAGGGGATCACGCCGGGCCACTATGTTCGGCTATCCGTCAGTGACACCGGCTGCGGCATGGATGGCGAGACCCTCTCTCACATCTTCGAACCGTTCTTTACGACCAAGGAGGCAGGCAGAGGCACCGGCCTCGGGCTCTCCACCGTCTACGGGATCGTCCGTCAGAGCGGCGGCGCGGTCTACGCCGACAGTGAGCCGGGCCGGGGCGCTACCTTCACCATCTACTTGCCGAGCCTGGACCCGGCGGAACTGACGTGCAGCACCGTACCGCGCACCGAGGGGACGCCCGGCGGCACCGAGCACATCCTGC
>JACQGM010000346.1 GCA_016199585.1 Armatimonadota bacterium
CGCCCGAGAATCGGGCGGAGAGACCCCCGGCGCGAGGGCTGCGTGCGCCCCCCCGCCCCGCCCCCGCCGGGTGCCCCGGCGCTCCGATGCCGGGCCGGGAGTGCCGCCGTCCCGCCGGAGGTGGTGCCGTACCCGGAGCCGCCTTCGGACTATGGCTCGGCGCGCTCGGTGGTCGCCGTGCCGCCGCGCTCGAGCAGCTTACGGATCGACTCGGCTCCCGCTCGGGCTTCGCGGGCTGCGCTTCAGAACGGTCGGCAGAGCAGCGGGCACCCAACGCGCGCATCCGGCGCGCGATACGCGATCGCCCTCCAGTGAGCATACCCACTGCCGGCGCCGGGCAAGCCTCCGGGGACATGCCGCCCGTGCCTGCGAGCTTCGGCCCGAGCGACCGCCACCGGCGGGGTCCGCAGCCCCGGAGTCCGGGCTTCTCGAAAGGAGGCGCGCGCGCAGCGTGGAATAGGGGACCGACGCGGTCTGCCATCGGCAGTCTGCGCTCTGGATGGGGAGCCATGGCGAGAACGAGCGTGAAGCGCGAAGGGGGGCGGGAGGAAGCGCCGGATACCATTACCCTGGTCAACGACCGCCTCTCCGCGACGCTGCGCAGGGAAGGGGATACCTACCTTCTCTCCAGCCTGTGCGCGGGCGGCGAGTACGAGCTGCTCTCCGCGCCCTCGCCGCTCCTCTTCTGCGATGACGGCAAGGAGCAGCGATCGGTACCGCTCCCCCGAGTGGCAGTGGCGCAGGAGGACGCCGCCGGGGTGCGCCTGCACTTCCCCGGCGGCGAGGGACCCCTGCGCTTTGAGGTGAGCCTGACCCTCGCCACCGGTCGGCCCTTCCTCGACCTGGCGTGCACCTTCCAGAGCGAGCGCGACTGGGAAGGTGTGGTCACTCTCTCCTGCCTGCCCCACAAGGGCTTCCTCCCGGCCGCCTACCCGTGGATCGCCGGGGAGGTCGTCACCGACCGCGGGTTCGCCCACGCGAACGCCATGGGCGTGCCGCTGCTCATGGGCGACCCGCGTCGTGCCGACGATCACGTGCTGGCCCTGGGATTCCCCCTCTCGGAGTGCTACCGAGACCTCTTCTTCCACTACGATCCCGAGACGCGGCGGGTGTCCGCGGGCTGCGGCGAAGGCCGCAGCCGTCCGGGCTTCGTCCGTCCGGCAGGGGAGGCGGCGGCCGACGAGCGGCGCGGTTGGCGGCGCCTCCTCGGGCGTGCCGAGCCGCCGGAGGCCGCCGCCCCGCCCGAGGGATCCCGGCTCTCCATCCCCTACCGGGCCGGACGGACGTACCGACTGCCGGTGCAGATCTGGGCGGTTGTGGGCCGCTACCGGAACCTGGCGGGCGAGTGGATGAAGGCGACCGGGTTCACTTTCGATTATCCGACGATCCGGCCGCCGGAAGAGGCGCTGGCGATGACGCTCGAGTTCCTCGAGCGGGGGGCGCCCTTCATCGCGGGGAAGGGCTACCCGATCCGCGCCCGCCGCTACGAGCGCGCGCCCGGCAGCGGCGACGGCGGCGCCCTGCACCTCTACGGCAACATGGCCCTCGCCTGCGCCCTCTACCGCTGCTGGGTGCGCTTCCGCCAGGACTGGATGCGCGAGCGCGCCCTCGCCATCACCGACTTCGTCATCGGCGCGCAGCGCAGGGACGGTCACATCCCGGAGCTTTGGGACCCCCGCAGCGACGACTTCGGCACCCTGGGGGAGGGGTTCCACTACGACGGCGCCGGCTTCTGCACGGACGCGCTCGTGCGCCTCTACCTCGAGCGGCGGGAAGCCGAGCGCGTGGACGACGTCCGCCTGCGCCGGGCCGCGGGCGATGCTCTCGGCCTCTACCTGCGCGTGCGTAAGAGCCGCATGGACTACGAGCGGCGTCGCGGCAAGCGACGGCACGACGAGGAGATGAGCTTTCCCTACTCCGGCGCCGACCGCACGGAGGCCGCCAACGTGAACATCCTCATCGTCCTGGAGCGTTTCCGCCAACTCACCGAGGATCGGCGCTACGAGATCGTGCGCGAAGACGCGGAGAAGTGGCTGCTGCACCACGTCTACCACCAGATGTCCTGGCGCGACGGCGACCCGCTGCGCCGGGGCCTGGAGGTGCGCTCGCTCGTGCGCGCCATCGAATACTGCGTGATGCGCTACCAGGCGACCCAGGGGAAACGCTACCAGGAGATGGCGGAGATGCTGGCGCCCGCGCTCTTCTTCGCCCTGGTGCCGAAGGACCTGGAGTGGTGCGCGGGGCGCACCCGCGGCCTCCTCCTCGCCAACGGCGAGTGGCGCGGGCTGGCCGCGCCCCTCAGCGACTGCGTGGCCCCCATCACCGCCCTCCAGCGCCTGGGCAAGCTGGCCAACGACCGCTTCTACGCCCAGCTCGGCGATTACCTGGCGCGCGTCGCCCCCGCCGCCCAGTGCGACGAGAGGGGCGTTCCGGGCTACGGGGGCTGGCTCCCCGCGGTGAACGCCCCCGACGCCCACCCCTTCCCCCTCAACGGCCACGCCTGCGACGGCGAGGTGTGCGTCACGTCCATCGTGCCCGCTATCCTGGAGGCGCTGCTGTACGTGACCCGGTGAAGCGCGAGGAGTGACGAGTGGACGGTGATGGATGATCCCGGCTCCGCACGTCGCCCGCCGTACATCACTCCTCACGGATCACTCGTCATGTCCCGCTTCCCGAGCCGCCAGGTTCCTCAGCGTGTGGATGGCGTAGATGAGCGCGCGCTGCAGGTGGTAGGGGTCTTTCACCGCCATGTTCTTGTAGAGCGGCGGCATGATGCGCCCCCGGCGATCGAGGTTCTGGTGCCAGTCGCCGTGCTCCCGGTCCGGGTACGTGCGGAAGGCGTAGTCGTGGACGCGCCAGTACCACTCCATGCACCAGGGCTGCCCGGTGAGCTCGTGGGCGCGCAGGCAGGCATAGAGCGCCTCGGTGGCGCACCACCACGGCTTGTTCTCCGGGGAGAGCCATGCCGGCGCGCCCCCCTCGGTGTGCCGGGCGAGGAAGATGCCGCCGTACTCCGCGTCCCAGCCTTTCTCCAGGTGCCAGCGGATCGCGTCCAACGCCAGGCCGACTCCCTCCTGTCGGCCGCGCTCTCGGTAGATGCGCTCGATGAACCACATGCTCTCGATGGCGTGCCCGGGCACGAAGGTCTTGCCCACGTCGCCCTCGGCCGGGGCGCCGCCGGGGCGGACGAACTCGAGCAGCACCTGCCGCTCCGGTTTGAGGTGCTGCGTCATGACGATGTCGGCCAACTCCAGCCCGCGGTCGCGGATCTCACGGTCGCCCGTCAGCTTGCCCAGCTCATGGTAGACGAGTGAGAAGAGCATCGAGGGGCCGTGCGCCTGCACGCCGGGGGGGATCGGGAGGGGCGCGGTGGGGAGGGTGGCATGGTCTCGCAGCAGCGGGCTGGTGCGGCGGAACGTCTCCAGGCAGAGGTCGAGTGCCCGCTGGCTGCCGCTGGCGCGGGCGTACTCGGTGAGCCCGTAGGTGCAGAAGCCATCCACGTAGATGCTCTTCGCCGGCTCGACCACGCTCCCGTCCCGGGCCAGGCGGAAGATCCAGGCGCCCTTCTCGTCACGGCCGTGGTCCATGACGAAGCGGGCGATGTTGTCGGCGACACGCAGCCAATCGGGGTTGTGGTCGTACTCGTTGTAGAGGACGGAGAAGGTCCAGAGCGCGCGTCCCTGGGACCACATCACCTTGTCGGTGGAGAGGAGGGTGCCGTCGTCGGCGACGACGTTGTTGATGCCGCCGTGTTCCCGGTCAATGCAGTGCCGGGTCCAGAAGGGCATCACCTGGCGGGTGAGGTGGTCCTGGTAGAACGCAAGAAGCTCACGGAAGGACGTGCGGATGCTCACTTCGGCCTCCTTCGACCGATACTATACCACAGGAGGGCGAGGGAGGCAACCACGGGCGAGGGGGCGCGACGGACGGTGGCGGGATGACACGCCAGGGGGGCCACCCGGTGGCGAGACCGGGTGGCCCCTGCCTGGCACTCACGGGTTCGGGGATCCGGTCCCGGCGGCCGGGGCGGCGGCGACGGCCGCCTCCTTCAGCAACTGCGCTTTGGTGACGGTGAACGTCTTGTGGATCATGCGGATGCCGTTGATCTCCGTGACGTGCGGCCCGGTGAGACCCTCGCCGCTCCAGTTCGTGGTGTCCTGGATCTGGACCGGCTGCAACCGCGGGTTGAGGGTGAGGGCCACTTCGAACTCGTCCGACGAGAGCGGGTACTTGGCCGGCTCGCTGCTCAGGTCCACCCGGTCAATATCGAGTTTCTCGGCCTTGTTCCAACTGGCGAACGAGCCGTCCTCCTTGACAACCAGGTTGTCCCAGAAGTGCGTCAGGTTCACCACCTGCCAGATGATGTCGCGGTGCTGTCTGAGCAGCTCGCGCCAGTCCTTGTCGCGCACGGTGACGTTGACCCGGGTGTAGCGGGGCAGATTGGTGCTCCCCTCGAGGCGAAGCACGCGCGGCTTGGGGACGGACCAGGTGAAGTCGAACTTGACATTCAGCGGGTTCCGGGAGCGAATGGTGCGGTCGTTGACGCGCCAGATGGTCAGGTCGCGGTTGTGCTTGGAGACGTCGGCCAACTGCCACTGGCCGGTGGCCATCTCTTCGGACCAGAGGGCTTCCCATTTCTTGACGGCGTCCGGAATGCGGCCGTCGCTCTCCAGGGCATGGGCCACCAGGTGCCGCTTCCCGGGAGGGGTCAGGCCCATGTCGTTGGCTTCCTGGAGGCGCTTGGCGGCGGCGGGGAAGTCGTGCGCCTTATCGAAGAAGATGTTCCCCTGTTCGAAGTGCAGCTCTGACTTGCCCGGGTTGTTCAGGATGCCCTTCTCCAGGAACTCCACCGCGGCGGGGATGTAGCGCTGGTCCAGGAAGTTGTAGGCCATGTGCCAGCCGCCGATGACGTAGACATCCAGGAACTGCGGATCGAGCCAGGTGATCAGATGGCAGAGCGGCATGATCCGGTCGTGGCGCCCGCTGTGGAAGTAGCCATCCGCCCTCACCCAGAGGATGTCGGCCAGCGCCGACTTGAGGCCGAGCAGCACTCCCAGGTTCAGGTGGCTGAGGTTCCTGAGGATGTTGCGCCGCTCGGTCGTCGGGATGAGGGTGGCGAGGCTGCGGTACCGGGTCCGCTGCGAGCCGTCGGCGTTGAAGACCGCCTGGCCCTCCTTGTCGAACACCAGGTTGTCGCGCTGCAGGCTCAGATCCGTGAACGCGATCGCCAGCAGCAGCGGCGCGATCAGCAGCAAGGGCCATTTCTTCGCCGGAGGTCGCATATTATACCTCCTGGTTTCGGAACGACTGCGCGGCGATGATGAGCAAGATCACCGTGTAGAGGATCCCGTAGAGGGCGATCTTCGCCACGTATGCCAAGGCGACCTTCTCATCGCCGCGCACCAGCGCATCCTGCACGCTGAAGTTCTGCCAGTTGGGCACCAGGTAGTAGAGCACCCGCAGTCCGGCTTCCACCACCATGTTCTTGGAGAGCTTGATGACGTCGAGCAGCGTATCGGAGAGGTTGCCGACGATCAGCACGAAGAGCGAGATGGCGCCGTTCATGATCGGCGTCAGGAACGTGGAGAACATCAGCGTCATGGACAGCAGCAGGCAGAACTGCAGATAGGCGAGGAGCACCTGCCCCAGCAGCCGGAAGTCCACCGGCTGCGGCGGCTCCACCTGGTGGCTTTTCACTGCGACCACCGTCATGAAGACCACGGCCATGATCGCGGTATTCGCCGCCAGAGTGAGCGCCCCGCCGAAGAACTTGCCGAGGAGGTACTCGGTGCGGCTGATCGGCTTGGAGAGGATCGTGTAGATGGTCCGCTTGTCGATCTCTCCGGGGATCATGCGAATCCCCATCACCATGGCGATGATCGTGCCGGCGAGCCAGATGGAGGTCAGCCCCATGTCCTTGATGATCTTCATCTCTTCGGTGCCGGTGAAGAAGCTGAAGATCCAGGACGTGGCGATCATGACGCCGGCGAAGAGGAGCAGGAAGAGGAAGACCTTCCGCCGCACCTCCTCGCGGAACGTGTTGACGGCGAGTGCCGTGATTCTCATTGAGCCTCCTCCTGTTGCACGATGCGAACGAAGAGATCCTCCAGGGTCTGACGCTGGGGGATGAGAGAGACCAGGCGGCCGTTGGCGCCGCGCACGACGTCAATGATCGCGGCGATCACGTCGCGGCGCTCTTCGTAGGCGACGATGCGGCCGTTCTGCCGCCGCGACTCCTGCGCCAACTCCGCGATCTGGCCGGAGGCGGCCTCGGTGAGGTCTTCGGCGGTAATCTCCACGCGCTCGGCAGCCAGCAGGTCATCGAGCCGGCCGATGCGCTCCAGCTTGCCCCTGTTCAGGATGGCGACGCGGTCGCTGATGCGCTCGACGTCCGAAAGGTGGTGCGAGCAGAGGAGGATCGTCTTGCCCTGGTCGCGCAGCTTCAGGATGACGTCGCGCACTTCACGCTGGGCGATCGGGTCGAGGCCGGAGGTCGGCTCGTCGAGGAGGAGCACCTTCGGGTCATTCACCAGCGCCTGGGCGATGCCCACCCGCTGGAACATGCCGCGGGAGTACTCGCGCAGCCGCCGGTTGCGGGCACCCGCCATGCCCACCAGGTCGAGGAGGTCGTCAATGCGCTTGTTGAGCACCTTGTCCTTCAGCCCGAAGAGCCTGCCGTGGAAGCGGACCAGCTCTTCGGCGGTGAGGAAATCGTAGAAGTAAGGGCTGTCGGGAACGAAGGCGATGTCGTAGCGTACCGCCGTGTCCCAGATCTCCTTGCCCAGCACCCACGCGCGCCCGGCGGTGGGGAAGATCAGCCCCAGCAGGATCTTGATCGTCGTGGTCTTCCCGGCGCCGTTGGGTCCGAGGAAGCCAAATATCTCGCCCTCCTGAACTTCGAGGGAGAGGTCCTTCAGGGCTACCGTCACGCGAGCGGCGGAAGCGCTCACGTATTCCTTGGTCAAGCCCTCTGTGCGGATGGCATCAGCCATGCAGTTCCTCCTTCCCGGCCCCCTGCGGTGGGATGGATGCGTTGCTCTCCGCCCGCTCCGGGGCAGGTGGCACGTTCGGCACCGGGCTTGGCGCACAGTGCGGTGGTGTCACCGAACAACACATCGTGGATCTTGGCCGCCGGGTGCCGTGCAGCCTGGATTATAACATAGCGTCTCAGCGGAAATCAACGCCTGGCTGCGGGTGCGGTTGCGTGCGCAACCGAGCGGTTTTCCCTCCCGGCTAAGGACACGGGTCGGGCAACCTGCGATCCAGGAATCTGCGCCACGTTCCTTGCTCTCCTCCCCGGTTTGGTCCCTCGCCCGCGCGGGTAAGTAGGGGCGTGGATCACCCGGCGTGCGCCGTGGGCGGGGATGCCCCTCGGGGCACCGGAACTGCGGCCGTCATCGGCACGATCCTGGTGTGGACGAAGGACCGGGGAACCGGGTGGCGAGCGCCTACCAAGGGGGAGGACGACGCGGAGAAGCCTATGCAGTTACGGCAGTTGTTGGTCGGGAGCGGTCTGTTGGCGCTGGCGCTGGCGCTGGCGGGGCCGGGGCACGCCGCGGTCGGCGGGCCGGAGGTGATCCCCCCGGAGGGGGTTCGGGTGGCCGCGGTGGAGATCCGGGGCAACCAGCGGGTGAGCCGGGAGTCGATCCTCACGCTCATCGGCGTGCGGCCGGGGGTCACGGTGACGCGCCAGGAGTTGGAGCGTGACGCGGAGCTGCTCCGGCGCCAGGGGTTCTTCCGCGCCGTGGCCCCGCCCGCAGTGGAGATCACCCCCGAGGGCGCCCGGATCACCTTCGTGGTGGAGGAGCTTCCGGCCCTGCGCGGCGTCCAGTTCACCGGCAACACGGTGCTCACGGCGGAGGAGCTGCAGCGGATCGTGGACTTCCAGACGGGAGAGCTCTTCAGTCGCCAGACGCTCGTCCGGCGTATCCAGGCGATTGAGACGGCCTATCGCCAGCGCGGCTACGTGGCCCGGGTGGGCGACCCGCAGGTCTCACCGGAGGGGATCCTGATCATCCCGATCCACGAGGCACGGGTGGCCGACGTGGAGATCAGCGGGCTGCGCCGCGTGCGCGAGAGCATCGTGCGGCGAGCCATCGAACTCGAGCCGGGAGATCTCTTCACCGAGGACGCCCTCCGGCGCGACTTCGTCCGCCTGCAGCAGTTCGGGCTCTTCGAGCGGATTGACCCGGTGGTGACCTTCACTCCCGGCGGCGACATCGTCGTGAGCTGGGATTTCGAGGAAGCGCGGAGCCGGGCGATCAATCTGGGCCTCAGCTACAGCCCCCGGGATAGCCTGGTCGGCACCGTCCGCTTCGAGGAGAAGAACTTCCGGGGGCGCGCGGAGCAGCTCCAGGTGGGCCTGAACATCAGCAGCATCCAGGCCCAACTGGGGGGCGAGGTGGCCTACGCGGCCCCGCCGCTGATCCGGCGCATCGGCTACCAGGCGCGCGCCTTCAGCTTGGTGGAGTTCCGCTTCTCGCAGCGAGTGCTCTCCAACACCACGCTCGATCTGGACCGGTACTTCGAGCGGCACAACGGCCTGCAGCTCGGTCTGGTGGACGACCTGCGCCAGGGGCGCCGCCTCTCGCTGACCACGCGCTATGAGGCCGTGGATGTCTTCAACCTCCCCACGGAGTTCCTGCAACCCGGCGTGCCGAGCCTGGACAGCTCCCTCCTCGCCGTCGGGGCGCAGCTCTCTCGAGACCGGCGCGACGCGCTCCTCTACCCCACTCTCGGGAGCTACGCCGTCGCCGCGGCGGACGCGGGCTGGGTCAGCCGGGCCTCCAGCGATGCCTCGGGCCTGATGCTGAAGCCGCAAGCGGAATGGCGCGCCTACCTGCCCTTGAACCGCCCGCGCGTCCTGACGCCGGCGGAGGGAGCGGAGCGCGAGCGCACGCGCGTTCTCGCCTTCCGCGTGTTGGCCGGCACGACCGTCGGTGAGCTGCCCTTCTTCGAGCAGTACTTCCTCGGCGGCGTCAACAACCTGCGCGGCTACCTGGAAGACCGGTTCTGGGGGAGGAACCTGGTGGCCGCCAACGCGGAGCTGCGCTGGCCCCTCGGCCGCGGGTTGATCGGCGCGGCCTTCGTGGACGCCGGGCACGCCTGGGGAAGCGACTTCCAGTTCGTGCCGAGCGACGACTTCACCACCCCGTTCCGCCAGAGCAGCGGCTTCTCGCCCCGGATCGGCGTCGGAGTCGGCGTCCGCTACCTGACGCCCCTCGGCCCGCTGCGGCTCGATTTCGCCTACGGCGAGACCTTCCGCACCCACTTCACCGTGGGCCAGACGTTCTGAGGCTCGCTCCTCATCATTGCGGGGCAGGAGGGTCCCGCCGCTTGCCGAATGCTCTCCTTGAACATCGGGCGCGCGGAGAGCGTCTGAGAGGCGGCGGCGCCCCCGCCGCCGCGCGAGCCGGAGGAGGGCCTCAATGAGACGGGTGTGCTGCCTGAGCGTGCTGGTGTTGGGGGGGCTTCTTCCCGCCCGCCTCTTGCAGGCTGAGAACGCCCCGCGCAGCGTGGCGGTGCGCGCCCTGGAGGCCGAGCGCGGCGGGCCGATCTACGGCACCTCCTGGGCGCTCGTCATCGGCATCAACCGCTACCGGCCGGGCGGGCCGCTGCGGCCCCTCAACTTCGCCGTGAAGGACGCCGAGGAGGTCCGCGCGCTCCTGGTGGAACACTACGCCTTCCCCGCGCAGAACGTTACGCTCCTCCTCGACGGCGCCGCCACCAAGCAGGCCATCCTCAAGGCCCTCACCGATGTCGCCGACAAGACCGGGCCGGACGACCGCATCCTCTTCTTCTTTTCCGGCCACGGGCACACCGTGGACCTACCGCAGGGGGGACAGAGCGGCTACCTGGTGCCCGCCGATGCCCGGCTCGCCCAGGCGGACCTGAAGCGCCCGGCGCGCGTGGAGGCGCAGTGCGTGCCGATGACCGAGTTGCGCCGGAATGCGCTGCTGATGGACGCCCGGCACAAGCTCTTCCTCATTGACGCCTGCTACAGCGGCCTTGCCATCAAGGGCGGGCCGCTCGATTCGGTTCCTTACCATCTGAGGCAGACCGCCTTCCGGCCGATGCTCGGGATCATCGCCGCCGGGTCCGCCGGTGAGGAGGCGGAGGAGAACGCCGAGCTGGGCCACGGCGCTTTCACCAAGAAGCTGCTCGATGCCCTCCGGCCGGTGGCGGGTACCCTGGGCGCCGACTCGCAGCCCGCCGGGGGCGACGGGGTGGTGACGATGCAGGAACTCGCCGCCTACCTCGGCACGAGCGTCCCGATCGTCACCGACGGCCATCAGACGCCCGTGGCCCACCTGGACCGGGAGCAGGGCGAGGGGCAGATGCTCTTCTTCCCGTTCGGCGCGGGAACCCCCGCGCCCGCACCGCGGCCGATGATCGTGGAGCAGGAGAAGCCCCCGGCGGCGACGGCAACGCTGGATGTGCAAAGCAATCCCCAGGGCGCCCAGGTGGTGATCGGGGGAGAGGTGGTGGGCACGAGCCCCTGTCGCATCGCCCTCCCGACGGCCTCCGGCCCCACGCCCTACCAGATCGAGCTGCGAAAGCCGGGCTACCTCCCCGCGCGCCTGAAGGTGACGGCCACCCCGGGGGCGGCCGGGAGCACCGGCGTGGTCCGCCTGGAGCGCGTGCCGGCGCTGGCGGTGGAGCCGGTGCCGGCTCCGGCCCCCGCGCCCGCCCGGCCGCCGCAGCTCACCCCGCCGCCGGCACTCCCTTCTCCGGGTGGGGGCGCACCGCCGCTCATCACCGGCAAGTTCCAGACGTGGGTGAACCCCAAGGATGGGATGGAGTTCGTCTCCGTGCCCGCCGGGGAGTTCACGATGGGGAGCGACAACGGCGGAGACAACGAGAAGCCCGCGCACAAGGTGAACCTCCCCGGCTACTGGATCGGCAAGTGCGAGGTGACGGTGGCTCAGTACCGCCGGTTCTGCCAGGAAACCGGGCGGCAGATGCGCGACGGGCAGGGCGGGGAGGACCACCCGGTGGTGAATGTCTCTTGGAACGACGCGGCCGCCTACATGCAATGGGCGGGGTGCCGCCTGCCCACCGAGGCGGAGTGGGAGAAGGCGGCGCGGGGCACCGACGGAAGGACCTACCCCTGGGGGAACGAATGGGATCCCAAGAAGGCGAACACGCGGGATGGAGGGTTGAAGCGAACCACCGCGGTGGGTCAGTTCTCGGCCGGGGCGTCGCCCTATGGGTGTCTGGACATGGCGGGGAACGTCTGGGAGTGGACGAGCAGTGTTTACAAGCCATACCCGTATCGTGTGGATGACGGGCGAGAAGATCCAAACGATACTTCGCCCCGCGTGTCCCGCGGCGGGAGTTGGGGCGACTTCCGCGACTTCGCGCGCGCGTGCAGCCGGAACTGGAACTCCCGCGACGGCAGCTACAACGTCCTTGGTTTCCGGCTCGCCAGGTCTTCTCATGAATAATTATTACCATTTAGTCCTTTTACCCTCTCCGGGCGCGCTGTGCGCGCCCGGAGCGCGGGCGTTTTTTTGGGGGGGGGCCAGTGATATACGAGCTGCCGCCTGCCGTGGACCATGGCTCTGACCCCGCCCGGCACCACCGCGGCAGCCCCCGCACCGGTCATGCTGAGGTGCCGAACCGAAGCA
>JACQGM010000347.1 GCA_016199585.1 Armatimonadota bacterium
AGGACGCTCAGCGGCGCCGCGCCGCTCGCCAGACGGGTATGTTCACATACCCGGTCTCCGGCCGCGCCGCTCGCCAGACGGGTGTTCCCAATGCCCGGCCTTCGGTTGCGGTCCGGCCGCGCTGTTGGTTCTTCCTGCCGATCGCTCTCCTCTGGCTCCTGCCCGCCCGGGCGGCGCGCGAGGTGGCTCTTCCCGAGGGCATCCCCGCGGTCAGCGTCACCCTCACCGCCGTGGAGACGCCCGACCGCCTCCTGGCGCAGATCGCCCGCATCACCGGGGTGAGGCTCGCCGCCGAGGAGCACGTGGCGACCCTGCCGGTCACTCTCGGCGCGCACGAGTGTCCCCTGGCGGACCTCATGGCGGGTCTCGCGGAGATGCTGGAGTTGACATGGCGCGCCGATGGCCGGGGCGGGTTCGTCCTTTGCGGGCCGGTCGTTGACCCGCCGCTGATGGACACCACCCGGCTGATCGGGAAGCTGGCCGGCGCCTGCCCGCCCGGGATGCGCCCGCCACTCACCGGCCCGCCCACCGATACCCTCGTGCCGCCGCTCCCGGCGGTCTTCGCCTCCCTGCCGCGGGCGCTGCGCGACACGGTTGAGGAAGGGGGCAGCGTCCCCTTCGCCGCCCTCCCGCCGGCCCTCCGCGCCCTGCTCCAGGAGTACCGCCGTCCGGAGGCTCGCAACGCCGCCGCGGCGGCGCTCAATCCGCGGTGGCGCGTGCCGCCCCACTCGCTGGCGCTGCAACCATCCTCCTCCTTGGGAATGCTTGGCGCCGCGCCCTCCGTCTGGTGGATGCTGGTGGTGCGCCCGCCCGCCCCCGCCGGGGAGACGGCGACGGCGCCGCGGCCGCCTTCGGGATGGGCTCCGGCCCGCCAGCGGATCTACTGGTACCCGGGCTTCGGTCCCGGGATACGCGGGGGCGTCGGCGCCGACGCCTGGCCCCTCACCGCGGCCGCGCTGGAGGTGGTGAAGCGCACCGGGGTTTCGGTCCTGCTGATGGAGCGGGCGGGGAGGCTGCGCCCCCTCGATCCGCAGGGCGACACCCCCGAGGCGATGCTCGACTCCCTGCTGGTGAGCGAGGGGAAGTCCGACGCCGACCGCTACGTCTGGACTCGCCGGGGCCGGGTCTACTCGCTGGGGATGCGCCGGCCCCCGCAGGTGGTGCCCGCCGAGGTGCAGCGCGCCCGCGAGATCCTGGAGGAAGCGCTCCCCTCTGAGTACCGCCCGCTCTTCGCCATGACCTCGGGCGAGTCCAACTACGCCGTGGGCGGGGCCTGGGCGCGCTTCTGGCAGTCGTTGACGCGGGAGCAGCGCGCCCCGGCCAAGCTCCTGGTGGCGGCGGCGCTGTCGCCGGAGCAGCAGCGGCGCCTCTACACGGCCTTGCAGCTCGGGATGGTGCGCCAGGTCTGGGAGGTCGTGCGCCGCTACGGGCCGTCCGGCCTGGAGGGCACGGCGCTCTCGCTCAACTTCGACGGCTCCGGCAAGGTGGGTGGGGCGTGGTCGCAGACCCACGGCCTCGGGTTCCCGCGCCAGGTGCGACTGACGTCGCCCGAGGCCGACGCGCAGCCGCTCCAGGCCGTCCTGGAGGACCAGCCGCCGATCCTGCGCCTCCTCCCCACCGAGGTGCCGGCCCTGCGCCGCACGGTGGACTTCCAGGCGAAAGACGAGCCGCTCGCGGACGTGACCGTGCGCCTCGCCGGTATCCTGAAGGCGCCGGTGATGGTGCGCGAGCCCCGGGAGGAGATCCGCCTCACCGGGGAGTTCCGCGGCCGCCCGCTCCGCCTGGTGCTGCACTGGATCGAGTGGCGCACCGGCTTGCAGTGGAGCCAGCGCGGCGGGAGCTACGTCCTCGCGCCGCCCGTGCCGCCAGCGGTGGTGACGGGCGAGGTGCAGCGCGCGCTGGAGGCGCTCGCCCCAGGCATCCGGCTCTCTCCCTCTGCCCTGAGCGAGGAGCAGAAACAGGAGCTCGCTCTCGCCGAGCAGCGGGAGCGGGAGGCCAGAGAGGCCGTCCTGCGCGAGGGCCTCGGCCCGGCGGAGCGCGCCGTCCTCGCCGCGGCGCCGGTGCCGGTCACCCGCCTCCACCCGGACGTGCAGGACGCGCTGCGCGAGGAGGTGCGCGCGTACCTGCAGCGGCCCGTGGCGGCAGTGCGCGACAAGTGGGAGACGCTGCTGCGGCTGGGCGAGGCCAACGTTCGGATACGCCGCTGGGAGGATGGACACGTCTCTCTCTATGTGACGGTCCCCGGCCTGGCGCCGCAGTCGTTCGATATCTGGAGGTGAGCGCGATGCGAGCATGGATTCTGGTGGCACTGGCGGGCGGCCTCGCGGCGCCGGCCGCCGCGCAGTTCCAAGACCTGGTGCAGGAGACGAAGCTCCACGGGGCGGCCCAGGAGCGTCCGGTGACACTCGAGCTCCGGCGCGCCCCGGCGCAGGAGGCGGTAGCGAAGCTGGCGGAGGCCGCCTCGGTGGCGCTGGCGTGCGCCCCGCGCCTGGCTGACGAGAAGGTGACGCTGGCGGTGAGCCAGCGCCCGGCGGGGGAGGTGTGCGAGGCGCTGGCCCGGCTGCTGGAGGCGCGCTGGCGCAAGGAGGGGAAGAAGCTCGTGCTGGAGCCGGTGGCGGCGCTGGCGGTGCTCACCCCTCCGGAGGTAGCGGCGGAGCTGCGCGCTTCGATGGTGTCGCCCGGGTTCCCGGGCGGGCTCGGCGGGTATGCCTATCACCGCAAGGTGCTGCAGCTTTTCACGCCGCGACAGGTTGAGCTGATGGAGTCGGAGGGAGGGCTACCCCTGGCGCGCTGCTCACGGCCGCAGCAGGACGCGGTGGCGTGGGTGCTGCGGAACGAGGCGGCCGCGGCGCTGCAGCTCCTGCAGCTCGACGCCTCAGTCCTGCAGCGGCTCGAGGAGCTGACCGTCTCCTTCGAGAACATGAACGGCCGCCGGTGGCTGCGCGTCGGTCTGCCCGGCGGGGGCGGCGGCCGCCTGCTCTCCATCGGCGAGCCGGCTCGCTGACCGAGGCCCGACAACCATGAAGGCCGCGGAGAGCGCCGGGCTCCCCCGGCGCTCTCCGCGGCCTTCACGCTCGGTCCTGAGCACGGTGGCGTGCGGTCGCCCTACTCCTCCGCCGCTTTGATCGCCTCGGAGGGGCACTCGCCCTCGCAGGTGGCGCAGTCGTCGCACTTCTCGGGGTCGATCACGTAGGAATCGTCTCCTTCGGAGATCGCCTCCTGGGGACAGGCATCGGCGCAGACGCCGCAAGAGATGCAGATCTCAGGGTCGATAACGCGTGGCATAGAAACTTGTTCCTTCCTCTCGGAGCGCGCCGCCGGGTCCACGACCGGCAGCGCGCCGGCTCTGGCCGCGGGGCTGGCGGACCACCATCCCGCGGCTCGTTCAGGGCAGCACCCTCGGCATTTCAATCCTCACCCGGCGCGAAGACCGGGGGCTACAAGGTCCGTCCGGCAGCATTGCCGGCACCATTATAGACCACTGTGGAGGTTCTCTGCAAGGGGTTGAGAGGAATTGGACAAGGCCATTTCATTACTGCCACGCGGCGCGCCCCGGGGGGCGGGGGATGGCCTGGAGGTGTGGGCCGTTTGCCTCGGAGCGCCGGTGCCGGACCGGCTGGCGGTGGGGTGAAGACCAGCCCGATTCTCGCGCGCTCCGGGCAGTCTCCGGGGGTGCTCCTGAGCGCGGGGCAGGGAAGCGCGCTCCGAGCCTGGAAATGCTCTGGAAGCCAACGAAGGGTCTCACACCATGCGGAACTTGAACGACCTCTGGACGGACTCCGCCGCGCGCTTCGCCGGGCGCACGGCGGTGATCTTCGAGGACGAGGCGCACTCCTACGCCAGGATCGACTCGGGGATCCGCGCCTTCGCCGCCGGGCTGCGCGCCCGCTTCGGCGTCCGCCCCGGCGACCGCGTGGCGCTCCTGATGCCGAACTGCCTCCATTCCATCCTCTGCTACTGGGGCGCGATCCGCGCGGGGGCGGTGGCAGTGCCGATCAACGTCCGCCTGAAGCCGGAGGAGGTGCAGTTCATCCTGCAGGATGCCGCTCCCGCCGTCGCCGTCGCACATGTCTCCATCTACCCGTGGGCGCGCGAGGCGCTGGCCCGCCTGGCGGCGCGCATCCCGGTGATCGGCATCGGCTTCGAGGAGAAGGGCGTGACGCCCGTCGCGGCGGTGCTCGCCACCCCCGACAGCACCGACCCCGCGCCCGCCGGCCCGGAGGACGTGGCGGCGATCATCTACACCTCGGGCACCACCGGGCGGCCCAAGGGGGCGATGATCACCCACGGCAACGTCCTCTTCAACATCGCGGCGACGAAGGCCGGGCACGGCTTTCGACCCGACGACGTTCACCTCCTGGTGGTGCCCCTCTTCCACGTCACCGGCCTCAACACGATCATGCCGACCGCCTTCTCGCAGGGCGCCGCGCTCGTCGTCGCCGCCCGAGCCGCGCCCTCGGACATCCTACCCCTCATCGAGCGCCACCGCGCCACCACCTTCTTCGCCGTGCCCACCACGATGATATTGCTGGCGCAGGCGCGTGGAATCGAGCGCCACGATCTCTCCAGCCTCCGCCTGGTCGCCTACTCCGGCGCGCCGATGCCGGTGCGCGCGATCCAGCGTCTCCGCGAGCTGCTGCCCTCCGTGCGGCTGCACAACTTCTTCGGCCTTACGGAAACCACTTCGGTCACGACGGTGCTCCCCGACGAGCAGGCGCTGGCGCGGCCGGAGTCCGTCGGGAGGGCGGTGCCCGGCCTGGAGCTGAAGGTGGTGGACGACGCCGGGAGCGCGCTCCCACCGGGGCAGGTGGGCGAGCTGCTGGTGAAGGGACCGAGCGTGGTGAAGGGCTACTACAACCGGCCGAAAGCCACCGCCGAGGCGATCGTAGGGGGCTGGCTGCGCACCGGCGACACGGCGTTCATAGACGCGGAGGGGTATGTCTTCCTCCAGGGGCGCACGAAGGAGATGATTCTGGTCGCCGGGGAGAACGTCTACCCGGTGGAGGTGGAGAATGTCCTCAGCCGGCACCCGGCGGTGGCGGAGGCGGCGGCCATCGGGGTGCCGCACCCGGTGCTGGGCGAGGTGGTGAAGGCGGTGGTGGTGCTTCACCCGGGGGCGGAGGCCGACGCGCTGGCGCTGAAGCGCTGGTGCGCCGCGCGCCTGGCGAGCTACAAGGTGCCCCAGAGCATCGAGTTCCGCGACGCCCTGCCGCGCAACCCCTCGGGGAAGGTGGTGAAGCGGGAGCTCTCGGAGAGCGTACGAGAAGGAGCGGAGACGCAGAGGGGGGAACGCGGAGGCGCTGAGGAGCTCAGAGGACGCTGAGGATTCTTGACGTAGGAACCCTCCACCATCAGTGTGTCCCTGAGCGGGCCGAGATGGTACGCCGCCCCCATAGGCGCTCACATCAGCGTTCCCCGGGGCTGCACCCAGTATGAAACCGGGGTGCTCCGGCCCGCCGGCCGGGCGTCCTCCCGGACGCAGATAGGATTCCCTCGTCCTGGAGGACGGTCTGCCGCAGGCTCAGAGCACCCGGGTTTCATACCCGGTGCCACCAACAGGCCCCGCCGCCCGCTGGGTACGACCAGGGGCAACACCCGCACCGGACTCATGCCTGCGCCACCGCGCGGAACACCTCCTCCACCGTGGTGATCCCCTCCCGGGCCTTGCCGAGGCCGTCCTCTTTCAAAGACCTCATGCCGGCGGCCCGCGCGGCCTCGCGGATCTCGCACAGGGGCGCGCGGCGCACCACCAGATCCTTGATCCGCTCATCCATCACCAGCAGCTCGTAGATGCCAGTGCGACCCCGATAGCCGGTATGTCGGCACTTCTCGCAGCCGGCGCCGCGGTAGAACGTGGCGGGCGGCGCCCCCGGTTCCGGGTTCACACCCAGGTAGGCCAGCGCCTCCGGCGGCGGTGCATATTCCGTCTTGCACTCAGCACAGACCTTCCGCACCAGCCGCTGCGCCAGGACGGCGTTGACGGACGCGGCCACCACGAACGGCTCTAAGCCCATGTCCACCAGGCGCGTCAGAGCAGACGGAGCGTCGTTGGTGTGGAGAACAGTCAGGACGAGATGTCCGGTGAGAGCGGCGGACGCACAACCCTCCGCCACCTCCAGGTCGCGGATGGCGCCCACCAGAAGCACATCCGGATCGTGGCGCATGAAGGCGCGCAGCGCGGTTGCGAACGTCAGACCGGCTCTCTGGTTCACGGTGAGCTGGTTCACCCCCGGTAGCTGGTACTCCACCGGGTCCTCGATGGTTTGGATCTTGCGTTCGGGACTGTTGATCCTCTTGAGCATCGAGTAGAGCGTGGTGGTCTTCCCGCATCCTGTTGGCCCGACGACAAGGAAGATGCCGCGAGGGCGCGCGGCCTGCGCCTCTATCTGCTCAAGCATTTCGGGGAGCAGGCCGAGGCGTTCCAGACCGATCATGACGCTGGAGTGATCCAGAATGCGTATCACCACGCCCTCACCGACGATGGTGGGGTAAACCGCAATCCGAAAGTCGTAGTCCTTCCCCTCGTAGTTGTAGTAGGGGATGCGACCATCCTGGGGAACGCCGCGCTCTGCCAGGTTCATGCCGCCCAGCAGCTTCATGCGCGCCACCAGCGGGTCGTACTGATCCTTCGTGATGACGGGACCCTCGCGCAGCACTCCGTCAATGCGGAGGCGCGTGCGCACGTCGGCCCCCACGCGCTCCAGGTGAATGTCGCTGGCGCCGCTGGTGAGCGCGGCGGCGAAGAGCTGGTTGGCCAGCCTGGCCGTGGACAGCTCGTCGGCCACCTGGGCGAGCGCCATCACCCTGCGGGCGCCCTCCAGCTCCTTGCTGCACCCGGCGCAGCGCACCAGGTGCTCCTCCACTTTCGCCTTCCGCTCGGGGCTCAGCTCCCCGCGCGCGTAGGCCACCAGCTCGTCTCGCACTTCCTCGCACGTCATCGCTCTTCCTCGCTTTCCTCCGACAAGAGCCAACGGCGCAGCTTCCGCGTCGCCGTGTGCAGGCGTGACTTGACCGTGCCCTCGGGGATCTCCAGGATCTCCGCGATCTCCGCGATCTTGTGCCCCTCCAGATGGGCGAGCACGAACGCCAGCCGGTAGATCTCCGGCAGGCGTGCGATGGCCTCCTGGATCTGCCACTGCCGGTAGCGCAGGAAGAGGTGCTCGTGCGGCTCCATCGCGGCAGGCGCCGGGAGCAGCAGCCTCCCCGGGGGGTTCTCCAGGCCGTCATCGAAACTCACCTCCTCGGGGCGCGCCCTGGCCTTCCGAAGCTCGTCCAGCCAGTAGTTGTGGGCCACCTGATAGAGAAACGTAGTGAACCGCGCGCGGGGCTCGTAGCGGCGGCGCGCCATCCACACTCTCAGGAGAACCTCCTGGGCGCCGTCCGCCGCACTCTCCCGGTCCCGGAAGAGACGGTAGAGGAAGCTCTCCACGCGCCTCCGGTGGCGGGCGCACAGGGTGGTGAAGGCATCCACGTCGCCTTCCCGCGCGCGGCACATCAACTGAATGTCCTCTTCGTCCAAGGGGGCCACGGTCGTTTCTCCGGGTTCTACACTCTGTCTAACGTGCTGGACACGGAAAGGTTCGGTGGGGCCGCGGGAGCGACGTCGGTGAAGGGCAGGCCCTGTCCACTCGCTGCCCCGGTGGGGACGGCCAATGCCGCCGCTAACGGGGGGCCGGCCATCCCAGGGCTCCCTGCCCGCAGGAATCCAGCGCGCCCCCGCAGAACCCACGAACAGCACGCAAGCAGTAACAGCCGCATGCTCCCCATGAACACTGCGCGCGTGACGAGCGTCTGGGGAGAAGCGGGGCGTAGGGCATCCAGGGAGGCGCGTAGGACGGCTCCGTTCAGGAGGAGAGACAATGGCGCACACACGGTCGCGTGGGCGGGTCGTCACGGCCCTGCTGGGTATCATCTTGCTCCACGCGGGGGTCGCACCCGGCACCGATGACCAGGATCCCCCCTTTCGCTGGGCCGCGGCGCACGCCGAGGCAGGCTGTTGTTGGGCGCTGGCGGTCGGCATTGACGACTACGAGAGTGAGGACATTCATGACCTCGAGTTCGCCGTTGCGGACGTGAGAGAGGTTGCCGGGGCCCTGGTGGGCACCCTTGGACTCCCTCCCGACAACGTCTTCGTGATGACCAGCGATGCGCGCGCCGCGAGCATTGATCGCCCCACAAACGTGAATGTGATCAAACGTCTTGACTTCCTCGCCGGTAGTATCAATCCCGACGACACGTTCATCTTCTACTTCTCAGGCCACGGCTACCAACGCGAGGGGGACAGGCACTTCCTGGGCACGGTGAACGCCGACCCCACAACCGTGGAGACTCTGCAGATGACCACGCTCCCTTTGGAGCTGCTGCGCGAGAAGATGGCGAAGATCCGGGCGCGCCAGGTGGTCATCATCGTGGATGCGTGCCGGAACGATCCCGAGAAGGGGCGCGGCGCCGGTGATAACCGCCTCAGCGATAGCATGGCGAAGGACCTGCTCGTTGTCGCGAACGCGGCAGGAGCGGGGCTCGCGGGGAATGCGGTCCTGTTTGCGTGTTCTTCAGGCGAGCGCGCCTACGATTGGAGCGAGAGACGCCATGGCGCCTTCTCGTTCTACCTGTTGGATGGTCTGAGCGGCAAGGCGGCGGAACCCGGCGGCGACATCACGATGGCCAGCCTGGGCGATCACGTGCAGCGCAACGTCGTCACGTGGGCCAGGCAAAGGGGGAAGCAGCAGACACCGGACTTGCACCAGCAGGGCGCCGCGCGCATCGTCCTCGGACGCGTTGCTCCGGGGAGTGGGGTCGTTCTCTCCCTCACGGGGGAGGAGGGGCATCTCCCGGTGCCCGGGCAAGCCCCGCAGCTCACACCCCCACTGGTACCGCCGCCCGTTTCGGTCGGAGCAGGCCAGACGTGGACCAACCCGGAAGACGGCATGGAGTTCGTCTTCGTTCCCGCCGGCCCGTTCACTATTGGCAGTGACGACCGCGAGGAGAACGAGAAGCCCGCGCACAGTGTCAGACTCTTGGGCTACCGGATCAGCAAGTATGAGGTGACGTTGGGCCAGTTCCGCCAGTTCGTCCGGAGCAGCGGGTATCAGCCAGCGGGGGCATGGGAGCAAAGCGGCACCGATGACAGACTTCCCGTGACTGGCGTGACCTGGGGTGATGCCGCAGCCTACTGCCGGTGGGCGGGGGGTCGCTTGCCCACCGAGCCCGAGTGGGAGAAGGCGGCGCGGGGAACGGACGGGCGCGAGTTTGTCTGGGGGTCGGCCTGGCCGCCTCCCCGGGGCGCCGGCAACTTTGCTGACTCGGCGGCGAGGACGAGCAACCCTGCCGTGCCGGCCATCGGGGGGTACGATGATGGATTCGCGCTGACGGCGCCGGTAGGATCGTTCCCAGGGGGCGCGTCGCCTTACGGGTGCCTGGACATGGCGGGGAACGTCTGGGAGTGGTGCAGCAGCACCTACAACCCATACCCGTACAACGCAGACGATGAGCGCGAGGACCCGAGCGGTATCCGAGTGTGCGTCATCCGCGGCGGGGGCTTCCGGAATGGCGAACCCAGGTACCTCGCCGCACCCACCCGCGGCGGTCTCGATCGTCGCCAGAGCAGCGTCAGCATCGGCTTCCGCTACGTGATGGGCGTTGAGTAGCTGCAGCCGCAGGGGCGAACCCGCGTACTCGCCCCTACGGCAGGTCGTGTCGGGCAGCGGCCCTTTCTGTGCAGGAGCTTGGCCCGCCCCTGCGGAACCCACCAGCGGCAGGCCAGAAGACCCGGCCGACGCTCCCGGACAGCCCGGAGTGCCCTCGGGAGCACGGCGGGAGGAAAGGACGCCGATCCATGACTGCCGCCACGCCGCAGAACGACCCGACCGCCTGGTTCCACGACGCCCGCTTCGGCATGTTCATCCACTGGGGGATCTACGCCGTCCTAGGCCACGGCGAGCAGCCGCTCTTCCGCGAGTTCCTCAACCCCTCTGAGTACCGCACGCTGGCCGACCGCTTCCGCGCCGAGAAGTACGACCCCGCCGACTGGGCCGAGACCGCGCGCGCCGCCGGCATGAAGTACATGGTCCTCACCACCAAGCACCACGACGGCTACTGCCTCTGGGATACGGAGACCACCGACTTCAACGCCGTGAAGCGCGGCCCCGGGCGCGACCTCGTCGCCGAGTACGCCTCCGCCTGCCGCGAGGCCGGACTGCGCGTGGGCTTCTACTTCTCCCTGCCCGACTGGAGCCACCCGGCCTGCTTCGCCGGCCCGCAGAATGACCCGGAAGGCTTCCGCGACTTCACCCGCCTGATCTGGCGCCAGATCGAGGAGTTGGTCACCCGCTACGGCCAGGTGGATCTCCTCTGGTTCGACGGTGGGCGCTACCCCCCGCCGCGCCACCTGCGCCCCACCCAACTGGTCAAGATGATGCGGCATCACCAGCCCGGCATCCTGATCAACAACCGCCTCGGCAAGCCGAAGAAGGGCGGCGCCTGGGGCTACGAGACCCCCGAGCAGCGCCTCGGCGAAGGGGACGGCGGCGCCACCTGGGAATCGTGCATCACCGCCGCCCGGAAGTTCTGGGGCTACCACGTCTGCCACGAGGACCCCTCGATGTGGTACAGCGATCGCGAGCTGATGACCTTCTTCGTGAGCTGCGCCACCCGGCGCGGGAACCTCCTCTGGAACGTGGGGCCCCGCGCCAATGGCGAGCTCCCGGGGATCTACAAGGAGCGCACGCGCCGCCTCGGGGAGTGGATCCGGCGCAACGCCGAGGCCGTCTACGGCACCCGCCCCGCCGACTTCGAGTTCGCCTACGGCGGGCTGATGTCTCAGAAGGGCAACCGGCTCTACCTCTTCTTCCTCTACTGGCCGGGTGAGGAGTACAGTCTGCCGGGGTTCAACGAGAAGCTCCTCGGCGTCCACCTCGTGGATGGCGGTCAGCCGGTTCGCGCCGTGCAGGAGCCGCACCGGGTCGTCCTCAAGGGGATGCCGCGGGAGGCTCCCGACATCTGCACCGTGGTGGCGCTGGACTTTGAGGCGCCGCCCACGGCGCACCCCCGGGCGCAGTGCCGCCTGCACCGCTTCCCGATGCCGCCGATGGTGGAGTGGCTGCGGCTGTGAGTAAGGCGTTGGAGGCGTCCCGGAGGTTGTCGCGGGCGCGCTCCTCGTACTCCGCGGCGAAGAAGTCGGTGTGGTAGATCCGACAACGTTCGAGAAAGCCGCGCAGCACCGCGGCCCGCCGCTCACGGAACGCCGCCGGGGGCACCCAGGCGTACTCGGCGCGGATGCCGGC
>JACQGM010000327.1 GCA_016199585.1 Armatimonadota bacterium
CACTCTTAACACAAACCGACACCGCTGGCGCGGCGGCCGGCCAGGTGCTGATAGACAACCTGCACGCGCGCACCGCCGCTCGGGCCTCGGGTCTCCTGGTAAAGGGCACCGTGGGGCTCCTGCGGGACGCGCATCGGCACGGGCATCTGAACCTGCTCGAGGTAGAACTGCACCTTGCGATGATCAAAGCTCGACGAGACATATGGATCAGCGACGCGGTGTGCGACCACGCGTTGCGGGCGCTGCGCGGCAGCTCGGCCTGAGTTGCCGCGCTGCCGGTTGCCGAACTGCCGACCCGGGATTGACAGCGCCGCGGGTCCGTGGTATACTACGGGTGCGCGCGGGCGCATGGCTCAGTGGGAGAGCGCCTCGTTCACACCGAGGAGGTCCGTGGTTCAAATCCACGTGCGCCCACCATCAGAGGCCGGGGATCCAGCAGGAGTGCGGACCCCGGCCTTTTCCGCTCCGGGGGCGCGCCCCGAAGGCGCGGCGCCGGGGAATCCCTGCGGCAGCGCCCGGGGCACGCCTGCCTGACCGTGACGAACCGCTGCGTCGCCCGCGCCCGGGCCGACCTTGAGGCACAGCACCGGCAGTTCTCGCCGGTCGAGAGGCTGAAGAAGGCCAGCCGCGCCAAGTAGCCCAACAACGACAACGGCCCGGAGCTGATGCCATGCTCCGGGCCGCTCCCGTGATGCCCCCACCCATTCCCACCCATCGGTCACGTGATGCTTCGGCTCACACCATGCCCCCTCTCATCGCCCCCAAGGAGTCCCGCCCATCCCCACCGAACAGTTTCACTATAACGCCGGCCGGTCAGCACGTTCGGAGACCCCAACGTGAATGGCCGTTACTCGCCGAAGGAGGTTCCCTGATGAGCCTGTGGAACGAACTACTCGCGGGCGAAACCGCCGCCCAGGCTGCCCGCAGCCATCTTCTCGCCGAGCGCATCGGTAGTGCTGTCGCTCACTCCCGGTCATCTGCGCCCGTAACCGTTGACCTCAGCGGCATCGGCAGTGCGATCCAGGGTGGTCTGGGGAACATCGCCTCTGGAATGGGCGACATGGCGGACGGCGTGCGCGATCTCGCTGCAGCCACCGGTCGCGGGCTAGGCCAACTCAGCTACCAGATTGACGGGCTCGGGTCTGGCATAGACCAACTCAACGCCGACTTCAACGTCGCCATCGGTGATGTGATCTGGAAGCTACAGCAGCACTCAGACCAACTCGCATCCATCCTCGACACTCTGCGGGCGCCCGTCGGAACAGAAGCCTATGAGTACCGCCAGCGTGGCGAGGACGCCTACCAGAACGGTTGGTATGAAGAGGCCATCACGGACCTACGCCGCTCCGCCGAACTGAACTACCGCGACTTCGCGGTTCATCGAACCATCGGCAACATCTTCTTCTATCACGCAACGCCCCCCGCTTTCTCCGATGCCCGCGAAGCCTACGAACGCGCCGCGAAGTACGCACGGCCACGCGATGCACGCCAGGCTGCGGAGGCCCACCTCTTCGCTGCCTTCGCTTGCATGGGCCTCCACGACTGGCAGGCTGCCCGCTCGCACTGCTCCGACGCAACAGCCCTGAACCCGCGCCTTTGCGAGGCATACTACACCCACGCGCAGAATGCAGGCCAGGTGGCCGACTCCCGAGCCGCCATACAGCAACTCGCCATGGCCGTACAAGGCGACCCACGCTACCTAATCCAAGCCCGGTCTGACTCCCTGCTTGCCCCAGTGAAGCGCGACGTTGAATCCTGGTGTGCCGATACCGAGGCTTCCGCCACGGCCCAAGTAGATCGTCTCACCGCACGCCTTCAGGAGTTCACCCAATCCAACACTGTCCTGACAGAGGCTGAGATGCAGCCTGCTCGTTCGCTCACTCAGGAACTCAACGCCATTCGCAGCACAGGCCATTACCCTACGCTCGCAGCAGCCATCCCGCAGTTCGCCCCCAAGGTGGAGGGTGTTCTGCGTTCCCTGGCCGACCTAACGCAGAAGAAGGAAGCGATTCGGCCTGTGGTTGCGCATGCTGTCGCCGAGCTTGAGGATGCTGTGTACCAAGGCCCATCCTACATTGTCCGCCATGTTGAACCCCGCATCGAAGACCTCAGGCGTTCGGCACGTACAGCCTACGATCAGCACTCGCTCGCGGGCTATCAGCAGGCTCAAGCCGACATCTCCGCGGCATGGAAGTACGCCGAGACCGAGCCTGCGAACCGCTGCCGCGCCCTTAAGATCACCACCCAAGGAGTCGCGCCCGCCCTCATGCGCCGCTCACAGCACGAGAGCGCCGAGGCCCAGAAGCGAGCCCAGGAGGCCGAGTGGCAGCGTGAGATCTGGCGCGCGAACAACCGCTGCCTTGAGTGTGGTGCTGGCATCAGCCTCCTGGATCGAATGAGGGGCCAGACCCGCTGCCCCAAGCACCGATAGCCCCCACAGACACAGAGGGGCCTCCCACATCGGGAGACCCCTTCAGCCGGCGTTCTATGTGCCCGCGCTATCCTTCGGCGCCCGGTTCGTAGCCTTCGCCGCCGCCGCCTTCGCCGTCGAACATTTCACCGCTGCCCGCCGGCCCCGCGTCCTTCTTGAACTCCCGCTGCGCGATCACAATCCGGGCGTCCGGCTGTTCCTGCTTCTCCTTCTTGGTCTTCGGGAACACGAATACCTGAACCCCGCCCATCGGCCCGGTATAATGCGTCTGGCCGTTCCGGTCCTGCTTGCGCCCCACCCCCAGCCAACGCCACCATCGAAGCGATCGCCGCCCGACGGCCCCCTCCCCTCGCGCCACTGCCGCCGCTCGGCCTCCTCCTGCTCTCTCTTCCGAGCGGCAAGTCGCCGGCCCCGAGGGAACCAGGGAAGCAAACGTCGAACAGAGACGCGACATCAAGGTGCTGCAGACCAACCCGGTCCACACGGCGCCGATCCCCCGCTGTCACCCCCGAGCGCGCCGTGGGGGGAGAATGGAAAGCGCTCTGCCGGGGGGAGTCCGTCGCGCGGGAGTAGAACGTAGACGCAACTGAACCGGAAAAGGTGGTATCCTGATGAAGCACATGCTCTGGGGCACGGTGGCGCCGGCCATCACCTGCTGCCTCAGCCTGGGCACGGCACTTGCCCAGACGAGTCAGCCCGGGCCGCTGCGCGTCGGCGTCGCCAGCGCCGACATCACCCCCGAGGGGATTGTCTGGATGCGCGGCTTTGGCGCCCGCAAGGAGCCGTCGAGCGGCATCGCCCAGGAGCTGCTCGCCCAGTGCGTGCTGTTCGACAACGGGCAGACACGGCTGGCGTTCGTAGCCCTGGATCTGTGCGCGAACAGCTACCATCACCTGCGCAAGCTGCGCGAAGCGGCCGAGGCCGTCGGCGTTCCCCAGCAGCATCTGATGGTCAACCACTCGCACACCCACTATGGCCCCGGCCTCGCGGAGGGACAGCCTGCGCAGCGGAACAGCGAGTATGATGCGTTCCTGGTAGAGCGTACCCGGGGCCTCTTCGCCGCCGCCGCCGCCGACCTGAAACCGGCGCTGCTCGACTACACCGTCGGCGCTTGCGACATGGGCTTCAACCGCCGCTCCTGCTACGGCCCGGGCGGCCGCCAGCCGCACGACCCGGACGTGCCGGTGCTGCGCGTGCTCAGCCCCGAGGGGGAGGCGCGCGCTCTCATCTTCGGCTATGCCTGCCACCCGACGACCGCCAGCGGCAGCATGTTGTACTTGATCGGGTCGGACTACGTCGGTTACACTCGGGAGTGGGTGGCCGCCGCCTACCCGGGCGCCGAAGCGGTCTTCCTTCAGGGGTGCGGCGGCGACGTGAAGCCGGGGAACGCAGGGCAGACGTCGATGGTGTGGAATCTCGGCCTGCTCAACCCGAACCAGGCCAAGCTGGAGATGGGGCACGAACTGGGGCGGGCGGTGATCAAGGCCGTCGCCGGGCATGGCCTCCGGGCGCCCGTGTCGCCGCCGCCGGTACCCGCCGAGCCCCCCGCGGGCAAGACGTGGACGTGGCTGGAGAAGGAGCGGGGCTTCCCGGTGCCGCCGCCCCCCGTCCCCGCCGACCGCCCCGCGGATCCCGAGCAGGCGTTGGCGACGCCCGTGCCCCTCGGGGGGATCACGGAACTCGTCTCGCTCCCCGCCAAGGCGGACGCGGAGCGGATGGCGCCGATGCTCTGGCACATGGGTGCCTGGCGCATCGGCGACGTCTACTTCTTCGGCAGCCAGGGAGAGATCCTCTCCGCCATCGGTCGGCGCATCAAGGCCGAGCTGCCCGACCTGCGCGTGTGGACCAACGGCTACACCTTCTGGGGCGGCGGCTACTTCCCGGAGGCCGCCACCTACCCGCAAGGCGGCTATGAGGTGAGCAACACCGCCTTCGCCCCGCAGGCGGAGGACATCCTGGTGAGCAACGCCCACCGTTACATCCAGGAGCTGCAGACCACGCCTGTCCATGCAGCGCCGATCCCCCGCAGCCAGCCGTGAGCGAGTATACGAGAACGCCTGGAGACGCGAAGCGGGGAACGCAGAGGCGCTGAGAACTCAGAGGACGCTGAGGAACAGGCGAGTTCTCGTGCGGGGGGCAAGCGGGACGATTGCCCCATGCCCCGGCCCGCGCGCGCTGCCCCCTGCCGGCAGAGGGTGGATGCCGCCCGAGAGGAGGCGAAGAGGATGAAAGGAAGCGTTGTTGTTCTGTTGATGGGTACGGTCTGTGCAGTCGCCATCGGCGCGGAGCCGGCGCGGGGGCCCAATCTGGTGCCCAATGGCGGGTTCGAAGCTGATACGGCGCAGCCCGGCTTCCCCGACGGCTGGACACTCACCGTCAAGGGCGAGGATCCCCTGCTGAAGGGGGAGCTCTCCCGGGAGGCGCACTCCGGCCGCTACAGCTTCTGCGTGGCGAAGGCGCCGGGGAGGCGGGGCACCACCCTCGGCTCTCCCACCCTCAGTTCCACGCCGCTGGAGCTGAAGCCGCGCGTCACCTACCAGATTCGCTTCTGGATGAAGATGGAGAGCCCCTTCCCCTTCGATGGGATCGGCTTCCGGGTGAAGACGAACACCCCGGGGTTCCGCGGCGCACGCCCCTTCGACTTCGATGTCACCCGCGAGTGGCAGCCGTTCACGATCGAGTTCCTCACCGAAGCGGACACGACTACCGGAACGCTGGAGTTCTTCAACCCGGGCGACCTGGCGGACCGGCTCTATATCGATGACGTGGCGGTGAGGGAGACGACCGTGGCGGCCGATCCGAACCTCCCGCTCTGCTACCATCCCTGGCTGCCGCCTCCCGCGGCGGTCCATCGAACCGACCTGGCCGACTTCACCTTCCCGCCGGATCGCCCGCGCGTGGAGCACACCGCGGCGGAGCTCGAAGAGATGAGGCGGGAGGCCGGCGACAACCTGAGCCGGCACGCCCGGGTGAGAGAAGCCGAGCCGTGGCTGACGAAGCCGCTCCACTTCTTCGAGGAGGGGGTGAGCTACATCGCCATGCAGGGCGTTGCCTGCCCGGCCGACTCCGCTCAGCTCAAGCCCTTCCTGGACCCCGACGGCGCGCACGGGATGGAGTGTCCCAAGTGCGGGAAGCGGTATACGGAGGAACCTCACAAGCACGAGGCCCGAAGGAGATTCACACCGGCCCAGGCCACGGGAGCCCGGGCCCTGGGGCGGGCCTACGCGCTGACAGGAGACGAGCGCTATGCGCGCCGCGCCGCGGAGATTCTCCTCGGGTTCGCCGACCGCTACCGACAGTGGGGGGGCGGAACTCGGCCGACCCTCTTCGTGCTGCAGGAGTGCTGGGGGTTCCTGGTGCCGTGCGCCAGCGCCTACGACTACATCTACAACTGGGAGGGGCTCTCGGCCGAGGAGCACCGGAAGATCGAGGAAGGTCTCCTCCGGCCGGGCGCCGACCACTACCTCCACTTCTCCGATAGCAACGGCCGGATGAACAACCGCGGGCCCGTCTTCAACGAAGCCGTGTTCGCCATCGGGTCCGCGATCAACGACAAGGGGTACCTCGACCACGCGCTCAACAGCCCTTACTCCGGCTTCCACGCCATGCTAGCAGGTTGGTACGACAAGGACGGCATGTGCCCGGAGGGCTTCGACTATCACACGGTGGCGCTCGTCGCTCTCAGCCCGATGGCGGAGAAGGCCTACCGGTTGGGCATCAATGTCTATCGGGATCCGATGTGCCGGAAGGTGTTCGATGCGCCCCTCTCCGTGCTGCTGCCCGGAGAGGCGCTGATGACGGAACAGTACCAGATCGCCTGCCGCCGGCTGGCGGAGCTCGGCCAACCGATGGAGTATCCCTTCGGTGAGGACAAGATGGAGCGAGCCACGCGCCTGCCCTCGACCAACTTCGCCGACCGGGGCTACGGCGTGCTGCGATCCGGGGAGGGCGCCGACCACATCTACCTCTCGATGACCTACGGCCAGGAGGCGATGTGGTACGGACACTGCCACAACCGGAAACTCTCGCTGCTCCTCTACGCCAACGGCCGGCCATTGACCCCTCGGGGCCGAGCGGCACGGTACGACCACGCCCTGGCCGGCTGGTCGGAGACGGCGCTGGCGAACAACACGATGACCGTGGACGACCGGGACAACCGCGCCCGGAGCAGCTTCGGCACGTTGGTCGCTTTCGAGGCGGCGCCGCGCGTGAAGGTGCTGCGGGCCGCCGATGACGGCGCCTATCCCGGCGTCACTCTGGACCGCACCCTCTTCCTGGCCGACGGCTACGCGGTGGACCTGGCGGCGGCGCGCGCCCGGAGCGGCGAGCACCGGTTCGACCTCTGCTATCGCCTCTTCGGGATGATGGACTCCGGCCTCCCCTTCCGGGCTCGGGAAGGCGCCCTCGGCGCGGGCTACGGCTACGAGTACCTCACGGACGTGCGCAGCGCGCGCACCGGCGAGGGCTGGGCGGCCGATTGGCGCCAGCCGGGAGACAGCGCGCTGCGCCTCTCCCTGGTGGGAGCGCCCGGCACGGAAGTGAACGCCTGCGCCTCGCCGGTGAATGCCGATAGCGGCCCGTACGCCGACGCAGACCAGAAGGAGACGGTGGATGCCCTCCTCGTGCGGCGCCGGGGGC
>JACQGM010000329.1 GCA_016199585.1 Armatimonadota bacterium
CGGCGAGCCGGGCCGGCCGCTCGTGCTGGCGGGCGAGCGTGGGCCGGTCGGTGAGTGGCTGACGGTGATCGATCCGGGCGTGCCGGCGGCCGGCTGGGAACCAGCCGACGAGGTTGGCCCGGACGTGTTCAAGACGAAGACGCTTGGCTTCAACCCGTCCGTCCTCACCGTAGACGGACGGCACATCGGGAAGATTGACGACCGCGTGATGGCGGGAACCAGACGCGTGGCATGGGGCCCCGGCGAAACGGGATTCGTCCTGCTCGCCCTCCCCGCCGACGCGCAGTTCGACTACGCCGGCGGCCGCTGGCGCTACTGGGACCACCTCCGAGCGGCCTACGGATACCGCGACGGTGTCACCTACATCCGCTTCCAACACGGTGATGATCCGCGGTCGCACAGGCTCTTGGCGTCACCGCGCGGCGCGGGCATCACGCTCTCCGGCGTGAGCCACGTGGTGGTGCGCGACCTCCGCATCCAGGGGGCGCTCGACGCGGTGCTCATCAGAGGCTCGGGAGCGCGCGGCAACACGGTCGAGCGGTGCTCGCTCAGCCACGGGAAGGCGAGGGTGCGCATCCAGGACGGGGCCGCCGGTAACCTGGTGCGAGACAACCTGATGACCTGGGGCTTCTACGGAACCGATTCCTTCGGCGTCCAGTTGCCCGGCGCGGAAGGGGCCGGTCGCTTCCTCACCTACCGCATCTACCATTCAGGGAACTTCTTCGGGTCTGACTGGGGCATCCAGGTCGGGGATGCCGGGCCGGGCAACGAGGTCTCCGGCAACCGCATTCTGAACGGTCTGGTAGGGGTCTTCTGTCTGCGTACGAGTGGCCTGCGGTTCCACCGGAATGTGATCAGCAATCTCTCCAACGTCGCCATGGTGCTGAGCACGGGTGGGGTGGACAACCGCTTCCATGACAACCTGATGTATGTCTGCACCATCGGCATCCGCATCCACAACTACAACGCGCCGGCACCGCGCCAGTCCTTTATCTACCGGAACCTCTTCTTCAGCCCGGAAGAGGGCGGCACTCATCTCCTCGTGCATGCCTTGCCGAATGAATGTCATCACGTCGGAAGGAGAACACCCGGAGATATGGGTCTACCACAACTCGTTTGCCGGCGGCGTGAACGTCCTCACGGAAGGGGCGCCGCCGATCAGGAAGTCGGGCGGGTTGAGGCGAACGCGCTTTGTCAACAACGTGGTCTCGGTGCGGTCGTGGTCGGGCGCGACCCTTGCCCTTCACATGGTCCGAGACGCGGACTACAACTGGGTCGGAGGCGAGTCCTCGCGCCAACCAGCCTGGCGCGGGGAACACGACACCATCGCCCGCGGCGAGCGGTTGTGGCAGCCGGGCGTGCTGCCCGACTTCCGCCTGCCTGCCGGGAGCGCCGCCCGGCACGCCGGGATCGACCTATCGGTACCCTTTCGGCTCAGCGACCGCCAGTACCCGCCCCTGCCGGGCATGTCGCCGGGCTACGGCGGCGGAGCACCCGACCCGGGAGGGATCCAGACCGGGGCGAATCACCCGCGCTGGCGCTTGCGGAGCGATGGACGGCGTTCCTGGAACGGGTGTCCGTCGAGACGGGGGCGGCAAAGGGGAGCAAGAGTGCGCGGCAGGCGGTTCATCCGGCGTCGGCACACCGGCCGCGTCCGCTCCGCGGCCAGACGAGAGGAGAGCCGCGGCGAACCGGAGCGGCCGCGGCGACCAAGCGTGCCTCCCGTGCAGCCCAGGGCCGGTGTCCACCTGCCCTGGGCGCAGGTCCCCGGACAGGCCAAGCGAGGAGAGAAGAGATGCGTGTGGTACACCCGAACCTGTTCCTGAACCGCGCCGAGATTGAGGGCATCCGTGAGAAGATCCGCCGGCATGAGTGGGCGGGCCGTCTCTACGAGCGCCTCCTGGCGCAGGCCGACGACACGCTGCGCGGCGGGCACGAGTACGACCTCTACTACGACAGCTACCGCTATCCGAGCGTCAGCTCCCTCTGGGGGACCGGGAGGCGCGTCCGCGACGTGGCGCTGGCCGCCGTCCTCACCGGCGAGCGGAAGTATGCCGACTACGTGCGGGAGATCCTCCGCTACTACGTGGCCGCCTACGCGGAGGAACTGCCCCCGCTGGAGGCCCCGAGGCGCGCCGGTATCGCCGCCAATCCGTGGGCATTCACCCGCATCTACGATCAGCTCTCGCAGACCGAGCAGGGCACGGTGGATGCCCTCCTCGTCTTCGGCTACCCCAAGGGGGGCATCAACCTCTGCTGGGCCTATGACCTCATCTGCGATCAGCTCACCCCGGCGGAGCGGGAAGCGATTGAGGGCTTCTTCGTTGGATGGGCGCGCCAGGCGATGGTGCCCCTGGCGAAGCGCCCGGCGCCATCCAACCGGCTGATGTGGGGGCGGGCCTACTGCAGCATCGTCGGCTACACCGTGGGCGACCGCGAGTTGATCGACTTCGGCATCGAAGTGCCCGGCGGCGTGAAGGACGTGCTGGAGAAGGGCTACCGCGACCGCGTCTGGTACGGCGCCAACTGCTACGACATGGTCTACGTCTCATCGGCGATGGCGGCCGTGGCCGAGGCCGCGCTCCACGCCGACGGAACGGACCTCTACCGCTGGCGCTCTCCCGGCGGCACCTCGATGAAGGACTTCTACGATGCCTGTCTCAGCCTCGCCTTCCCGGTGGACCTCCGGGTGGCGACGCACGGGGATCAGGGCGCGCAATCACCCTTCGTCTCGCCGTCGGAGATGAACACGGGGCACCAGGTGGGTGACTTCTTCCTGAGCAACGACCGCGACGGCCGCGACTGGAACAAGTACGACCTGGCCTACCGGCGCTACCGCGATCCCGCCTATGCCTGGGTACTGGCGCAGAACCCGGACAGGGACGAGTGGGACCATGCGCTCTGGGGCACCCTGGCCCTGACGCACGGCGAGCCGCTCCCCGAGCGCACCACGCCTCCTCCGGCGCCCAGCTCCCTCTTCCCCGAGAACGGCCTGGCGATGCTGCGGGCGGATGAGACTCCCGCCTACTGGACCTCCGGGTGCCCGGCCGTCTTCGTCCGTTTCGGCGCCACCAAGGTCGGCCACGGGCACGACGACCCCTTCCACATCACTTTCCACGGCAAGGGGCGCCTCCTGGAACCGGACTGGTTCCTCCAGTGGGACTACGGGAACCGGGGCGGAAGAAACCCGGTCCGTCTCAGTGCCCACCCCGCCGGGCACAACACGCTGCTCGTGGACAAGACGGCGATGGCCCCGCTCACCGCACCCCTCACGGTCGCCGAACACGAGTTCGGCGCCGCCGTCAAGGTCCTGCGCATCACCGGCGGCGTCTATCCGGGAGTGGCGCAGACGCGGACGCTGGCACTCACCGGGGAGTACCTCCTGGACCTCTTCGAGGTGCGGTCCGCGGAGGAGCACACCTACGACTGGATTCTCCACGCCCTGGGCGATCTGAGCGTGCCCGGCCTGGCATTCTCACCCTTCGATATCGGGGCGGACCTGGGGTTCGGCGCGATTGACACCGGGGCGCCTCTGGATGCCGAGAATCGTCTGATGCGGAACGGGATGCGGGCAGCGGCGCCGGAGACCTGGTCGGCGCTCTGGCGGCAGGAGGAGGGCGTGGGCGTGCAGGTGACGATGCTCGGAGCGCCGGAGACCGCCCTCTATCGCGCCGATGGCCCCTACTACGTCTCGCAGTCCGGGCCGGCCGACAGGCCGGCGGATGGCAAGGTGCGCTCCATCCCGCTGGTCGTGGCGCGCCGTCACTGCCCCGGCACGGTGTTTGTCGCCCTCCACGAGCCGTTTGATGGCTCGCGCGCGCCCCGGTGCCGTCTGCGCCAGATACGCGCGAGTGAGGGGATCCTGGGGTTCGAGATCCGATCCGCGGGAGCCACCGACTACTTCTTCTATGCCGAGCGCCTGCCGGGCTCGCACCTGGTAGAGAGCGAGATCGGCTCGTTCCAACTCAAGGGGGGCTATGGCTTCATTCGGGGGGACAACCGGGGAACGGCCACCCAGGGGTTGTCCGACAGCGCCGGTCTCGATCTGCGACTGCCGCCGGAGTCCTCTGATCCGTGAATGGCACCTATCCTCCAGGTTCTCCTGCGGGGCGAATGAGGCGAAGGGCTTCCGGCGGACGCCCTTCGTGCGGGCCTCCGCGCCGCAGCGCCTCGGGCCAGGGAAGCGAGGAACGACAACGTGCGCGTGACACATCCGAATCTCTTCTTGAACTGCGCTGAGATCGAAGCAATCCGTGAGAAGATCCGCCGGCATGAGTGGGCGGGTCACCTCTACCAGCGCCTGCGCGCCCAGGCTGACGACACCCTGCGCGGCGGGCACGAGTACGACTTGTACTACGACCGGTATGCCTACCCTGGCACCGTGGCGCACCTGGTGTGGACAACCGGGAGGCGCGTTCGCGACGTGGCGCTGGCCGCCGTCATCAGCGACGAGCCACGGTATGCCGACTACGTGCGGGAAGTGCTCTCCTACTACGTTGACCACTTCGCAGGAAAGCCGATCACGCTGGACTCCTTCACCGACGGCGCCGGCGGCATCAACCTGTGCTGGGCCTACGACCTCGCGCACGATCGGTTCTCTGAGGCCGACAGGGAAGGGGTGGAGGATTTCCTGCTGCGCTGGGCACGAGGTGCGCAGGGCCTGCTGGCGGAGCGACCGGCGCCGCACAACATCTCGTTCTGGGGGCGGACCTTCTGCGGCGTGGTGGGCTATACGACCGGCGACCGCGATCTCATCGAGTTCGCCCTGGAAGCGCCGGGCGGTTTCAAGGATGTCATGGAGAAGGGCATGCGCGACGGGGGGATCTGGCGCGAGGCCAACGCCTACCACATGTCTTACGTCTCGTCGGCGATGGCGGCGCTGGCCGAGGCGGCCCTCCACGGCGACGGGGTGAACCTGTATCACTGGCGCTCCCCCAACGGTAGCTCGATGAAGGGCTTCTACGATGCCTGCCTCGCCCTCGCATTCCCGGTCGAACTCCGGGTGACGACACATGGGAACAATTCCAGCCAGTCCCCCTTCGTCTCCCATGGTGAGACGCACACGGGGCACCAGATCGGCGACTACTTCCTGGCCAACGACCGGGACGGCCGTGACTGGAACAAGTACGACCTGGCCTACCACCGCTACCGCGACCCGGCCTACGCCTGGGTGCTGGCGCGGAACCCGGCGAGGGACGCGTGGGATCACTCCCTCTGGGGCTACTTGGCGCTCACCCACGGCGCCCCCCTCCCGGAGCGGATCGACCCGCCAGCGGCGCCGAGCATGGTCTTCATGGAGACGGGCCTGGCGATGCTGCGCGCGGATGAGTCGCCCGCCTACTGGACCTCCGGGTGCCCTGCCGTCTCTGTCCGCTTCGGCCAGCACGCGGGCCACGGACACCGGGATCCGTTCCATATCACCTTCCACGGCCGGGGCCGCCTCCTCGAGCCGGATTGGTTCCGCCAGTGGGACTACACTAATTTTGAGAATAGGCGTGGGGGCAACAGCCCCACCCCCTTCAGCATCGGTCCGGTGGGACACAATACGCTCCTCGTGGACAAGAAGCCGATGGAGCCCCTGACCCAGCCGCTCACCGTCGTGGAGCACGAGTTCGGCGCCGCGGCCAAGGTCATCCGCATCAGCGGCAGCGTCTACCCGGGGGTGGAACAGACGCGCACCCTGGCGCTCACGGGGGAGTACCTCCTGGATCTCTTCGAGGTGCGGGCCGACGAGGAGCACACCTACGACTGGATCCTCCATGCCCTGGGCGAACTGAGCTGCCCCGGCCCGGCGTTCTCCCCCTTCGATCTCGGGGCGGACCTCGGCTTCGGCGTGATTGACATCCGTCGGCCCGACGGCGCCGAGAACCGCTGGCTGCGGAACGGCATGCGGGCCGACACGGTGGAGGCGTGGGAAGCGACCTGGTGGCAGGGCGAAGACGCCGCCTGGGGGCGCAAGGAAGGCGCGGGAGTACGCGTGACGATGATCGGCGCTCCGGGCACGACCGTGTACTCGGCTGAGACACCCCTCTACGTCTCGGGGAGCGGACCGGCGGATGAGCCGGCGGACGGGAAGCGTCGCTCCATCCCGCTCATCATCGCACGCCGCCACGGCCGCAACACGGTCTACATCGCCCTCCACGAGCCGTTCGATGACCTGCGTGCGCCGCAGTGCCGCCTGCGCCCGATACGCGCGAGTGAAGGGACGCTGGGTGTGGAGGTCCGCAGTGGGGGCGCCACCGACTACTTCTTCTACGCTGCGAGCCTGCCGGGGCCGCACCCGGTGGAGAGCGAGGTCGGCACGTTCCAGCTGAATGGCGGCTACGGCTACCTTCGGAAGGAGAGCCGAGGAACCACCACTCAGGGCATGATGGCACGGCCATAGAGGCGTGACGTGTGTAGAGGCGAGGGCTGTGCGGGCTCTGGGATGGTCGCCGCGCCCCTGGGCCTCCATAGCCCCGTCCCCCATCAACTCGAGGAGACACAGAATGCAATACCGCCACCTGGGCCGCACCGGCCTCAAGGTATCGCTGGCGAGCTTCGGCACCGGCGGCCCCAGTCGCGCCGGGCAGGCGACGCACGGCGACGAGAGCCAGACGCGCCGTGTGATCCGCCGCGCGCTCGACCTGGGCGTCAACCTGTTCGACAGCGCCGCCGGCTACGGTAACAGCGAGGAGGTGTTGGGACGCGCGCTGAAGGGCGTGCCGCGCGACCGCTACCTCCTCACCACCAAGTTCACGCCCCAGCACCAGGGACAGGTCATCACGGCGGATGCGGTCGTTGAGTCGTGCGAGCGCAGCCTGCGCCGGCTGCGGGTGGATGTCATTGATGTCTACCAGCTCCACGGCGTGCCGCCGGGGAGCTACCGCGCCATCGTGGATCGCCTCCACCCGACCGTCGCGTGCCTGAAGGAGCAGGGGAAGATCCGGCACATCGGCATCACCGAGGTCTTCTTCAGCGACCCGAGCCACCGGATGCTGCGCGAGGCGCTCGCCGAGGGCCTGTGGGAGACGGCGATGCTGAAGTACGGTATCCTGAACATGAGCGCCGGGCGCGAGGTGCTCCCTCTGGCGCGGCAGCAGGGCGTGGGGGTGCTGAACATGGCGAGCGTGCGCGTGAAGCTCACCCGCCCGGATCAACTCCAGGCGCTCATCGTCGAGTGGAAGGAGCGTGGTCTCGTCCCCGCCGACTCCCTCCCGGAGAAGGATCCTCTCGGCTTCCTGGTGCGCGACGGCGTGGAGTCGGTGGTGGCCGCCGGCTACAAGCTCGCGGCGGCGCACCCGGCGGTCGCCACCGTGCTGATCGGCACGGGGAGCGTCGAGCACCTGGAGGCGAACGTCGCGGCGATCCTGGGCCCGCCGCTGCCTCAGGAGGATGCTTGCCGATTGCGAGCCCTGTTCGGATCACTCACCGAGCCCGCATAGGGGGTGGGGGAGACGCCCGGCGGTGGTGCAAGCCCGTTCCCGTCACGCGCGGCTGCGTGGTATAATGGGGGCGCGGCCATCGGCGCGCCGCGATGGGTGAGCGATGAGCGAACGGAAACAGACCGACGCGGACAGCCCTTGGAAGGACACCCTCGATCTCTTCTTCGAGGGGTGCATGGCGCTCTACTTCCCGGAAGCGCACGCGCAGGTGGATTGGTCGGGGAAGCCGGAGTTTCTCGACAAGGAGCTGCAGCGGATTCGGCCGCGGGGCGCGGTGAGCCGGCGCGTGGTGGACAAGCTGGCGAGGGTGCATCTGAAGGAGGGTGGCGAGACGTGGGTACTGGGCCACATCGAGGTGCAGGGCCGGCGTGAGGAGGAGTTCCCGAAGCGGCTCTACCAGTACCACTACCGCATCCTGGACAAGTATGACCGGCCGGTGGCGAGCTTCGCGGTGCTGGCGGACGCCAATGCCCGGTGGCGGCCGCGGCGCTTCCGTCAGGAGGTGCTCGGGTGCGAGGTGAGCTTGCGCTTCCCGGCGGTGAAGCTGTTGGACTTCCGCAGGCGGTGGAAGGAGCTGGATGAGAGCGACAATCCCGCGGCGGTGGTCACGATGGTGCACCTGATGACGCAGGAGACAGCGAAGGACGCTGCCAGACGGCTGGCCGGGAAGCTGTGGATGGTGCGCCGGTTGCAGCAGATCGGCCTGAGTCTGGCGGCGCGCCAGGAGTTGTTTCGGCTGGTAGACTGGCTGATGGCGCTGCCGGTGGATCTGCAGTTGGAGTTCGATGAGGAGATTGCGCGCGACGAGGAGGAAGGGAAGATGCCCTACGTAACGAGCATCGAGCGGCGAGCGATGGAGAAGGGCCAGGCGCTCCTGCTGGTTGCCATGTTGGAGCACAAGTTCGGCGCCTTGCCGGAGGAGTACCGGCGGCGCGTTGCGGGGGCGGACTATGAGACGCTCCAGGAATGGGCCCGACGGGCGCTTGGGGCGACGAGGCTGGAGGAGGTCTTCGAGTAGCGGACGGTGCGCCGCACGACACTCAGGCGGTACGCGCTCGGCGTCTCTGGTGACGTGGGATGCCTCCGTCCGTGGAGGGGTGGGCGTGTTCGGGTGGATGGGCCGCATCCGGGATGCCGGTATGGTAGCACGTCTCCTTGCCCAGGAGAAGGGCGCGACACCGACGCACGGTGGGCGCGACCGGTGTCGGGGAGGGGAAGGCATGGAGCGGGATCGTCGGCTGCCGCGGTGGGCGCCGCGCGTGCCCCAAGCGTTGATCCGCCGGTTCTACGAAGCGGACGCACAGGGGATTTGCGACGAGGATCTGATCAACGAAGTGGGCTACGCCCTCCTGGCCCGCTGCGAAAGCTTCATCACCGCCAACCGCGCGCGCGAAGGAGAGTTGCCTTGCCCCTGGTGCGGCGGCACGGTTCGGGGGGAGGAGATCCTTCGCTGTCCCTGCGGCTGGGAGCTGCCCTGGGCGGACTACTTCCGCACCATCCAGCACAAGCAGTTGAGCGGGGCGGAGCCGGTCCTCGAGCAGTTCCGGAGCTTCGTGGCCCGGTTCCCCCCCGCCCCGGCCCTGAAGGAGCGCGTGCTCCTCATCGACCGGCTGGTCCACGGGTTCCACGTCTACCTGCGGACCGGCGGCGTGACGCGGCCGGTGGCAGTGAACCTGATCGAGGGCCGGCTGAGCGAGGTCGTGACGTTCCTCGACAGCCTGGCCTATGGAGAGGGCGGCACGCCCGGCCTCAGCGCCACCAAGTCGGAGTGGGACGAGGGTATCCGCGCCAACGCGTCGTGGCATGGGCGGCGCGAGCGTTGCGCGCCACGGGAGACGCAGGACGATCGATGACTGGAGCGCATGGGCATGTACGGTTGGCTTGGCCGCATCCGCGGTGTGGTGGGTCTCTGCCGCCAGATGCGGAACCTCGAGACGATAGCGAGCCCCGAGGTGAACCTGGGCTACTCGCCTGACGTGGCCGAGGGGTTGGACCTCGATGCCCACCTGCGCCTCTGGCGCCGGGTGGTGGCGGAGCAGACGGATCGGTTTGGGTTCTCCCTCGGGCGGCCGGTTGACGTCGTCTTGCTGCCCACGATGGTGCAGCTCAGGCGCGTGAAGGGACGGAATCTGGGTGCCGGCGGGATGACGCGCTCGGGACCGATCTGGGCGGCGCCAAGCCTACTCCGGTCGGAGGACGCTGCGCTCCAGTTCGTGCGCCATGAGACGACACACGTCTTTGCCGCGCGCTGGGGATCCCTGGCCCCGCTTCTGAAAGCCGAAGGCCTGGCAATGTGGGTTGGGGGCCCCCGGGTCGGCTAAGCCGCTAGACCTTGCAGCCCTGGAGGCCCTTGTGACAGAGCCGTTCATCCCTCTCCGGGCCCTGTTGGACGGGAGAGCCTTCCTGAAGCACGCGCAGTACGCATACCCCATCTCAGGGAGCTTCACCGGCTTTCTCATCGATGAGATCGGGTGGGAACGCTACCGCGGCTTCTACTCCGACGCCCGCGCCCGGACCTTCGAGGCCGCCCTTCAGCGGCACTGCGGCATGAGCCTGCCGGAGGCGGAGCGCCGGTGGCGCTCGGGGATCCTGCAGCGCCGTGGGGAGTTCGATCCTCAGTTTCGAAGTGCCCTGTGCCGGGCGCGCATTGAGAGCTACTACTACTCCTGGCGCCTGCTCCCATGCATCGAGGCGGTGGATGCTCTGCGCCAGCGCGGCGCGGCAGACTGGCGTCTACTCTGGATGGCGTTCAGTGCGCATCTTCTCCCTGGTGACTACGCCAGCGCCGAGGCGCGGATGTTGGAGACGCTGGGGAAACGCGATCCGGACGAGCACGTGCCCCACGTGTCCTCCGCGCACGTGGGTCAAGGGCACGCTCGCGACCTCGCCGGCCGGCGTGACGATGCCATCGCGGCCTACCGCCAGGCTCTCGCCGCGCCGGATGACTGGCACAGGGATGGCGGCGCCCACGCGGAGGCTGCGCGGCGCCTTAAGAAGCCCTTCACCGAGCGAGACCGGGAGCGATGGCTTCAGCACCGGCGAGGCCGGTGACGGAGTGCCGACTGTGAGAGGCGGAACCGCCTCGTGCGGACCAAGGCCCGAAGGCGGCCCCACCTTATTGCGCCACTGCCCCCTATCCCGGCTGCCAGGCGGAGAGCTCCGCCACCCGGTGGAACCGGCCGGAGCCGCCCAGCTTCGCGTAGAGCGCCTCCGCCCATTCGTAGGTGGGCGGGAACTCCCCGGCGAAGACCAGCTCGGCCGGGTAGAGGAGACCCGCGACCTGCGCCAGGTCGGTGATGCGCAGGCAGTTGAGCATCTCGATGGCCGGACCGGCGCGCTCCGCGTCGCGGCGGGCGCTCGGCGCGTTCTGCGTGGCCGGGGGCGCCTCAAGGAAGAGGGTGGTCACCTTCCCGTCGAGCAGGGCGGCGTAGAGCGCCACCGCCGCCATCTCGCCGCGCGCCGCCAGCGCCACGCGCCCGCCGTCTACCTCGGGCAAGGAGCGCACCGCCTGGAGGGCGCGCAGCGTGTCCCAGACGCGCATGCTCGCCAGAGTCCGACCGGTCCAGGCGCTGGCGCGGCGCAGGTGCCACTGCAGCTCCTCGCCCCAGGCCGTGTCGCCTGTGCCGCGCGGCTCCACCACGATCTTCGCCCACGGCGCGCGCACGCGGCCGAGGATGCCCTCCGCGGCGCCCATCGCCTCGCCCGGCGATTGCAGCGCGACCACCGCTGGCGCCGGGCGCGCCGCCGACTTCGGGATCGTCAGCCGGCCGTGCAGGCGCCATCCCTCCTCGGAGATGAAGGCAAAGCGGTGGCCGACGCCATCGCCGATGGCGAACTCGAACTCCACACGCGTGTCGAGCGGCGGCGGCGCGGCGGGGAACGCTCCGAAGGTCCTTTCGCGCAGGGCAGCCACGACCCGGCGGCGCTCCGTCTCGAAGGCGGCGCGGTCGGTGATGGCCGGCGGGGCTGCCGGCTCGATCAGTTCGTCCTGGATGGTGGGCGTACGGTCCTCCTTCAGCGGGCCATCTACGAACACTCGAAGGGTATCTTCCGACTCCTGCTTCTCCGGCGCCGTCTCGATGTCGCCCACCGCCTCCGGGGGAACGTCTCGCCCTTGCAGGTGCTTGAGGAACCACGAGAAGATGGCCGTGCGCGAGCGCGGGTGGTAGCTGTGCGGCCCGGGCGTCTCCACCAGGCGCAGGTTCTCCTCCGCCCCCAGCTTTGCATAGAGGCGCCCGAGCTGACTGTGTACCTCGCGGATGGAGGCGATCGTGAAGATGGCATCCCGGTCGGCCGAGGCGATCATCAGCGGGCGCGGCGCGATCAGCGCGCCCACGTCGGCCAGGTCCCACCGGTAGGTGTTGATCCACCACATGCAGTCGCAGTGGCCGTCAACAGTACGGTCGTGGACGTGGGAGGCGAGGGTGGCCGTGCCGCACACGGGCGCGGCGACCTTGATGCGCTCGTCGCCGGCGGCGACCCACCAGGTCGTGGCGCCGCCGCCGGAGATGCCGGTCACCCCGAGGCGGTCGCCGTCCACGTCGGGGCGCTCCGCCAGCAGATCCAGGCCACGGATCCCGTTGAGCAGCTCGACACCGGCGGGCGTGTAGCCGCGGCTGTACCAGTGGAGCCACCCCTCGCGGTAACAGCCGTGGTGGTAGCCGCGCACCTCACCGAGCTGCACGGTCTCCACGACCAGGCACGCGAAGCCGAGTTCGACGAAGCGTCGCGGACGAGACTGGGAGGCAACCTTCTGCGTAGCCGAGTGCCCGCACACATAGAGGACGCCGGGGAAGGGCGGCTTCGGAGCGCCCTCGCCCCGGGGGACGTAGAGATTCGCCGTGACGTAGAGCTTCGGCAGGCTCTCGTAATAGAGCTTCTCGATGCGATAGCCGGGGCGCTCGACGACGCCGGTGACCTTGACGTTGAGCGGCGGGCGCTCGCCATCGAGGGGCACCTGATCCAGCCCCATCATCTCCCTGAACTGGCGCCGCCGCTGCGGGATCAGCCGCCGCCATGCCTCGGCATCGGTGTAATCGGAGAGGGCGCTATCAGTGATGCGCCGCGCCTCACGAGACAGGTAATCGCGGATCGTCATGCTCTCTTCCTCCTTGCCCGCCGCCGCTGCCGGCCCGGGGCTGCCCGCGCGCCCGACGCCCACCGGAGCAGGGGTCGCAGCCCCGCACAGCCCGGCTCCGGCGGCCGCCAAGCTCGCTTTCAGGAACTCCCGTCGCTTCATCAAGGCATCCAGCCAGGGATCAGTTCTCTCTCCCGCGGCGGTCCCCTTCCGGCGAGCCGGCAGCAGGGGGCCGCGCCGTCGTGCGGAACAGTGATTGGAGCCTGCGGCAGCTGCGCCAGCGGCAGCACGCCCGGGCATGGCGGTCATCACCGGCCGCCGGTGGGACGAGGCCATTCCCGACACACGCGACGGCGTGGTATAATGGGGGCGCGGCCATCGGCGCGCCGCGATGGGTGAGCGATGAGCGAACG
>JACQGM010000355.1 GCA_016199585.1 Armatimonadota bacterium
GCACGTAGGGGCCGCGCTCCGTCTCGGCCCGGTCGCTGAGCCCGGTCGCTGAGCCGGACGGTCGCAGACAGAGCGGCGACCCTACGGATTCCGCGGGCGCACGTAGGGGCCGCGCTCCGTCTCGGCCCGCCCCGCCCCGCTTACGTGCCTGGCCCGGGCTGGACTCGCGGCAAACGGGTGTGGTATACTGCTCACGCCTGAGCAGGCAGGCCGCCTGCGCTCGTGCCGGGCGGCGCTCGGGGCCCTCATCTCCGGATACCTACACGCGGAGGAACCTGTGGCGCAGAACAGCAACGACCAGCCTCCCCGGGTCCTGTGGGAGGCCCCCTACACGAACCGGGGGCTCTTCGCGGATCACTTCCTGAAGACCCGGGCGGCGCACGACCCCGAATGGGACTCCCCCGCCGGCCTGGATGAGGCGCTTCGCGAGCTGCGCCGACTCTACCAGCGCGCGGCGCCGGGGCTCACGCCGCAGACCAACGAAGCGCAGACCGAGGATGAGTTCGTCCGCCCGGTCCTCAACCTCCTCTGGGCCGACCAGGCGCCCGGCGACTGCTACAAGGTGCAGGTGACTCTGCCGAACGTGGACGGCCGCCGCCAGCCGGACTTCGCCTTCTTCCGCGCTGCGGCGGGCCTCGAGGCCGCCGTGCCGGCGCTCGGCAGCATTGATTTCTGGCGCGACGTGCCCTGCCTGGGAGACGCCAAGAAGTGGTCCGCCTCTCTCGACCGCGAGCGGGGGGCCGACGAGAACCCCTCGGCGCAGATCGCCAACTACCTCTACCGGTCGCGCGTCCGCTGGGGCATTCTCACCAATGGCCGCATCTGGCGCCTCTACGAGCGCGAGAGGTCCAGCGCCGGCGGCGTCTACTACCAGGTGAACCTGGAGGACCTCCTCCAGCACGCCAGCCCCGAGCGGTTCAAGTGGTTTTACCTCTTCTTCCGGCGCCACGCCTTCCTTCCCGATTGTAACGGCAAGACGTTCCTCGACCGCGTCTTGGAGGGGAGCCAGGAGTACGCGGCCGGCATCACCAACCGCCTCAAGGATTCGGTCTACGATGCCCTGCGTCTCCTGATGACCGGGTTCTTCGAGTTCGAAGCGAACCACCTGGACCGCAGCGACTCCCGGACGCTCAGGCAGGTTCACGACGAGTCCCTTATCGTGCTCTACCGCCTCCTCTTCATCCTCTATGCCGAGGACCGCGGGCTCCTCCCCACCGAGAACGAGCACTACCGCGCCTACTGCCTGCGCGACCTCCACCGCGAGATCAACAAACAACTGCGGGAACGCCCGCCCTACCTGCCGCGGATGACCGGCATCTGGCACCGTCTGCTGAATCTCTTCTCGCTGGTGGACCAGGGCGCCCCGGAAGCGGGCATCCCCGAGTACAATGGCGGCCTCTTCCGACCGTCGCGCAACCCTCGCATCGCCTACGAACCCCAACCGGGCGAGCGGCGCTGGAACATCGGCGACGCGCGCCTGGCGCGCGTGGTTGACGCGCTGGCCTACGAGCACGAGCGGTGGGACATCCCCGGCTCTCGCGACATAGACTACCAGTCGCTCCAGGTGCAGCACCTGGGGAGCATCTACGAGGGCCTGCTGGAGCTCCAGCCGCACGTTGCCGCCGCGCCGATGGTCGAGACGCTGGAGGATGGCAAGCCGGTCTTCAAGCCCGCGAGTGAGGTGCCCGAGCCGCGGCCGGTGCGCGGCCAGCCGCCACGCGCCATCGCCGCCGGCGAGGTCTACCTGGTCACCAACCGGGGCGAGCGCAAGGCCACCGGCAGCTACTACACGCCGAAGCACATCGTGGATTACATCGTCGAGAACACCGTCGGCCCGCTGGCGGATGAGGCGGCCCGCCAGGTCGCTGCGCTGAAGCCCAAGGTGGACGCCGAGGTCAAGGAGCTGGAGAAGAGCCGCAGCGCCTGGGAAGCGGCGCGCGCGCAGGGAGACCCCACCGCCGAGCGGCAGATCGCCAACTGCGCGGCCGCCATGGACGCCCGCAAGCGCCGGCTGCTGGATCCCTACCTCTCCCTGAAGATCCTGGACCCGGCGATGGGCAGCGGCCACTTCCTCGTCGGCGCCGCCGACTTCCTCAGCCTGGCGATGGCCACGGACCCCGGTCTGCCCGACCTGGCAGCCCTGGACGGCGAGGAGCCCCAGGCTTACTACAAGCGCCTGGTGGTGGAACACTGCCTCTACGGGGTGGACCTGAACCCCCTCGCCGTGGAGCTGGCGAAGCTCTCCCTCTGGCTGCACACCGTCAGCCGCGACCGGGCGCTCTCCTTCCTCGACCACCACCTCCGCTGCGGCAACAGCCTCATCGGCGCGCGGATCCGGGAGGACCTGGCGCGCGAGCCGCCCCGGCTCAACGCCCGCGGCCGGCGCGTGAACGCCGACGCGGGGCAGCTCATCTTCGGGTTCAACGAGGCCCTCACCACGAAGCACCTGCGCGCCTTCCTCGATACCCTCCGCCGCATTGACGAGGCCCCCAGCGGCGATGCGGCAGCCGAGCGCCAGAAGGAGCGGTGGTACGGGGAGATGGACGCCATCCGCGAGCGGTTCCGTGCCGTGGCGAACTGCTGGCTGGCCCCCTACTTCGGCGTGCCGGTGAGCGCCGAGCAGTACGAGCGCGCCGTGAACGCCTTGAGGGGCACCGACGCGGACTGGGAGGCGCTCCGCGGCGAGGAGTGGTTCCAGCAGGCGAACCGCACCGGCCACGAGCGGCGGTTCTTCCACTGGGAGCTGGAGTTTCCGGAGGTGTTGTTGGAGCCGGGTGGGTGGAAGGCCGGCGCTGAGCGTGGGTTCGACGCTGTCATTGCAAACCCCCCGTACATTCGAGTGCGCAAGCTGAAGGAAGATGTGCCGGAGGAAGCCAGGTACCATGAGGAGTGCGGAGTCTACTCCACAGCGATTCATGTCTGGGATGTGTATATGCTGGTGGCAGAGCGCGCTCAGGAGCTTGCGAGAGCGGGCGCCCGCTGTGGGTTCATTGTTCCGGTCCAGACACTCCACCAGCCCAACGCGGAGTCCCTACGGCGATGGCTGCTGACCCAGTGTATGCTTCTGCGAGTGGCGGATCTGTCGCGCATCGCGGTGTTCGAGGAGGCGATCGTCAAGACGTGCATCCTGGTCTACGGAATCCGTTCGCGATCCGCGGTCGCTGCGGACGGCCCGGTGTCCATCCAGGTGATGGCAGATCAGGGGCTCGCGATGTCCAGGGAGCGCATCGTGCCACAGGCGGCGCTACGAGAACGCGAGGGGTTCAGCCTCAAACCGGACGAGCTCGTCGAGGGAGATACTGTCGTACCGGCCATCCATCAGGTTTCCACTCTGCTGTCTGACTACTGCTACGTCACGTTCGGTCTGCGGTCGTGTGCCAAGGGCAAGGGCAAGGGTGACAAGTCCCGCTTGATCACTACGGATCCCACCGAAAAGTCGGCTGTGCCGTACCTGGAGGGGAGGGAGATTGGGCGGTATGCCATGCACTGGCAGGAACGATACATCAAGTACCTACCCCATGAGATGTACAGCCCACGTTCGCCCGCACTGTTCGAGACCCCGAAACTGATATCGCAGTCCATGCTTTCGGCCAAGCGGCTGGTGGCAACGTTCGACCCAGATGGACGGTATGTTGAGCAGAGCCTGGTCTGCACGGTACCACATGGAGCCACTACGCCGCCAAGTCCGCTTGCTCCTGTGTCGCTCCTCTACATCCTAAGCCTGATGAACAGCGCCCTGATCTCCTACTACTTCGGCCACCACGTCATTGGTGACTCCCTCGGAGGGGGGCTGATCCATGCTACGCCCGGCTCGGTGTCGCGCCTCCCCATCCGCCGCATCGAGTTCACCACCCCCGCCGCGGAACGCGCCGCCCTTGTGGAGCAGGCGAAGCGCCGCTACGAGGGCGCCCTGGCGACGGGGAACGCCGACGGCCTCCTCGCCTTCGTGAAGGAGCAGCTCGCGGCGGAGCCGGAGCGCGCGGACGTGGCACACGACCTCCTGGCGTTCCTGGCCGAGCGCATGATCGCCATGAACAAGGAGAAGCAGGAGGAGACGCGCGGCTTCCGGCGCTGGCTGGAGCGGCAGATCGGCGCGAGCGTGGAGGACCTGAGCAACAAGACGAAGCTCAGGGAGTACCACGAGCACGACTTCGAGACGCTGCTGGGCGTGCTGCGCGCCAACCGGCGCCGGCTGAGCGCCGACCCCGACCAGCGCGCCGCGCAGGATGCCATCGAGCGCGAGCACGACGCCAGCCTGGCCCGGCTGCGCCCCCTGAAGGAGCGGATCGCCCGCACCGACGCGTGGATCGACCGGATCGTCTACGAGCTGTACGGGTTGACAGAGGAGGAGATCGCCATCGTGGAACGGGTGCCATCCGCCTCCCCCGCCAACCGGGAGGCGGCCGTCTGAGGGACCGCTGCCCGGCGGCCGCCCGCAGGTGCAGGCGCACCCCGGAGGCTGCCCGGAGCGCCCGGGAACCGGGCCGGTCTCCCTGAGCCGCGCGCCCGTTGACTTCCCCGCCGCTCTCCGGTATACTATGCACGGCGGAACCACCGCTGCTCCCACAGACGGTGCCGCTGCCACGAAAGGAACTGGCTGGCATGGAACTCGGCAGACTGCTCACGGCGATGGCCACCCCCTTCGACGCCGACCTGAAGGTTGACTACGCTGCCGTCGAGCGCCTGGCGCAGCACCTCCTCGACACCGGGTCGCAGGGGATTGTGGTGTCCGGCACGACGGGCGAGTCGCCGACGCTGACGAAAGAAGAGAAACTGGAGTTGTTCCGGGTGGTCAAGCGCACGGCCGCGGGCAGGGCTGCCGTCGTGGCCGGCACGGGCACCTACAGCACTGCGGAGAGCATCGAGTTGACGCGCGCGGCGGAGAAGACCGGCGTGGACGCGGTGATGCTCGTGGCGCCCTACTACAACAAGCCGCAGCAGGAGGGCCTCTATCAGCACTTCCGGACGGTCGCCGAGAGCACGGCGCTCCCGGTGATCCTCTACAACGTGCCTTCGCGCACGGTGACGGACATCCAGCCGCAGACGGTGATCCGTCTCGCCGAAGTGCCCAACATCATCGCCATCAAGGAGGCGACGAAGAACATGGAGGTGGCGGCGGAGATCCGCGCGGGCACGCCCCCCTCCTTCCGCATCTACAGCGGCGACGACAGCGTCACGCTCCCGCTCATGGCCGTGGGCGGGCACGGCATCATCAGCGTGGCCGGTCATCTGTGCGGGCGCTCCATCCGCGAGATGACGGAGCGGTTCGCCTCCGGAGATACCGCCGGCGCGCTCGATGCGCACCTGAAGCTCTTCCCCCTCTTCCGGGCGATCTTCGTCACCACCAGCCCGGTGCCGCTGAAGCACGCGCTCAACCGCATCGGCGTCCCGGTCGGTGGCGTGCGGCCGCCGCTCGTCGCGGCGAACGAGAAGGAGATGGCCGTGGTGGACGCCGCCATGCGCGGCCTCGGCCTGATCTGATAACCTCTTGAGATAGGAATGCGACCCAAGACCGGCGGGCGCGGACGGAGCAGCGCCCCTACGTACCGAAGACACTCGTAGGGGCCGTCCTCTGTGCCGGCCCGGCCCGCGCAGGTCGCATTCCTATCTCAAGACGTCATGACGCGAGTCGAGGGCAGCCCCGGGCACGAGTGGCAATAGGGCATACGATGATTTGATATTGACACGCGCCGCCGCAGATGTTATGATCGGTGTGGTTCTTTCACCCAGTCAACAACATGCCTGCCGCTGGGAACGACAGGATGCCGGGATGCGGCGCCGACGGAGCGATTCCGCGGTGCCGACCCATCCAGGGCCGGAGAGGTCCGATCGCCACCCGTTCATTCATTGGCGAGGGACTCGCGGCATTCATCCGATCATCGCTTCTCGCGCAATCCTGCCGGCGGGCGGGAAGGAGCGTACATGGCGGACGGCAGCGTCGGCGCCGGATCGAGGACCGTAGTGGATCCCGTGCTGTACGCCGGCATCATTCTGCGAATGAAACGGGGGGACCGGTCGGCAGCGGTTCGCAAAGTGTGCGAGGAGCTGCAGATCGGCCAGGCGGAGGCAGAGGCGGCGGTGGACCGCCTCTGGCTGCGCTACCAGTCGGAGATCCCGCCGGACGTGGCGCACCAGAGAGCGAACCGTCTGCCCTGGATGAGGTTCGCCCTGACGGGGGCGGCGCTCGGTGTGCCCGCGGCGTGGATGCTCCTCCGTCTCTTGGGTTGACAGGCTGTCGCGCGCCCGGCCAGGCGC
>JACQGM010000356.1 GCA_016199585.1 Armatimonadota bacterium
CCCGGGGCGCACCGTGCGGCAGTAATGAAAAGGCCCTGCCCGACTGGCGGGTTCTGCTTGCCTTGTCCCCCGGCGTGTGATACTATGGAGCCATCTCGACCGGGACGGAGTCCTGTACCTGATGCGTTCTCGCCTCTTGCTGACCACCATCGGGGCGCTCTGCCTGCTGGCGGCGCTGGCCGGCGGAGCGTCCTTCCGGCGCTCCCGCCGCGACACAGCGGCGCCCGCGCGCCTGCCCGCAGCCGATACATCGGCCGCGCACGCCGCCGGCTTGTTCGGCGACCTGGCGCGCGACCGGCTGCAGCGCGGGAAGAAGCTGCTGGCGGAGCGGAAGTTCCGGGAGGCGGCCGAGGAGCTGGACGCCGCCTGCCGGGCACAGCCGGGAGACCCGGAGGCCTGGCTCTACCTCGGGATGGCCCGCGCCCGGGCCGGCCAACTCGCGTCGGCCGCCGCCGCCCTCACCACGGCCGGCAAGCTGGCGCCGGAGAGCAAGGAGGTCTGGGCCACACTGGGGGGCGTGCAGCAGAAGCGGGGGAAGACGGCGGAGGCCGCCGCCGCCCTGGAGCGGGCCGCGAAGATCGACCCGAAGGACGCCGGCCTTCACGCCCTCCTGGCGCAGCTCTACGCGGAGATGGGCGATGCCGCCCGCGCCGCGGCCGCCGTGGAGCGCGCCGCCGCCCTCGACCCGAACGTCGCCGCGGTCCTCAGAGCCCAGGCCGCCGCAGGCGGCGCATCCGGCCCGCCCGGCCCCGATGCCCTTCGCGCCGCCCTGCGCAAGAACCCGGAAGACCACCGGCTTCGCGCCCAGCTCGGCCAGCTCCTTCTCCTCACCGGGGACCTCCCCGGCGCCCGCGACGCCTTCGAGCGCATCGCCGCGGCCCGCCCCCGCGATCCCGAGGCGCAGCGGGCGCTGGCGAGGATCTACCTGGACCTGGACCAGCGCCAGCAGGCCGTCACCGCCCTCGAGAAGGTCCTCGCGCTCAAGCCGGACGACGCGGAGACGCGCTGGATGCTCGCCAGCCTCCTCCACGACATGAAGGAGACAAAGCGCGCTTCGGAGCAACTCGCCGCCCTTCTGGTGCTCAAGCCGGACTTCACGCCGGCCCGCCTCGGGCTCGCCGTCATCCGCCGCGAGCAGCGCCGCCTCCCCGAAGCCGAGAAGCTGCTCCGCGCCGCGCTGGCTCAGGACCCGGGGAACCTGGACGCCGTCAAGGAGCTGGCAGCGGTCCTGCGCGAACAGGGGAAACACTCCGAGGCCGCCGCCCTCCTCCGGCGCGCCCTGGGATCCCACCCGAAGGACGCGCTGCTGCACGCGCTCCTGGGAGAGACGCTGCGCGACGGAGGCAAGCTGGCGGACGCCATCGCCTCCTACCGCCGCGCGCGGGGCCATGCTCCTGAGAACATTCCGGTCGCCCTCGCCCTGGGAGAGGCGCTGCAGGAGGCCGGCAAGGACGCCGAAGCGATCGCCCTCTACTCCGCAGTGCTGAAGTCCAGGCCGGAGGCCCTGCCCGCCCGCGATGCCCTCGCCACTCTCTACGCCCGCCGGAAGCGCTTCGATCTAGCGCGCGCCCTCTACCAGTCGCTCATCCAGAAGAACAACCAGGACCCCGTGGCGATCACCCGCCTTGCCGCTCTCCACGAGCGCGAGGGGAAGTGGTCCGACGCCCGCCGCGAGTACGCCCGCCTGCTGGAGATGGACTGGCGCAACCTCGACGCGCACCTGGCCGCGGCGGCGACCTACTTCGCCGAAGAGAACCTTGACGGCGCCATCGGCGAGCTGCGCCAGGTGGTGACCAAGAACCCGAAGCACCTCGAGGCCTGGGAGTCGCTCGCGCGGGCACAGGAGGGAAAGCAGGATTGGGACGAGGCGCTGGAGAGCTATCGTCGCATCGCGGCGCTCGATCCCCGGGGTTCCCTTCCCCTGGTCGGCATCGGCACCGCCCACCTGAAGAAGGGGGAGCGCGAGCCTGCCCTCCATGCATTCCGCAGCGCGCTGGAGCGGGACGCGAAGGACCCGGCCGCGCACCTCGGGCTGGCGCAGGCGCTGGGCGCAGAGGGCGCCGCCGAGGCCCGCTCCCACTACCTGGAAGCCCTGGAGCGCGTCGCGGCGCGCAACGACGCGGCGCGCAGCGAGGCCGCCCGGCGGCAGCGGGCAGGAACGCTGGACCCCGCCTGGGTGGCTCGGGCCCAGTCCGCCGCGTCGGAGGGCGACCGCGTCGCCGAGGAAGCGGTCGCCGGGCTGCGCGCGGCGGCGACCGACGACAGCGCGCGCGCCTCCCTGGTCGCGGAGCTGCAGGCGCTTTCAACCCGCTACCCCCGCAGCCCGGGGCTGCGCTCCGCCATCGCCTCTTTGCGCGAGGAGATGGGGCAGACCGCAGAGGCGGCGTCTATCTACCGCGGCCTCGTCCGCGAGCATCCCGAGGATCCCGAGCTCCTCTTGCGGCTGGCATCGGCCTACGAGAAGCTGGATCGGCGCGCGGAGGCGCTGGCCGAGTACCGGCGCGCGCTGCGGATCGATCCCGGTCGCAAGGAGGCGCAGGAAGGCGTCGCCCGCTTGGAGAAGAAACCCCTGGAGCTTTCGCTGCCGCGTTCGAGCCTCATCCCGCCACCCGCGCCGCAGCCGTGAGTGCGGCGCCGGCCGGCAGCGAGCGCTCCCGGACGCCGCGAGCGCTCGCATTTGACAGAGGGCGGGAGATGCGCTAGATTCTACGTGGGCATTGTTGCCGGCGATGGACGCCCGGGGAAGACGAAGGGCGAGCCGCCGGCTCGTGACTCGGCGTGCTCCTGGAGGGACATTGTGCCTGATCTGATACCTTGCATTATCTGCGGACGGCGGTTCACCGCGCCGGAGCCGATGGGGAAGACGATCCCCGGCCTCGGCTACGTGTGCGCCATGGATTGGCCCGGCTTCGCCGCCGGCTACCAGGTGGGGCGCGGCGGCAATGCCGAAGAGGAACAGGCGATGGAGGACCCCTCCATCGCCGCCCGCGACCGCAACCTGCAAAAGCTGGACCGCCTACTCGCGTTCGACACCACGCCGCGCGAGATCGCCGCCTTCCTGGACGAGCACGTGGTGGGCCAGGCCCACGCCAAGAAGGCCACGGCCGTGTCGGTCTACAACCACCACCGCTCGCGCCAGGTGGAGGGCGTGGAGATCAGCAAGAGCAACATGCTCTTCATCGGCCCCACGGGCGTCGGGAAGACGGAGCTGGGGCGCACGCTGGCCCGCTTCCTGGAAGTGCCCTTCACCATCGCCGACGCCACGAACTTCACGCCCGCCGGCTACGTGGGCGACGACGTGGAGAACATGCTCATGGGCCTGCTGGTGGCGGCCGACGGCGACGAGCAGTGGGCGGCGCACGGCATGGTCTTCATTGACGAGATCGACAAGGTGCGGCGCGCCAGCGCCGACAACCCCTCAATCACGCGCGACATCGGCGGCGAGTGCGTGCAGCAGGCGATGCTGAAGATCCTCGAGGGGACCGAGGCGCGCCTTCCCTTCTTTGGCGGGCGCAAGCACCCGCAGGGGAAGAACATCACCATCAACACGACGGACATCCTCTTCATCGGCAGCGGCGCCTTCGAGGGCTTCCCCGAGATCGTCGCCAAGCTGCTGCGCCGGGGCGAGACGTCCCTCGGCTTCCGCGCCGCCGTGCGCAGCCCCGCCGACGCATCCGACTACCGGGTGCTCCTCGAAGCGCCGCAGCACGTCCTGCAGGAAGCGCTGCTGGAGTACGGCTTCATCCCGGAGTTCGTCGGGCGGTTCCCGGTGATCGTGCCCTTCGAGGCGCTGGAGCGCGAGGACTACCGCCAGATCCTGACGCGCACCCGCCACTCGATCCTCCGCCAGCAGAAGGCGCTCTTCTCCCTCGATGGCGTCCGCCTCGTCTTCACCGACGACGCGATCGACGCGATCATCGCTCGGGCCGTCGAGATGAAGAGCGGCGCCCGGGCCCTGCGCAGCCTGGTGGAGCGCGCCGTCAGCGATGCCCGCTTCGAGACGCCGCAGCGCGGCCGCGGCCCGGTGGAGTGCGTCATTGACGCGGAGTCCGTGAGGAGTGGCCGCTACACCATCCGGCCGCTGGTGGGCCAGGAGGACGAGCGCAGCACCATCCAGAGAGCCGGGTGAGCCGTCCGGGGAGGTGCCAGGATGGATCTTCGCAGGGGGTTCCTCTCAGGCGCGGCGCCGACGCTGCTCGCGGGCGCGCTGGCGCTGGCGGGGTGCGGCGGGGCGAAGCGCGCCACGCCCGATGCCTGCATTCGGGCGTTCGATGCCGCCATGCGCGGCGGTGACACCGGGAAGGCCGCGGCGCTCTTCGCCTACGACCAGTGGAGCGCGGATAACTCGACCGACTGGGACACCTATGCCCGCGGCCAGCGCGAGGCAATCTGCGGCAAGCTGCGCGAGGCCAAGGCGGCGCAGCTCCAGGCGTGGCGCGCCGCCTACCTGCAAGCGAGCTACCAACCCGCTCTCGCCAGCATCGCGGGCGAGTGGGCACAGTTGGCGCTCTCCGGCCCCCGCGGCAGCATCCCCGTCCGCCTGCGCCAGAGCGAAGGCGAGTGGCTCATCTACAGCATCGGCGCGCTGCAGGCCGGGCAGTAGCCGTCACGGCCTGCCCGGCGGGAGGAGCAGGACCACCCCGGCGATGGTGAGGAGCGCGGCCGCCACGCGGTCCACCTGCTTGCGGGGGACGCGGTCGGTGAGCCGGTGGCCCGCCCAGGTAGCCGCCGCCACCAGCGGCAGCATCGAGGTGATGGTGCCCAGGATGGAGACGGGGTACTCACCGCGGCCGACCAGGAGGGCGAGACGCGCCGCGACGGTGCCGCCGAAGAAGAGGAGGAGCGTGGCCTTGATCCCCCTCAGCGGCCAGGGCTGGCGATAAGCGTAGACAACCACCGGGGGCCCGGCCATCGCGACCGCGCCGCCGGTGACTCCCCCCAGGGCTCCCGTGGCGAACCCCCACCACTCCCGGCTCGGGGTGGCGCGCGGCTTCCCGGCCGCGTGGAAGCTCCCGATGGCCGTCAAGAGGATGACGACACCCACGAGGCGGCGGAGGAGCAGCGCGTCGGCGTGCAGGAGGATCTGGACCCCGAGGGGGGTGCCCAGCAGGCCGCCGCAGCAGAGCGGCAGCGCCCGCCGCCAGTTGATGCTCCTTCGGACGGCCCATAGGCCCACGGCGATGTTCATGCCCGCCAGGGGGGTGACAACCAGGTTGGCCGCCTTCGGTCCCAGCACCGGGGTGAGCACGGCCATCGCCACGATGCCGAAGCCGAACCCCGTCAACCCCTGCGCCAGGCCCGCCACGCCCGCCGCCAGCCACAGCCAGTGCATGTCGGCTACGGCACGACCTCGATCTCAACCGTCTGAACCGATGGCGCCTTGGTGTTCCAATCGCCCTCCTCGGGCGCGGCGGTGAGCGTGATCGTGTAGCGCCCCGGCTTCGGGAAGGAGTGCCGCACGGATGGCCCGATCGCCTCCTCCTGCACCCCGTTCTTGGCATCGAAGTCCCAGGAGAAGCGGACGGCGGTGACGCCCGAATCCGCCAGGGCGGTGAAGGTGACCGGGACGTTCTTCCTGATGTCGCTGGTCTGGCGCGCCTGGCACTGCGCGTTGATCACCTGGTTGTCGGTGGTGAGGTCTATCCCGCCGATGAAGACGACGTCCGGCGCGTCGGCGCTGAGGAGGATGCGGTTGACCGGGAAGCTGCGGCCGACCTTCTCGCGCAGGCCCACGAGGGGGATGCCGAAGGTCTTCCACTCGCCGCGGTTGAACCTCAGCTCGCCAACGGAGTGGGTTTCCAGCGCGCCGCCCGGCCCGATGAAGACGGCGCGGAACCGTTTGATGGGGGGCACCCCGCCCTGCGTCTGCTGCACCCCGGGATCCATGCCGACGCCGCCCATCGGCGGCATGCCGACGCCGCCTGCCGATGGGTCCATCCCTCCCATGGGCATGCCCATTCCGGCGCCTTGGCCCTGGGCGCTCATCGTCGGCTGGACGGTCATCACCAGGTAGGCGTTCGGCTCGCGCAGGACTTCGGCGAGATCGACCGGCTTCTGCAGATCGATTCGCCCGCCCTGGTAGAAGTCGCGAGTCTTCAGCTTGAGGGAGCGGTCGGTGTGCATCGGCCGCTCGGTGCTCTCCTCAGCGGTGCCGCCGCCCCAGCCGCCGACGGTGATCCCGTGGGCGGCGAGCGACTGCCCGCTGTAGAGGATGATGGGGGCGGCGCCGGCCGCCGCGAAGCCGGCAGCTCCGGCGGCGACGGCGGCCGCGAGTGCGACGCGGATCGCGCTAGAGGAGAACAAGCGTTTCATGGTCGATCCCTTCCTGTACCCGCCGAGTACGCAGGTGGTATTCGGCGATCCGCCCGGGAGTTCCTTCTCCTGGCGCGCGCCCGCACGCCGGCTCAGAACGGGCTCGTGCCCGTCGCCCACATCCCGATGTCGCGCACGGTGAGGAGCACCACCACCAGCAGAATGAGCACCATCCCCACCACCTGGATGGAGACCTGCATGGAGGGCTGCAGCCGGCGCCCGCGCGCCCACTCCAGGCCGAGCAGGGCGATGTGGCCCCCGTCCACCACCAGCAGCGGCAGCAGGTTGATCACCCCGAGGTTGACGCTGATCACTGCCAGGAATTGGAAGAACGTGATCGCTCCCTGGCGGAACGCCTCACCGGCCAGACGGGCGATCGCCACCGGGCCCCCGACGCCCTTGCGGGCCTCGCGGTCGTAGAACACCTTGCCCAGGTTCACGAGCGTCTCCCGGGTCCAGTCCCAGGTGGCCGACACGCCGTAGACCATGGCGAAGAAGACACCGGCCTTGCGGTAGACCACGTCGGGCGTCAACTGCACGCCGATCTGCCCGGCGCTATCCGGCTTGGCATCCGGGGTGACCCGGAGCGTCACCTGCCGCTCCTCGCGCTCCAGCGTGAACGTCAGCGGGCGCCCGGGGCTCTTCTTCACGGTGGCGAGCATCTCGTCCATGCTCACCTTCTTGCCGTCAATGGCAATCACCCGGTCCTCGGGCCGGAAGCCGGCCCCGGCTGCCGGCCCGCGCTCCACCACGCCGACGATGCGGATCATGTCGCCGCGCGTCGGCACGCCCACCGTGGCGCCCATGCCGATGAAGATCAGGGCGGCGAGCGCGAAGTTCATCAGCGGCCCGGCGACGTAGACGAGCATGCGCGCCCACACCGGCTTGCTGTCGAAGCCGTCCGGCCCCGCTTCCTCGTGGGGATCCATGCCGGCGAGCTTCACGTAACCCCCGAGGGGGAGCGCGCAGATCTTGTACTCGGTGCCGTTGCGCACGAAGAGCGTGGCGATCTTCGGCGGGAAGCCGAAGGCGAACTCCAGGACGCGCACGCCCACGGCCTTGGCCACGAGGAAGTGCCCCAACTCGTGAACGAACACGGCCAGCCCGAGCACAATCAAGAAGGCAACCAGTGTCTCCAGAAATGTAAAGTTCATGCCACCCCCTGCCTCAGTATAATCAAACAGCCAGCCGGGCCACCTCGGCGCGGGCCCAGGCATCCACTTCCAGTATCTGATCAATATCGGGAGCCGTCAAGACCTCGTGCCGGCGCATCACCTCCGCGTTGAGGGACGCGATCACCGGAAAGCGCACCCGTCCGGCCAGGAAGAGCGCGACGGTCGCCTCGTTGGCGGCGTTCAGCGCGCACGGCAGGCTCCCCCCGACCCGCGCCGCCTCGTAAGCCAGCCCCAGGCAGGGGAACCGCTCGTCGTCCGGCGCCTCGAAGGTGAGCGTGCCCGCTTCCACCAGGTCCAGCGGCCGCAAGTTATTCGCCAATCGCTGCGGATAAAAGAGCGCGTGCTGGATCGGGAGGCGCATGTCCGGCCAACCCATCTGGGCCAACACCGAGCGATCCGCGAACTCCACCAGCGAGTGTACCACCGACTGCCGGTGGACCACGACCTCGACCTGCGCCACGCTCACCCCGAAGAGCCAGCAGGCCTCGATCACCTCCAGGCCCTTGTTCATCAGCGTGGCGGAATCCACGGTGATCTTATTCCCCATCCGCCAGGTGGGGTGGGCCAGGGCATCCGCCAGCGTCACCGAGCGAAGCTGCGGCGGCGTACACTCCCAAAATGGGCCGCCCGAGGCCGTGAGGAGGATCCGGCGCACCGCCTTCCGGTCCTCGCCCTGCAAGCACTGGAAGATGGCGGAGTGCTCGCTGTCCACGGGAAGCAGCTCGGCGCCGGTGCGCGCCACCTCGCGCATCACCAGGTGCCCGGCCGCCACCAGCACCTCTTTCGACGCCAGGGCGACGCGCTTGCCGGCCCCGATGGCCGCCAACGTGGCCTTCAGCGCCGCCGCGCCGGCCACCGCCACCACCACCGTGTCCGTGCCCCGTGCCGCTGCCAGCGCGGCGAGGCCGTCCCGCCCGGAGAGAACCTCCGTCGCGAGACCATCGGCGGCGAGTTGCCGGCGGAGCTGCTCGGCGGCCTCCGGATCGGTCAGGCAGCAAGCCGCCGGTCGGAACCGCCGCACCTGCTCGCGCAGGCCCGCCACGTCACGGCGCGCCGCCAGCGACACGACCTTCAGCCGCTCCGGGAACTCGGAGGCCACCGCCAGAGTTTGCGTGCCGATGGAGCCGGTGGCTCCGAGGACCGCCAAGCCGGTCATGGCCGGACACCCGCAAGGCCGCCGAACTTCCGCTGGCGGTGCTGGAAGTCGGCGACGGCCTGCATGAGCTGCGCCTGGCCGAACTCGGGCCAGGGAACGTCGGTGACCCACATCTCGGCATAGGCGATCTGCCAGAGGAGGAAGTTGCTGATGCGCTGCTCGCCGGCGGTGCGGATCAGCAGGTCTGGATCGGGCAGGGAATGAGTGTAGAGTGCGCGCGCGAAGGTCGGTTCGTCAATCGCGTCGGGATCCAGGCGGCCATCCCTGGCATCGCGGGCGAGGCGGCGCGCCGCGTCAATGATCTCGGCCCTGCCGCCGTAATTCACCGCCAGGTTGAGGTTGAGCTGGGTGTTGTGGCGCGTCCGCTCCATATCGCGGCGCAGCTCCTCCTGCAGCGAGGCCGGCAGCTCGCTCACGCGCCCGATCACCCCCAGGCGCACGCCCGCCTCATCGAGCGCGTCAATCTCGCGGCGGATGACAGCCTCGATGAGGATCATCAGCCCCTGCACCTCGTCGGCAGGCCGACGCCAGTTCTCCACCGAGAACGTGTAGAGCGTCAGGATCTCGATCCCGAGGAGGCGGCACCCCTGCACCATCTGGCGGACACCCTCGGTGCCGGCCTGGTGCCCCATGATGCGCGGCAAGCCCTGGCGGGTGGCCCAGCGGCCGTTCCCGTCCATGATGATGGCGATGTGGCGGGGGACCGCCCCCTGGCGCAGGCGCGCCGCCATCTCCTCGACAGACTCCTCGGCCCGCAGCGCGCCGGTGGGTTGCCTCATGGCTCACACTTCCAGGACTTCCTGCTCCTTGTGCTGCTGCACGCGGTCAATCTCGGCAATGTACTTGTCGGTGAGCTTCTGCACCCGCTCTTCCGCTCTCTTCTCGTCGTCTTCCGAGAGATCCCCGGCCTTGCGCAGCTTCTTCAGTTCCTCGTTGGCATCGCGCCGCACGTTCCGGATCGCGACCTTGCCCTCCTCCGCCTTGCGGTGCACGAGCTTCGTCAGGTCGCGCCGACGCTCCTCCGTGAGCGCAGGGATTGCCAGACGGATGACGTTCCCGTCGCTCATCGGGTTCAGGCCCAGATCGGACTTCATGATCGCCCGCTCGATCGGCCCGATGGTGCCCTTGTCCCACGGCGAGATGACGAGGAGGCGAGGCTCGGGGACGGAGATCGTAGCCACCTGGTTCAGGGGCAGGTGGGTGCCGTAGGCATCCACCGAGACGCGGTCGAGCAGCGCCGGACTGGCGCGGCCGGTGCGGATCCCGTTGAACTCGCGACGGGTGGCCTCGACCGCCTTCTTCATCTTCTCCTCAGCCTCTTCGAGGGCCAGCTCTGCCATCTCCATGCTGTTGACTCCCGGTCCTGTCTCAACACGCAGGCTCAGTCGCTGCCGATGAGGGTTCCGATTTCCTCACCGTAGATCACCCGGCGGATATTGCCGGGCACACCGATATCAAAAACGACGATCGGCATGCGGTTCTCCATGCACAGGGAGAAGGCCGTCATGTCCATCACGCGGTAACCGCCCTGGATGGCCTCCATGTAATCCAGCCGCTTGAAGCGCCTCGCGCTCGGGTCCACCCGAGGGTCGCGGTCGTAGACGCCGTCCACGCGGTTCTTGGCCATGAGCAGGACATCGGCCCGGATCTCGTTGGCCCGCAGCGCCGCCGCCGTGTCGGTGGTGAAGTAGGGGTTGCCGGTGCCCGCGGCGAAGATGACCACGAGATCGCGGTCCAGGTGATGCACGGCGCGCCGCCGGATGAACGGCTCGGCCACCTCGTGCATCTGGATGGCCGTCTGCACGCGGGTATCCACCCCGAGCTTCTCCAGGGCATCCTGAAGAAAGAGGGCGTTGATGACCGTTGCCAGCATGCCCGCATAGTCGGCCGCAGCGCGCTCCATGCCCATCTGCGCCGCCACGGACCCGCGGAAGATATTGCCGCCCCCGACGATAACGGCGAGCTGCACCCCCTCCTCATGGATCTGCTTGAGCTGAGTGCAGATGCCATGCACCGTCTCGGCGTTGATGGTGCTCTGGCCATCGCTCGCCAGGGCCTCCCCGCTCAACTTCAGCAACACGCGGCGCCAGCGCGGCCCGTCACCCATCAGTCGAGGCTCTCACCGACGCGGTAGCGCACGTAGCGGCGGATGCTGATCTTCTCGCCCAACCGTGCCACCACATCGTCCACCAGGTCCTGCACCTTGCGCGACTCATCGCGGATGTAAGGCTGTTCGACGAGACACACCTCCTCGAACCACTTGCCGAGGCGACCCTCGACGATCTTCTCGACGGCCTGGGGCGGCTTGCCTTCCCCTTCGGCCACGGCCTTCTGAATGTGCCGCTCGTGCTCGATGACCGCTGCGGGAACATCCTCGCGCCGGATGTAGAGGGGCGACTTGGCGCCGATCTGCATCGCCAGGTTGCGCGCGAGTTCCTGGAACTCGTCGGTGCGGGCCACGAAGTCGGTCTCGCAGTTCAGCTCGACCATCGCCGCCATCCGCTTGTCGTGGTGTACGTAGACACCCACCGCGCCCTCGGCGGCGACGCGGTCGGCACGCTTGGCGCCCTTCATGATCCCGCGCTCGCGCAGCAGGGCGATCGCCTGGTCGAAGTCGCCCCCGGTCTCTTCCAGGGCGCGCTTGCAGTCCATCATCCCGGCGCCGGTGCGGTCGCGCAGCTCACGCACATCTGCTGCCGTCACTGCCATCCGTCGGTCCCTCCATCCAGCGAAGCGCGGAGTGAGGAGTTCGGCGTGCTGAGAACTCCGAAGCGCACGGGAGCTCCCGATGCGCCGCTCGGCGCTCTGAACTCAGCACGCCGCGCTCGGGAGTCACTCGCGCTCTTCGGTCTCCTGATCGGCCCGCTCACGCTCAAAAGCGTCCTCGATGTCGTCGAGGCTGGGCCCCACTTCGGGCTTCTCCGATTCGTCCTCTGCGGACACGGCGGCGGTTTCCACCTCTGCCTCTTCCGTGGCTCGGGCCGCCGTGGCGGGGGCTTCTTCGGCCCGCGGCACGAACTCCTCCTTGATGGGGCGGCCCTCGAGGACGGCCTCGGCCATTTTCGAGGTCATCAGCCGGATCGCCCGGATGGCATCATCGTTCCCCGGAATGACGTAGTCCACCTCATCGGGGTCGCAGTTGGTGTCAACGATAGCGACGATCGGGATGCCGAGCTTGCGCGCCTCCTGGACGGCGATGTGCTCTTTGCGCAGATCCACCACGAAGACCGCGCCGGGGAGCTTCGGCATATCCTTGATGCCGCCCAGGATGCGCTCCAGCTTATCCTTCTCCTCGCGCAGCACCGCCTGCTCCTTCTTCGGGCGCCGCACGAGGTCGCCGCTCTCCTCCATGCGCTCCAACTCACGCAGGCGCTGGATGCGTCGCTGGATGGTGGACCAGTTGGTGAGCATGCCGCCGAGCCACCGCTGACTGATGTGGTACATGCGGCACTGATCGGCCGCGTCGCGCACCGCATCCTGAGCCTGCTTCTTGGTGCCGACGAAGAGCACCACCTCGCCGTCGGATGCCGCGTCGCGGACGAACTCGTAGGCCTCCTCGAAGAGCCTCAGCGTCTGGTGGAGGTCAATGATGTAGATGCCATTGCGCCCGCCGTAGATGTAGCGCTTCATCTTCGGGTTCCAACGGCGGGTCTGGTGGCCAAAGTGGACGCCGGCCTCAAGCAACTCCTTCATGGAGACGTGCTGTTGAGTTGCCAAGAAACGATCTCCTTCCTGGTTTCGCCTCCCTCCCCGTCACCCCGGGGCGCAGAGCCCGCGGCACGACCCGCCGGGCCACCCCGGCCCCGGTCAGGGAAGGTGTGTCATTTGTTGACAGTGTAGCACATCCGGGGGCAAATTGCAAGCCGCGCTCAGGGCCGTAATCCACCACCTATACCTTGTCAGATTGCTTGGAAGCGTTGCGGCGCAAGGCTTCCAGTGGGTTCCCGCCGGGGCATCGCTCACCAAACGGGTGAGCGAACTCCAGGCTCGGGATCGCCACAAGGCCTTGCGTGGCGCGGCTTCCAGCGTCATGCACAGGAATCTGATGGCGGATTACGGAGGGCCGGCTGGGATTCCGACATAAGGATCAGGTCGGTGGATCCAGGCCGTAGCGGCGGAAGACCTGCTCGCGCGTGCCTACCTCCGGGGGCACTTCCCGCAACCGCATTCCCGGCAGGATGCTCAACTCTGTTGAAGGAGCGGCATTCACCATTCTGAACGATGCCTCGGTCTCACCCGCCTTGGTCTCGGCTGCCTTGGTCTCAGTTGCCTTCGCCTTCATCTTCGTTCTGTTCGCAGGTGTCGCACGGACTTACGAACACCTGTGTGCTATCCTGCCGGGTGCCGGGGCTGAAGGGGCAGGGGCAG
>JACQGM010000330.1 GCA_016199585.1 Armatimonadota bacterium
ACGAATCTCTCCAAGAGGGGCTTGACATCCTGTCGGATTCCTTAATCTGTGTCAGATGGCATTACGCATCACCCGCCGTAAGCTGCCTGCACCCGGTACTCGCTCTTCCCGCCCGGCAGCGACAGGAGGGCCGCTCGCTCGCGGAAGCGCGTCACGGTGACCCACGCGGTCGGCTTGCCGTCGAGGAGCACCTCGCGCAGCGCCAGGCCACCGTAGGCGAGCGGGACCTGAATGCGGAGATCCGGGTGGTACTCGGATCCCTCCGCCCGGAACGCCAGCGTGTTCCCCGCCCAGGTTACCTCCTGGAAGCGCCACCCGTCGCGCGCCTCCCGGAAGGCGCACCACTGGTCGAAGGACCAGGCGGGGATGCCCTGCTGTTCCGCCTGGCTCAGTAGCTCCTGGCCGTGGGGGCGGGAGAATCGCACCCAGTTGGTGGGGTGGATGCAGAGCCCCAGAGGCGTGTGGAAGCGGCCCACCATGTCGGTGAAGATGCGCTCCAGGGTCACCGCCCACACTCGGGGAGCGATCTTGAACGACTTGGCGCCGCCCGGGCCGAAGAGGACGTCGTCGGCGACGTGGGTGTGCTGCTGGAAGACGTTGAGGACGCGGCCGTCCGGCCGGCAGAAGCGCATCGGCATGGCAGCGCCGAAAGCGGCGTAGGGCGCGTGCTGGCGGTCGCGCATGTAAGTCCCGGAGAAGTAGTTCGCATCCATGCGCACGTCCAGCTTCTCCATCACCTCCACCGGCTCCAGGTAGCCGGCCCACGCGGTGCAGTGGTTGCGCACGGTTCGGGCCTTGATGCCGAACATCTCCTCGAACATGAGGATCTGGCGCTCGAGCTCCTCCAGGCGCGCGCTCACCGGGCTCCGGTCCAGCGAACGCAGGTTGGGGTGGGGTCCCAGGTCGTGGTGCGCGAGGTAGCGCTCGGTATCCGCCCGAGTGGATTTCGTGTTGGTCGGGATCATATAGAGGTTCATCCGCGCCCCGACCGAAGCCAAGTAGTTGAACTGCTCATCGTTCCACGCCACGTCCGCCCCGTCCTCGTCGCCGGCGTAGAGAAGGATCGCGGGGGCGGACGCCGGGAGGTGGTGCCACAGGGGAACCGGCGCCTTCAGGTGCCGGCGCACCTGGTCCATGAGGATGCGCGAGAGGAGGTCGGCGAAGGGGATCCAACTCGAGTCTCCCAGCCCGATGTCTGCGGCCAGGTGGGAGGGGCGAGAGCAGGCATCGCCGTTCGGGCGGCTTTCGGCGCGCGCCGGGTCGCCCTGGCGCAGGAGGAGGACGCAGCGCGGCAGATCGAAGGCGAAGGCGAGGATCCGCCCCCGACCGACCCGGGCTTCGGTGATGCCGGGGCTGTCCCCCAGAGACCGGCCCGGACAGCAGAGGTGCGCCAGCGCCGCGGTGGCCTCTGCAGCGCGGTAGCTCCCGATGCGCCCCACAATCGGGAGCAGCTCGCCGGCGATGCCCGCGGCGTCCATCGCCGTGATCCGGAGCCGCGCCGGACTCTCGTGCTCTCCCTCGACCGTCAGGCCCGCGGCCGCCGCCAGCGGCCCCTCGGGTAGGAAGCAAATGAGCGTGCCGCCCCGGCGGGCGTACTCGATCAAAGGATCCACCGCGCCCGTCTGCTCCACGGAGGCGGGAGCGATCACGACGGGCACTGCAGCAGGATCCAACGTGGGCAAGGCGCCCGGTGGAACGGTCTCGTGCAAGGCGAGACCCCAGGTGCCGAGGATCTCCTCGCAGTAGGCCGAGAGGCCGAGTGGGTGTTCAACAATGGCGACATGCATCGTCACATCTCCTCCATTCCGCCTTGTCGTGTCAGGGAGTGGCGCATCTCTCCGCGCATGGAACGGCACCCCCATTCACGGGCTGACGGGGATGAGTTCGGCCAGAGTGAGGCGATTCCTCCCACCGCCGCCGGGCGCTTGCGGCACAATGAGGGTCGAGGTGACGGCAAGTGGTGACCGAGGCCCTGAAAGGCACCCGGGAGGCGATCCTGCAGACCGCGGCAAGGCACACGCAATCGAAGAACGGATTGCTCTGCGCCCCCGGCAGGCATCTGCGAAACTGCTCACCCCGGCCCCGGCGGGCCTCGGCCAGCTGAACTGCTGCCATCCGCGGCCACCGGGGCCTCACGCCTGGCGTGTGCGGGATTCCTGCTGCCGCTCAGGGCCTTTCCGTTACCCCCAACCGGGCGGAGCAGTTGCTGCAGCTGGCGGTCTTGATCCCTCTCGGCACCGCCTCAGCGACCCCCGAGCCTGTCATCCTGAGGGTCCGACCCGAAGGATCTCCGCCGGTAGTACCCTTACCGATCCCGACCTGTGGTGGTGGTTGGGGCGGAGACCCTTCGCGTTGGCCGCTCAGGGTGACAGATGCGGGGTTCCGTGGGGTTGGATCGGCGTTACAGGCCGCCAACCTGGATTCCAGTGAGAAGGCCCTAGCTGCCGCCCGCCGCGTCTTTACAGCCCTTCGGCCCTCTGCTATAATGGACGCGTTATGACGCTGCGCGCCCGCCACGTCGCCGTCCTGATCCTGTTCCTGTGCGCGCTCCTTTACCTCCCGCGCCTCGGGTCCACCACCTTCTTCGAGGAGGACGAGCCGCGCTTCGCCGCCGCCGTGCGCACCATGCTGGAGACCGGCGACTACGTCACCCCGCGCTTCAACGGGCAGCTCCGCATCAACAAGCCGATCCTCTTCTACTGGCTCTCGGCGGCCAGCTCGGCGGCGCTGGGCGTGGGCGAGTTGGGAGCGCGCCTTCCCTCCGCGCTGCTGGGCACGGCGCTGGCCCTGCTCGTCTTCCTCTTCGCCCGCGCGCACGGCAGCGTGCGCTTCGCGGCCATCGCCGCCGTCGCCACGGCTACCTGCCTGCAGTTCTCCCTCGTGCTCGCGCGCGCGGCCACGGCCGACATGGCGCTCATCTTCTTCCTCACCGGAGCGCTGCTGGCATTCTACCACGGCACTACGCGCCCGGGGGAGAAACGCTGGTTCCTGCTCTCCTGGGCCGCTCTCGGGCTCGCGGCGCTGGCCAAGGGTCCCGTCGCCGTGGCGCTGGCCGGCGGCGTGGTCGGCCTCTTCCTGCTGCTGCGCGGCGAGGCGCTCCCCGGGCTGCGCCGCCTGGTGACGCCCGTCGGCCTGCTCCTCTTCCTGCTGGTGGCAGCGCCCTGGTACGCCGCCGAACTGGCGCTCTGGGGCAAAACCTTCTACCGCGGCTTCTTCCTCGCCGAGCACTTCGGGCGACTCGATGGCACGGCGGACAGCCACCGCGGGCCGATCTGGTTCTTCCTCCCGGTGATGCTCGGGATGTTCTACCCGTGGGTCTGCTTCCTGCCCGCCGGGCTGTCCGGCGCGTGGCGCGAGCGCCGGGGGGCGGCGCCGCTGCGTCTCTTCGCGCTCTGCTGGATCGTGGTGGTGCTCGGCCTTTTCACCGTGGTGAAGACGAAGCTGCCGCACTACATCGCCCCGCTCTACCCGGCGGCGGCACTGCTGGCCGCCTCGGCGTGGGAGACCCGGCTCTCGGGAGTGGAAACCCGGACCTGGCGTGTCTCCGAGCGTGTGCTGGCCTGGTGGGGCGGCGTGTTCGTGCTCGCGCCCGTGGCGGGTGCGTTCCTCGGTCCTTGGCTCCTGATGGACACGACCGGCGGCCTCCTGGTGACGGTCGGCCCGGGACCCGCGGCGCTGGCCGCCTGCTTCGCCCTGGGTTGGGCGGGCGCCCTCCTGCTGCTGGCGCGGCGGCGCCCGGGGTCTGCGCTCGGAGTGCTGATCACGACGCTGGTGGGCGCCGCGCTCGTCGCGCACCTGATGGTTGCCCCGGTGATCGCGCGCCATTGGCAGGACCCTCTTCGCCACCTGGCCGAGGACGCCGCGGCGCGCGCGGGCGACCGCGGCCGACTGGCGCTCTTCGCCTGCGCCTCCTCGGGCGTCATCTACTACAGCCGGAGCGTGGTGCCCCGGCTGCGGGCGGAGGACACCGGCCGCCTGCGCGCCCTGGCGGCACGTTCGCCCCTCTATGTGATCACCCGCGTGAAGCGTGCCCCGCTGCTGCCGCGCTCCCTTGGCCTGCGCGAGGTGCGCAGGGAGAGCGGGTTCGTGCTGTTGGGGAGCGAGCAGGAGGCGGGAGGCGGGAGGCAGTGATGGGTGATGCAGGCAAACCGCGAGGGGCGGCGGAAGATGCCCCGGGGGGTGCCACCGGCCTGCGAGGTGCCCGGCCGAGGACGAGCGAACCACCCAGCCACCCAACCACCCAACCACCCCGCCGACGCTGGAAGTGGATCGCGCGCGGAGCGTTGGGCGCGGCGACGCTGGCGTTCCTCTATGGGCAGGCGCGCGGCGGCGAGGTGGCGCGGGCGCTGGCGGGGGTAGACGTGGGGCTCTGGGTCGGTGCGGTAGGGCTGTACCTCGCCGGGCAGTTGGTCTGCGCCTGGAAGTGGGGGCTGCTGGCGCGCCCGCTCGGGATGCGGCGGCCCTACCGGGCGCTGGTCGCCTACTACTTCGGCGGGATGTTCGCCAATCTCTTCCTGCCGACGATCATCGGCGGCGATGCCGTGCGCGCCCTCGCGCTCTCGCGCCCGGATGGGTCGCTGGGGCGGGCAGCGGTCACCGTGCTGGCGGATCGCGGCTCCGGGTTCGTGGCGCTGCTGCTGCTGGCGGCGGTGGCGGCGGTCTGCGTCCCCGGGGTGCCGGCCTGGCTGGCTGCGAGCGCAGTGGGAGCAGCGGCGCTGGTGCTGATCGGGGGCGCCGGGGCGTTCGCGGCGCCGGAGCGTCTCCGGCGCCTCGGGATGGCGCTGGCGGATGCCCTCTTGGCGTGGCGCGCGCCGGCGACGTGGGTACCCGTGTTCCTCATCGCGCTGGTGTTCCAGGGGCTGATCATCGGGGTGCACGCGCTGCTGGGGCGGGCGCTGGGGCTCGGCGCGCCGCTCGGGATCTACGCGCTGGCGGGCACCCTGACGGCGGTCGTGGCCATGGCGCCGGTCTCCATCAACGGCCTGGGAACGCGCGACGCCGCCTACGTCTTCTTCCTGGGGATGGCCGGGGTGCCGCGCGAGGCGGCGCTGGCGTTCGCGCTCGCCTGGCTGGCGCTGCTCCTGGTCTGCGGCGGCCTGGGGGGCGCGGTCGTCGCAGTGCTGGCCCCGGACCAGATCGGGTTGTTCACGCGGCGCCGGGCGCCGGGCGAGGGCGCGCAGCAGGGGGAGGGGTAGATGCTGGAGACGCTGGCGCTCTGGATCATCGCCCTGGTCGAGCGTTTGCAGGCGCTCGACATGGCGGCTTTTCATCTCATCAACCACGACTGGATCCACCCGGCGCTCGACCCGGTGATGGTCTTCCTCACCCAGCTCGGGCTCGGCCACGCGCAGCTCACGCTGCTGATACCGCTCTATGTATGGGGCGGCCCGGCCGGGCGGCGCACGGCCATCCTCTGCGCCATCGCCTTTCTGGTGAGCGGCCTCGGCGCCCAGATCCTGAAGAACGGCATCCCGCGCCTGCGACCCTTCCTCGTCGTGGACGACTGCCGCTTCCTGACCGGGGTGCTGCGCTTTCGCTCCTTCCCCTCGGGGCACACGGCCACTTCCTTCGCCATCGCCTGGGTGGCCGGCGCTCGGCATCCCCGTTGGCGGGCGCCCCTGCTCCTTCTAGCGGCCCTCATCGGCTATTCGCGGGCCTACGTCGGCGTACACTTCCCGGGAGACGCGCTGGCTGCCGCCGTGATCGGCATCGCAACCGGCGTCGCCAGCCTGGAGGAGGGCCGGCGGCTCGACCGGCGCCGGGCCGCCGGCCTCCCGGCGGTCCCCCCGGAGAAGAGGGAAGAAGCGGGGGTGCGGTAGCGGCCACCGGGCGCGTGCCGGCGCGCCGCAGCGGCGATTCCACGGCGGGCTTGGCCGCCCGCGCCGCCCCGGCACGCCTCCTCCGGGTACAGGCGCCGGATGCTCACGCCCCCGCTCCACCCGGTCGGTCTGTTGCCCGATGTGCCCGAACGTGCTACAATGCTCGCGAAACGCGGGGAGGTGGCACAATGGGGAAGTTGGAGCGCTCCTACGAGTCGATGGCCAAGCTGAAGCGCCTGCGTGACCAGTGCGCCACGGAACCGGCATGGGACGAGGAAGCCCGCAGACAAGTGGCGGCTGGCGTTGAGGCGCAGACGCGCAAGATCGAGCGCGAGATCGCCCGGGACCTGGCGGCGCACCCTCCGGACGAGCATCCGGGGCCGTAGCCGCCGGAGAGGAGCAAACGATGCTGCTGGATGACCCCCGTGCCCTGCGCGACCAATATGCTTCGGCGTTGACGGATGACGTGATCCCCTTCTGGCTGCGTCATTCGCCCGACCGCGAGTGCGGCGGCTACTTCACTTGTCTCAACCGCGACGGCGGCGTTTTCGACACCGATAAGTTCGTCTGGCTGCAGGCGCGCCAGGTGTGGATGTTCTCCAAGTTCTATAATGCTCTCGAACCGCGCCCCGAGTTCCTGGAGATGGCGGCGCTCGGCGCGCGCTTCCTGGCCGACCACGGGCGCGACGCCAACGGCGATTGGTACTTCGCCCTCGACCGCGCCGGCACGCCCCTCGTGCAGCCCTACAACATCTTCTCCGATTGCTTCGCGGCGATGGCCTTCGCCGAGTACGGGCGCGCGAGCGGCGAGGCGTGGGCCACGCAGATCGCCGTGCGCACCTTCCAGCGGATCCTCGCCCGCTGGGACAACCCGAAAGGCCGGTACAACAAGCTGGTGCCCGGCAGCCGCCCGATGCGCTCGATGGTGCTGCCGATGATCACCATCAACCTGGCGATGGAGCTGGGCGGGGCGCTGCCGGATTACCCGGTGGCGCAGGTGATCCGCGAGAACCTGGCCCGCGTGATGGACGACTTCGTGGACCGCGACTCTCACCTGGTCTACGAGAACATCGCGCCCGACGGCAGCCACCTCGACACCTTCGACGGGAGGCTGATCAACCCCGGCCACGGCATCGAGGCGATGTGGTTCGTGATGGATGCCGCCCACCAGTTGGGCGACCGGGAGATCGTGGAGCGCGCCGCCGACGCCCTGGAAGCCCAGCTCCAGTTCGGGTGGGACCCGGAGTGCGAGGGCGTCTTCTACTTCATGGACGCCCTCGGGAAGCCGCCCCAGCAGCTCGAATGGGACCAGAAGCTCTGGTGGGTACACATGGAGACACTCGTGGGCCTCCTCCTCGGCTGGCAGCTCACCCGGCGCGAGAGCCTGGCCCGCTGGTACGACCGCGTTCACGCCTACACGTGGTCTCACTTCCCCGACCCGGAGCACGGCGAGTGGCATGGGTATCTCAACCGGCGGGGCGAGGTGCTGCTCCCCCTGAAAGGCGGCAAGTGGAAGGGGTGTTTCCACGTGCCGCGCGGCCTCTTCCGCTGCCGGATGATCCTCGATGAGTTGCTGGCCGCGGCACGAGATGGGGTGGCCCTTCCGGAGGCCGATGCGGAGACCGGGCGCGTGTGAGCGCGGGCTGCCGGATGGCGCATCCGGCCCAATCGGGTCACCGAATCCACCCTAGTCTTACAACGACGGTTTCTGGCCGGATGAATAGGCGTGACTGGCGAAGAGCGGCCTTGACTAGTTACAACAGGAATGTCATTGCTGGTCTTTGGCGCGTATTAGCAGTCACAAGCCGTCATCCGTCGTTGTAATACTAGGTGCCAGGAGGGGTTGTCGGGGGATCCAGCAGGGGTAGCTCAGGGCTGCTGACGTGCGCCCGCTTGCGCGCCATCCGCGCGGGGGGCGAAGCTGTTTGCTCCGGACACGTCTGCCGCAGCTTCGCTCGGACCCGCTGACGCAGATGATCCAAAGGCTGGAACACGCCATTGCTGTCGTGGAAGTGCCAGTATGTCCAGCCGTTGCAGGAGGGCAGGTCATTCAGTTGAGCGCCGAGGGAATGAATGGAGCCCTCCCGGCCGTTCGCTCGGAGCCGCCCGTCTGCCGTCACGATGGCTGAGAACTCTCTTCGCGGTGAGAGCAGCCGGTCGCCTGGTTGCAGCAGTCCCTGCTCCAGCAATGCACCGAACGGGATTCTCGGTTCCTTGGACACCGCGGGAGTCGGGAAGACCTCGTCAGACATTGGAACGGGATGGATGGCAGCGATGCGCTCCCGGGCGACCTTGATGTAGGCCGGGTCCTTCTCGATGCCGATCCAGTGCCTGTGGAGCTTCTTCGCGACAGCACCAGTGGTGCCTGTGCCGAAGAAGGGATCGAGCACAACGTCTCCAGGTGACGAGGAGGACGCGATCACCCGGTACAGCAGAGCCTCTGGCTTCTGGGTCGTGTGGGCCTTCTGCCCGTCTACCCTGATGCGCTCGTCCCCCGTGCACAGCGGGATCAGCCAATCGCTGCGCATCTGGAGTTCGTCATTGAGGTTCTTCGTCACCCGGTGGTTGAAGGTGTACTTCGCCTGGGACGCGGACTTCTTCGCCCATATCAGGGTCTCGTGCGCGTTGGTGAAGCGCACGCCCCGAAAGTTGGGCATCGGGTTCGTCTTGAGCCAGATGACGTCGTTCAGGATCCAGTAGCCAAGGTCCATGAGCAACTTGCCGACCCTGAAGATGTTGTGGTAGGACCCTATCACCCAAACCGTGCCGGTGTCCTTGAGAACGCGGCGACACCCCTTCAGCCACGCCTCGGTGAACCTGTCGTAGCTCTCGAAGTCGGAGAACTGGTCCCAGTGGTCGTCCACCGCGTCCACCTTGGTCATGTTCGGGCGCCACAGGTCACCTCTGAGTTGCAGGTTGTAGGGCGGATCCGCGAAGATGAGATCCACGCTTCTCTCAGGAAGCGTAGCCAGCACATCTACGCAATCTCCCTGGATGATGGTGTCGAGATGGGTCACAGGACCGAAGCTCCCCTCGGGCAATCAGGCGCCGCCACGGTGGCGCGCCCGCACACGCGCCCCAATCGGTTTCCTGTTCCGCGGCAGCCAACGGGTTCCTGCCAGGGGGAACATGCACCCGTGTCGCTCGAGCGCCTCTTGGCCGCGTACCCCCGTGGCCGCCGGCCACGAAGAGAGAGGAGACCCGCGCAAGCACAGCGCCGGTTCCTGGCTGCAGGTCGCCACCTCGGCGCGCTTGGCGACCATCACCCGGGCGTGGCGGTGCGTGTCTGCTTCTTGCGCGCGGATGGTGCAGGCGGCCTTGGCTCACTCCTCGGGCGGGCGGGCTGCCTCCAGCTCCGTGCCGGTGCCCTCGGGCGCGGCGGCCGCCTCCAGTTCGGCGGGCGCGGCGCGCAGGGCGCGCTCGATGGCGCGAACCGCTTCCTCGGCCAGCGAGCTCACATCCGCATCCGTCGCGTAGTCCGCCAACGAGCGCAGGGCACCCAGCGCCGGCGCTCCCGCCGCCCCCGCGTGGCACAGGGCGCTGGCGGCCGCCAGGAGCCGGTCGGTGTCCTCGCCATCCAGCGACGCGGCGAGCAACCCCACGGCGCGGGGATCCCCGGCGTGCCCCAGCGCGACGGCCGCCGCCACTTGCTCCTCGCCCGCGCCCGCATCCAGTCGGGGCAGCAGCCGCTCGATGACCCCGGCGCCCCCGATCCGGCCCAGGGCTTCCGCCGCCCACAGGCGCGCGGCGCGGTCCGGCTGCGCCAGGAGGCGGAAGAGCGGCTCCACGGTGTGGGGGGCCAGGTCTGCCCATCCCTGCACGACGTCGCGGCGGGGCGTCTGCCATCCACTCAAGAGCACGGACATGCCGCGCGAGAATCCGGCCAGGATGCCGACAAGCGGCGGCACGGCGGCCTCCTCCGCGAGGAACGCCCGCGGGTCCATCGCCGGCAAGTCCCCTGCAACGTCGCGTACCTTGCGCGCCCAGTATGTGAGGTCTATCCCCCACTGGTAACGCCGCAGCGCCGGGATCAGGGGGACTGCCAGTGGGCGGCCCAACCGGATGAGGGCCTGCGTCGCGGCATACCCCGCATCCGGACCGCCGGTCTGCGCGTAGAGCTGGACACCGAGGAAGGAGGGCGGATCGCTGGGTGGCTCCGTGAGGGGGCTGGCGAACTCGAGGACCTGGACGGGGAGGCCGGGGTCGGTTGTGTCCGCCAGGAAGCCGCCGAGCGCCTCCGCGGCGGCCCTCCTGGTGAGGGGGTCCTCCTCGCCCATCATCCGGCACAGCGGGCGGATAGCCCGCGGGTCGCGCAGCCGGCCGAGAGCGCGAGCGGCCGCGGCGCGAACCGTCGCTCCGCTCGACAGCGCGTTGAGAAGCGGCTCGACGGCGCGAGCGTCCCCCAGCCGGCCGAGCGCCTCCGCCGCCGCCGCGCGCCGCCGGGGCCACCAGGAGCGCAGGTCCCGCGCGAGTTCCTCGAAAGACTTCTCCATCGTCCCACATCGGCTTCGATCCGCCGCCGGGCAAGTCCTGCGCGCGCCGGGAAGTGAGCCGCGAATGAACGCAAGTGAACGCGAATGGAACGGATCTGATCGCTCGTCCTGGAGCAACGGTGGCGCGATCGTCCGCGACAATGACGGCGGCTGCCGGGGGAGGGCGGTGCCAGCGCCGACACCATTGGCCGGGTGGCCGAGGAGAACATCGAGTGCGACCGGTTGCGCGCGATGCTACGCGAGGCTACCAAACTGCTGCACCGGCGCAAAGCGATCCACCCCTTGCTCCCGGGTCTTCCCTTCCGGGTCGCCGCGGCCGATGCCTATGAGTTGTTCGCCACGGAGCATGGCTGTTGTTCGGCGTGTCGCGTGCGCCGGGCGTGGAAGGGAAAGAAGAAGAAGCGGCTGGTGACCGAGTATTGCCGCCGCGTAGTCGTCCTGCAACTCATCGGCGTCGCGCCACGGGTGGTCGTGGACGAGGAGCCGGTTCTCCCCGGCGAAGGAGAGGTCAAGGCCGCTACCCGGCTGGAGGAGACGACGCAGCGCACCCGGCGGGGCAAGGAGTGGCAGATAGAGAGGGCGCACCAGACCTGGCATCGGGTGACAACGCTCGCGGGGGCGGAGTTGAGCGCGGCGCTGGCGCATCAACCGGGGCACTGGCGGTGGGACATTGAGAATGGCCTAATGCACTGGTGAACCTTCGGGGGCTGGACCATCGGACCATCGCTTCAGGCACGCACCGAATGCGGCCCTGGCGTTCCTGCTGAGCCTCTTCCTCGCCTTCGTGGTGCTGCAGACGTTCCTCGGGCGCAATCTCCGATGCGCCACCAAGCCCTGCCTGCCAACGCCCCATTCCGCACTCGGCAGTTGGCCGCGCCAACCAAACTTCGCCAAGACTCCGAACACCACCAGAAGGAGTGAAGATTCTTCCCCCCTCCAACGTCTAACAGATCAAAGCCGCCCACACAACCGCGGCTCACGGAGGTGCAGAGACCATGAACGCTCACAGACACACGCCCTGGTGGCTTTCCGTACTGGTCCTCTTTCTTGTGGCCGCGCCGGCGCTGGCCGACGGCTTCATCGTCCCCAGCCCGCTCCCCGACGTGCCTCGGCCGCCCAACCTGGCGGTCCGCTACCACCACGTCGACGTGACGATCCGCAACGGCGTCGCCACCACGCACATTGACCAGGTCTTCCACAACGACTTCGGCCGCGAGCTGGAAGGCACCTACATCTTCCCGCTTCCCGAGGATGCCGCCGTCTCCGATTTCACCATGTGGCTCGACGGCAAGCCGCTCACCGGGCGGATGCTGGCGAAAGACGAAGCGCGCCGCATTTACGAATCCTACGTGCGGAAGCGGATCGACCCCGCGCTGCTGGAGTACGTGGGGCGCGGGATGTTCCAAGCGCGCGTCTTCCCGATCCCCGCGCGCGGCGACAAGCGCATCGAGCTGAGTTACTCCCAGGTGGTGCCCTTCGATGCCGGCCTCTACGCCTACCGCTACCCGCTCAACACCGAGCGCTTCTCGTCGCGCCCGCTGGAGGAGGTTTCCGTGCGCGTCGCCATCGAGTCGCCCGCGCCGCTGAAGGCGATCTACTCCCCCACGCACGAGGTGGACGTGCAGCGCAAGGGGGAGACGCGCGCCACCGCCTCCTACGAGCAGAAGGGCGTGAAGCCGGATAAGGACTTCCACCTCTACTTCGGCGTCTCCGAGAAGGATTTCGGCCTCAACCTCCTCGCCTGCACGCCGGAAGTCACCGAGAAGGCGAAGGGCGGCGCCGACGGCTTCTTCCTGTTGATGCTGGCGCCCAAGACCGGCCTGGAGGAGTCGCGCAAGCTCGCCAAGGACATCACCTTCGTGCTCGATACCTCCGGGAGCATGGCCGGCGAGAAGATCGAGCAGGCGAGAGATGCCCTCAAGTTCGCCCTCGGCAACCTCAACCCGGGCGACCGCTTCAACCTGATCCCCTTCAGCGGCGACGTGGAGCCCTTCCGGCCGGAGCTAGTGCCCGCCACCCCGGCGGCCATCAAGGCGGCGCGCGCGTTCGTCGAGGAGATCCAGGCTCGCGGCGGCACCAACATCAACGACGCGCTCCTCGCCGCGCTGCGCCAGCAGGCGCCGCGTCCGGGCGCGCCCGCCATGGTCGTCTTCCTCACCGATGGCCTCCCCACCGTCGGCGTCACCGACGTGAAGCAGATCCTCGCCAACGTGGAGAAGGCGCGCGTCGGCGAGACCCGCCTCTTCGTCTTCGGCGTCGGCGACGACGTGAACACCCATCTCCTCGACCGCCTCTCCGGGGGCAACGGCGGCGTCTCCGAGTACGTCCGCCCCGGCGAGGACCTGGAGGTGAAGGTCTCCTCCTTCTACACCAAGATCGCCACCCCGGTGCTGGCCAACCTGGAGCTCGACTACGGCGGCGCCGAGGCCTACGACGTCTACCCGAAGCGCCTCCCCGACCTCTTCGCCGGCTCGCAGGTGCTCGTCTTCGGGCGCTACCGGCACAGCGGCCGCTTCGATGTCACGCTGAAGGGATCCGTCGGCGGCAATCTGCGGCGATTCACCTACCCGGCGGATTTCGTCGGTGAGGAGAGGGGCTCCGGTTTCATCCCCCGCCTCTGGGCCACGCGCAAGGTGGGCACTCTCCTGGATGAGATCCGCCTTCATGGGCAGAACAAGGAGCTCGTGGACGAAGTGACCCGCCTCGGCCTGGAGTACGGCATCGTCACGCCCTACACCTCCTCGCTGGTGGAGGAAGACGTGCGCCTGGATGGTGGCGCGACTGGAGGCTTCCGTCGGAGCCAGACGACGGGCGCCGCGGCGATGCCTGTACCCAAGGCCGATTCGGCTCGGCGCGGCGGCGCGGGTTACCCCGGCGGCGGCTTCGGCGGCG
>JACQGM010000019.1 GCA_016199585.1 Armatimonadota bacterium
CTGCTCCAGGTTCTGCTCAATGAGATGCTCTCGCCCTGATCCCGCCGTTGACAGCCGTTTCCTCGCCTGCTATAATGGAGATGAGGAGAGGCGAATTGGGCGCACGCACCAGAGAGCGGGATCACTTCCCGGCGCCGGCGATGCCGGCGCTCTCCTCCGCGCGTGTCCTCCTTCCGGCCACGATCCCTATCCTGCGCGTCATTGTACGCTGCCCCGTGGCCGGCGGGGTGGTGACGTAGCCTCTTCCAAACGAAGGCTTGCGACCCACACCAGAGGCCACGGGGCGCCGGACCCGTGGCCGCTTCGATTCACCCCGAGGGATTCCAGATTGCAGATCGCAGATTTCAGATTGTCGCTCGGGGGAGGCGGCGGACCGGGCGGCAACTCCCCAACTCCGAAATCGCAAATCTGAAATCTGAAATCTCCCCAGGGGGTTCACATGAGCTTGACCGGTGCCGAGATCCTGATTCGGGCGCTGCAAGAACAGGGCGTGGAAGTCCTGTTCGGCATCCCCGGCGCGAAGACGCTGGCCCTCCACGACGCGCTCTCGCGCTCGTCGCTGCAGCACGTGCTCGTCAAACACGAGCAGGGCGCCGCCCACGCCGCCGACGGCTTCGCCCGCGCCAGCGGGCGCGTGGGCGTGTGCCTCTCCACTTCCGGCCCCGGCGCCACCAATCTGGTGACCGGCATCGCCACCGCCAACATGGACTCCATCCCCGTGGTGGCGATCACTTGCCAGGTGGAAACCCACTCCATCGGCAGCGATGCCTTCCAGGAGGCGGACATCACCGGCATCACCCGGTCCATCACCAAGCACAACGGCCTCGTATCGAGCGTGGACCGCCTGGAGGTGGCCGTCGCCGAAGCGTTCCACTTCGCGCGCACCGGCCGCCCCGGCGCCGTCGTCATCGACATCCCCGCCGATGTGCTCCGCGCGCGCGGCACCTATCACGGCGGCGCCACCGCGCGCCGCCCCGGCTACCGCCCGAACCTGGAGGGCCATCCGCTCCAGGTGCGCCGCGCCGCCGACGCGCTCGCCGGGGCGGAGCGGCCCGTCCTCTACGTGGGGGGCGGCGTCGTCGCCGCCGGGGCGCACGCCGAGCTGCGCCAGCTCGCCGAGCGCGCCGGCACCCCCGTGGTGAGCACGCTCCTCGGCCTCGGGGCGATGCCCGGCCAGCACCCCCTCTTCGCCGGCATGCTCGGCATGTACGGCAGCCACGCCGCCAACGTCACCATCCAGCACGCCGACCTGGTGCTGGCCGTCGGCGCCCGCTTCGATGACCGCGCCACCGGCCGCGTCCGCGACTTCGCGCCGGCAGCCCGGATCATCCACGTGGACATGGACCCGGCCGAGATCGGCAAGAACGCGCGCGTGGACATCCCGATCGTCGGCGACGCCCGGCGGGTCCTGCAGCAGCTCCTGGCGGCCATCACCCCGGGCGAGACCGGCGCCTGGCTGGAGGCGGTAGAAGGCTACCGCAAGGACCTCCCCTACCCGCCCGCCCGCGCGGGCGCGCTCACCCAGCAGGGCACCATCGAGGCGATCTGCCGGCGCGTGCAGGGCAAGGCCATCGTCGCCACCGACGTGGGCCTCCACCAGATGTTCGTCGCCCGCCACATCCCGTTCGACCGCCCGCGTCAGCTCCTCTCCAGCGGCGGCCTCGGCACCATGGGCTTCGGCCTCCCCGCGGCGATGGGCGCCGCGTTCGCCCGGCCGGGAGAGGATGTCCTCGCCATCTGCGGCGACGGCAGCTTCCTGATGAACATCCAGGAACTCGCCACCGTCGCCGAGCACGCTCTCCCGATCAAGGCGGTCGTCCTGAACAACGGCAACCTGGGCATGGTGCGCCAGTTCCAACGCCTCTACTACAACGGCAACTTCACCGCGGTGGACCAGCCGCCGCACATTGACTTCGCCCTGATCGCCCGCGGCTTCGGCGTGCCCTCCGCCTGCGTCAGCGACCCCGCCGACCTGGAGGGCGCCCTCGACCGGGCCCTCTCTGCGCCAGGTCCTTTCCTGCTGGAAGTCGAAACCGATGTGGCGGAGGAGTGCTTGCCGATGGTGAGACCGGGCGGCAGCCTGTCGGACATGATCTACGGCGGCGCGGCGGAGGCGGCGCCCGCGCTCCGCCCGGCGGGCGCAACCACCGAGGCGCGGCGGTGACCGGACGCGGGCGAACGCCCTCACGCCTCGGTCTACAGGAGGAGTGACATGAAGCTCGGCGCGAATTCGGTGCTCTTCGGCGGTTACGACATGGAGACCGCCTTCCGGTGCCTGGCGATGGCCGGCTACGACGGCGTCGAGGTGTCGGCGATCGAGGGGATGAGCCAGCACCTCGTCATCTCCCGCTGGCGCGAGATCGTGCCCGAGGTGAAGCGGCTCGCGCGGGCGTACGGCCTGGAGCTGCTGGCGATGGAGCAGCCCTCGCAGGACCCGGAGCGGATGGAGCAGGCGTTCCAGGCGGCGGCCGAGGCCGGCATCCCGATCATCAACTGCGGCCCGGGCGGCCGGAGCGGCGATGAGGAGAGCCTGCGGCGCGCCATCAGCTCCCTGGGGGAGCTGGCCGACCTGGCGGGCCGGTACGGCGTCACCCTCTGCGTGAAGGCGCACGTGGGCGCCGCCATCCACGATACCCCCACCACGCTCCGCGCCGCGCAGGCGATCACCTCCCCATCCTTCGGCATTGACATGGACCCGTCCCACATCTACCGCGCCGGGGAGAACCCCGTGGAGGCGATCCAGGCTGTCATCGGCCGCGTGAAGCACGTCCACATCCGCGACTGCAAGGGGCGCGGCCCCGGCCCCGGCAAGCCGGAAGCGCAGGCCAACGGCCGCGGCGATCTTGACCTGGTGGGCTACATCCGCGTGCTCCACGAGAACGGCTACGCCGGCCCGCTCGACCTGGAGATCATCGGGGCGAAGGAGTACCCGCTGGAGGCGTGCTGCACCATCGCCGCCGAATCGCGGGGGCACATGCAGGCGTGCTTGCAAGCCTGCGGAGCCCGCTAGGTGGCGAGACGGGGCGCCCCCGGGCGCGCGGGCCTGGCGGCCCTCTCCGGGCTGGTGCTGGCGGCCGCCTTTCCCCGGCTCGACGCGAGTCCTCTCGTCTTCATGTCGCTGGTGCCGCTGCTCGCGGCGGCGCACGGCGCCTCCCCGCGCGCCGCGGCCGTCCTCGGCATGGTGGCCGGCGTCCTCTTCTTCGGCATCCTGCTGGAGTGGATCCGCATCTTCGACTCCACCGGCTGGGTGCTCCTGGTGGCGCTCCACGCCGCCTACATCGCCGCGTTCGCCTGGCTCCTCGCCCGGCTGCGCCCGCGCGCCGGCGGCTGGCCTTCCCTGCTGCTGGCCGCCTCGGCGTGGACGGCCCTGGAGTGGCTGCGCTCGGTGGGGCCTTGCGCCCTGACCTGGGGCGGCCTGGCCTATGCCCTGCACCGCTTCCCGCCCCTGGTGCAGCTCGCGAGCGTGACCGGGCCCTTCGGCCTCAGCTTCCTCGTCGCGCTCGCCAACGCAGCTATCGCCGAGGTAGTGCTGGACAGAGCTGGACGGAAGGGAGCGGCGGCCCTCGCTTCCGTCCGCCGGCTGACGCTGGTGGCGGCGCTCCTGGGAGGCGCATGGGCATGGGGCGCGTGGCGGCTCGGACAGCCGTTCCCGGAAGGGAGAACAGCGCGCGTGGCGCTCGTCCAGGCGAGCCTGGGCGAGGAAGGCGTGCGCCGCGTGCTCACCCCGGAGGCGCTCGACGAGGCGCTTCGCACCTACCTCGATCTGACGGAGACCGCGGCCGCCGGCCGCCCCGACATCGTCATCTGGCCGGAATCCTCCGTCCCGGTCGCCCTGCGCGAAAAGGGCGCCAGCGCCATCCGGGATGCCCTCCAGCAGATGGCCGCCCGGCTGCGCGCGGACCTGGTGATGGGTGCCGGATACCGCGACACGGCCGGCAACCCGCGCAACTCCGCCTACCTCTTCACCCCTGACGGCCAGCTAGCCGGGCGCTACGACAAGGTACACCTGGTGCCCTTCGGCGAGTACACGCCCTTCCGCCGCCAGCTTGGCTTCCTCTATCGCCACTTCCCGATCATCACCCGCGATTTCGCCCCCGGCCAGGGCTTCTACCCGCTCCCCGCCGAGACCGCCCCGCTCGGCGTGGCGATCTGCTTCGAGTCCTCCTTCCCGGGGATTGCCCGCACCCTTCGCCGGGAGGGCGCCCGCCTGCTGGTGGTCATCACCAACGACGCCTGGTTCGGCGTCCGCTCGGCCACCTGGCAGCACTACCGCATGGCGGCCTTCCGCGCCGTCGAGAACGGGTGCTACCTGGCGCGCGCCGCCGCCACCGGCTTCTCGGCGATCCTTGACCCGTGCGGGCGCGAGATCGCCCGCACCGACCTGATGGCCCGCGCCGTGATCCAGGGAGACGTTCGGCTGTCGCCCGCCGCCACTCCCTACCTGGCGCTGGGGGACTGGGTGGTGTTGGGGAGCATCCTCTTCCTCGGAGCGAGCGTCCTGGCCCGCCGTCGCCCGCTCAGTGAGCGCGGAGCCGCCGCCCGTCGCGTCGGGTCTCGGGGAGGAGGCGCCGCCGCAAGGGGCGAACGGTAGATCGGCTCGCTCCGCGGCGAGGCGGGGGCCGGCTGAGGAGGAAGCACTTCCTGGCGTCTGTTGACTGTCAGTAAGTCGTAACACCCACCGTAGACAATCGCCATCCCAGCCGCCAGTTGCTGGATTGCCACGACTTTGTAACACTTCGGCATTACGACTTAATGGCAGTCAACACTCGTCACTCGTCACTCGAGCCCCTGGCGCAGCCGCGCCAGGCCGTCGGCGCCGGCGCACTCCAGCACCACCATCCCGTGCGCACCAATCCGCGGCACCCGGATGGTGATGATGTCCTCGCCATCCTTCTCCCATGCCAGCGCCTGGCGCTCCGGCGCCAGGTAGACCGCGGAGAGCACCGCCGGATCGGGCACCTTCACCCGCACCGCGATGTCCACCAGGGGCGGGATGTAGTCCACGCTCGGGTTGGTGATCTGCTCGGAGGGCGCTCCCCTGAGCATCACGCCCTGGTAGTTGGTGAAGTGGATGACCATCCTATCGCCGGATTCCTGGAAGTAGGCGTTCACCTCGCACTGCACCGGGCCGGATACTTCGATGGGCAGACTTCCGCCCGGATGGACCGCGCGCACGGCGCCCTTCAGCAGCTTGCGGGCGGCCACCTGGCAGTGCATCTGATAGAGCGCGCCCACCCGGAAGGGGATGTAGATGACGCGGCCTTCCCCGTGCCGGCGGGAGAGGATGAGCGGGACGTCCGGGTCGGACTTGCCGGAGAGCCGCGTGCCGGTGTAGAGCGTGGCATCCACGTCGGCCGCCGTCGCCTTGACCCGGAGGCGGGGGACGTCGTAGCAGTAGTGGAGGCTCCCCTCCGGGAACTCCTCCCCGAGCAGGCCGGAACAGATGCGGGCGAAGCCCCCGGCGTGTACGGGGGGGATGCGGGTGGGCTGGGAGTGCCGGGTGAGCCAGTCTCGGTCCTCGATCCCCTCGCCGACCAGCGCCACTCCCAACAGCGAAGAGAGACCGAAGTCGTCGCGGAACTCGCCCCTCTCGTCCATGAGCGAGGTCCGGTAGGTGGCGACGAGCCCGCCGCCCTTGCGGACGTAACGCTCCAGGGCGGCCATTTGCGCTTCGGAGAGGCACACCGTCGAGGGAAGGAGGACGACCCGGTAGCGGGAGAGCGAGTCGTCGGTGATCCTCTCGCCGAGGAGCGCGTCGAAAGGCACCTGGCTCTCCATGAGCGCCTTGTAGGTTCCGGTGTACTCCGTAATGTAGTTGCGCCAGTCCTGGCCGCGCGCCTCGCGCTTCTCCGTCTCCCGCCGCCGGTAGAAGTTGTGAGAGGTCTCGGAGTAGACCAGGGCCACGTCGGCAAGCGGCTCTGTTCCGAGGAGCCACGGCTCCCGCTCCTTGATCTCCCGATTGGCGAGCCGGACATTCTCCGCCAGGTCCTCCCGGAGCCGGCCATCCGGGTACGAGGGGTAGATGTCGCAACTGGCCGCCAGCCCGTTGCTGATGATCGTCATCGCGTTCGCCAGGTAGAGCGCCGGGGGTATCGGCGCCTCGGTGCTCCGGGTGCTCGTCGTGGCGTAGGAGAGCTCCCCGCTGAGGGCACCCGTGGCGATCTCCCAGATGTCGGCACGGCGCTTCGACACCGAGCGAAAGAGACGCGCGTACTGGCTCTTCACCAGGTACTCCACCGTGTCCACGCTGTAGTAGGAGAGGATGTCCGACAGATCCCCCATCGCGTGCGCATCCAGATAGACCGCCGGGTGCGATGTCATGGTGTACATGATGTTGGAGATCGGCAGCCCCGGCTTGATGGCATGCACGGCTCGCTTGACCTCCGCCAGGAACTCCGTGCGGTTCCGGTAGCACCACTGCACGTAGCGCCGGATCTCCGGGTCGTCGAGGTCCATCTGTGGAGCATCCGTGCTGACGAGTGCGCCATGTTCATCAAAGACCTTATGGTAGCGGTCCACGTGGGTCTCGCCGTCGAAGAAGCTGAGCGTACACTCCTCGGTGAGCGGCTCGGGGTTACCGCGCTGGCGCACGGTATGGAAGCGGGCGCGCGCGTCCGTTCGGAGGCGGTAGAGCGGCATCTCTGCGCCGCACTCCTTCCGGTAGAGCGCCCGGCAGTGATCGCAGCGGCAGTCGGCGCGATGGATCTCGTCGAACATCACGCCGGCGACGTCCATGCTCCCCACCACGTCGGCCACCGTGCCGAGGAAGTACTGGCGGTAAGGGCTGTTGATGCAGAGCTGGTGGTCGGGCCGCTGTCGCCCCTGGTGCCAGCCCCCTTCGGCCACCACCAGCCACTCCGGGTGCTGCTCGGTGAGGAGGCGCGACTTGTCGAGGACGACCGTGATGATGATGACCGGCGAGATCCCGTTCTCCCGGCAGAGCTCCACCAGGCGCCGGCACTTGGGGTTGTTGAATCTCCCTTCCGGGTCCCTGAGGTAGAAGGTGATGGCGTTCACCTCCATCTCCTTGAACTGCGCGATGATCGCCTCCGGGTTGATCGAGTCGTAGTCCCGCGCGTTCCACCCTTTGCCGACCCGTCGCAGGCGGCAATCCAGCTCGGTGTTGCGGAAATCCCTCTCCATGGTCGTCTCCTTCATCGTCAGCACTTCCCGCGCTCGTGGGGCAACCCATCGTGCAGGCAGGATCGGGGCGCGGGGCGAACGGCAGCGCCCCCTGGTCTGAGAGTTCGCCGCATGGCGCCCGAGCCCTGCCCGCGGTCCACGCTGCGGTCGCCGCTGAGACGGGGACGGGCCGCACCGGCGCCGGGGCGGCGCCCGGAGATTGGGCCACAGCCGTGGGAGGAGGCGGCAGCTCCGGGTTGTCCTCGGCGCGTTGATCCGGCCTCTCCGGTGTGGTATAATCTGGCTGGCGGGGATGATCGCCCCGCCCGGTGGGTTGTCGACTTGGGGAACTCGGTGCTGTGAGCATGTTTGCCATCAACTTCTACTCGGAGCTATACGAGGATCAACTTCGGCGCGGCCGGAAGACCGCCACGGTGCGCCTGGGCGACAAGAGCGCCAAGTACCAGGCCGGCCAGCTCGTCTGGATCACCGTCGGCCAGCGCTTCGGCCGGCGCCAGAAGCTCTTCACGGCGATCATTGACCGGGTGGATGTGAAGCTCGCCGCCGACCTGAGCCCGCGAGACATCCAGCGCGAGAACCCCGAGATGCGCGCCCTGGACGAGATTCTCCAGTTCCTCACGCGCATCTACGGCAAGCCGGTGACGCCCGACGACACGATCAGCGTGGTCTACTTCTCGGCGGTCTCGGAGTAGCGGCAGGGGAAAGCAACAGGGAGCGGGCAGATGATACTCGGCATTGACCCGAAGGTGGATTACGCCTTCAAGTTCCTGTTCGGCAACGAGAAGAATACCCAGCCCCTGATCCACCTGCTGCACTCCATCCTCAACCCCACTCCCGAAGAGCAGATCGTCGAAGTGGAGATCCTGAACCTCTTCAACGAGAGAATGGCCCTGGACGACAAGCTTTCGATCCTCGACATCAGGGCGCGCGACCAACTCGGACGGCACTTCAACGTTGAGATGCAGATGCTGGCGACCCCCGGTCTGCGGCAGCGGGTGTTGTATTACTGGGCGAAGCTGTACGCCGGGCAGCTACAGGCCGGTAACGACTACCGGCTGCTCAGACCGACGATCTCGGTGTGCTTCCTGGACGGCCTGGTGTTCCCCGCAGTGTTGGGGCACCACCTGGAGTTCCACCTGATAGATGCCACCGAGGGGGTGGCGCTGACGGATGACCTCACCATCCACCTCTTCGAGCTGCCCAAGTTCCGGCTGGCGCCCGCGGAGCTAGCGACGCCACTGGACGCCTGGCTCTACTTTCTCTGCCATGCCGAGGGCATGGATCCGGAGGTCCTTCCGGGGCATCTGGGCGCCCCGGCGATACGGCAAGCGATGGAGGTACTCGCGGTGCTCACGCAAACGGATATTGAGAAGGAGATCTACGAGGGTCGCATCAAAGCGCGCCGAGACTACCAGATGCTGCTGGACGCGGCGGCCAACGCGCGCGCCGAAGCACTCGTGGAAGGCCGCGCCGAGGGCCGCGCCGAGGGCCTGGAGAAGGGCGCGCTCCTCGGGCGGGTGGAGGTCCTGCAACGGCTGCTGCAACGCGACCCCACGCCCAGGGCGGAGCTGGACGCGCTGCCCCCGGAGGCACTGGAGGCACTGGCCGCGCAGTTGGAGCGAGAGATGGCCGAGGGGGTGGCCCCCCAAGGGGCCGCCCCGGCAGCGCCCCGGCGCTGAGGGAGCATCCGGTCTGCCGGCTGCACGGCGATTCCACGGGAGAAGGAGTGCGAATGCAGCGCGTGCCGTTCGAGACGATGAAGTCGGAATTCACCAGGGTTCTGCTCGCGAGCGGTCTGGCGGAGGATCGGGCGCGGCTGTGCGCCCGGGTCCACGCCGAGAACTCCCGCGACGGCGTCTACTCTCACGGGCTGAACAGCTTCCCCGGCTTCGTGGCGCGGGTGCGGGAGGGCGGCGGGATTGACATCCACGCCACGCCGCGCAAGGTGGGGGGCTTCGGGGCCCTCGAGCAGTGGGACGGCGAGTCTGGCCTGGGGATCCTGAATGCCACGACCTGCATGGAGCGCGCGGTCGCGCTCGCCCGGGAGCACGGGATCGGGTGCGTGGCCCTCAGGAACACGAACCACTGGATGCGCGCCGGCACCTATGGGCTTCAGGCCGCGGATGCGGGGCGCATCGGCATCTGCTGGACCAACACGACGCGCCTGATGCCCCCGCACGGCTCCGCCGAGCGGCGGATCGGCAACAACCCGCTCGTCTTCGCCATCCCGAGGGAGGGCGGCCATATTCTGCTCGACATGGCGATCAGCCAGTTCTCGGGGGGCAAGACCCTGATCCACAGTCGGAGCGGCCAGCCCTTTCCCGTGCCCGGCGGCTACGATTCCCAGGGCAATCTCACCTGCGACGCCGCTGCCATCCGCCAGTCGAACCGTCCGCTGCCGATCGGCTACTGGAAGGGATCGGGATTGGCGATGGCGCTCGATCTGGTTGCCGCGCTCGCATCGGGGGGACGGACCACCTACCAGATTGCGCTCGAGGGCGGGGAGCGGGGCGTCTCGCAGACGTTCATCGCGATTGACATCATCCGCATCGCGGGCGAAGAGGGTCTCCGGCAGGTGGTGGAGGAGACGATCGGGGATCTGCACACCGCCCCGCCGCTGAGGGAGGGAGAGCCGGTGGCGTATCCGGGCGAGCGGATGCTCCAGCGGCGACGCGAGAACCTGGAGAAGGGCGTCCCGGTGGACTCGGAGTTCTGGGAGCAGGTGCTGGCGTTGTAGGGGGCGCGCGTGGGAGCGGATAGCTCGCGCCGGGCCGGCATGGATCGGCCTTCAGTGCCTCCACCTGGCGGATGTAACGCTGGCCCACGCTATGCCGCGTGCTTTGCGATGAGCTCCCGCACGAGGGGCACCAGCGCGCGGGGCACCTCCATCAGGGTCTCGCTCGGCTGCGCGAGCGCGGCCTCGTCTTCGGCAGCCGCATCCTCATCGCTCTGCTCCTCATAGTGGGCGAGGACCTTGCGAACCCGCTCCTCGTCCCATCCGGGTGGGAACTGCTCCTTCTTCATGAGTGTCTCCTACTCCGACGGCGATAGGCCGCCAACGCCTTCCCGCGCAACTCGTAGGCAGTGATGATGAACACGCTATCAGGCACCGGATCGGGCAGATAGATCACGCGAAGATACCGGCCTGCCCGCGTCTGCCCGAGTGCCACCCGCGAGCCCTCGCTCCCCGCGCGGTCCTCTCCCGGGCGAGCCAGCACATCGGCCACCTCGTCCTCGTCCACCTCGTGGTGGTAGATGTGCGGCGACCCCGTCTGAAGATCGATGTACAGTCGTACCCTCATCGGTATCTGCCAGGTCCCCCCTCTGCGATGGAGTATAGCACTCGCATGGTAACGCGTCAACACGGATCACCCCAGCAGCCCCTCCAACAGCCACCGCGCCGCCGCCTTGTCCGGGATGCGCCCGCGCACGCCGCTGTCGAGGTCGGTCATGGCGAAGGCGGGCACGGCCGAGACGGGGCAGGAGGCACCGCGGGTCGCACTCTCCTACGGGAACAGCCGACCCAACGCCGCTCTCGCCTCTGCCATCACCTGCGCCGAGACCCAGAGCGATGAGCCCACCAGACCATTCAGCGCCGCCTCTGCCTGGATACGGTTCAGCCGTCCAACCGCCGCCGCCCAGAGCACGACGCCGAGAGAGCCGTGCGCCTCCAGCCCGAGCGACTCCGCGAAGAGACGGGCAGCCGCATCATCGGTTAGCAGCCATTCCGCGCCCACCTGGCATGCCAGAGCAATCGCCTCCGACTCCCCGGCGCCCAACAGTCCGGCCTGCTGCCAGGCGAGGGCATCAGTGTCAGGCGGAGACACGAGCGGAGTCACCCGCAGCCACCGGGGTCTCCGCCAATCAGGATCATGCTGCGCCACCTCCGCGTCCACCGCCGGTGGCACCTGCACCTCGCCCAGCCATTCCAGCAGGTAGAGCACTCCCGCCTCACTCAGATGGAGGACCGGACCCGTATCGCACACCACGCGCCTCACCCGGCCGCCCCTCTCTGCCGCAGCGCCCAGGCGATATCCTCACGCTGCTGCTGCTCCACCAACTCCAGGCGGTGGCGGCGGAGGAACTCCCGCAGCGCCTGGCGCACTACCTCCTCGCTGCTATCGAACCACCCCTCACGCACCACCGCCTCCAGCTCCTCGGAGAGCTTCTCAGGCAGTTCCACTTGCAGCGACCGCATCGCCGTTCCCCTCCTATCTCCGCAGCGTCGGCCCCTGTGCTGCAGACGTTAGCCGCGGTGTAACTGTGACCGGAAACCGCCCCCCCGGTGACACCCGCAAGCCACTCGATGACAGTTCGGGCCGCCATCCATTCTGCGCCGCGTGCTTCGCGCTGTCTAGCACCCGGTCCGGCACATAGATCACACGCAGATGCCGGCCCGCCCGTGTCTGCCCGATCGCCACTCGCGAGCCTTCGCTCCCGGCGCGATCCTCTCCCGGGTGGGCCGCCGCGTCTGACTTTCCCCGACCGCGATGCGGCTGCGACAGAGCGCGCCCCGAGCACAGCCCGAGAACCAGGCGTCAAGCAAGTTCCACCTGCCAATCGTCGGGTGACAGGCCTGCCAACTGCGTCACCTGGATGCAGAACCGCTTGATGGCTGGTGCAGACAGATTGGTTTCCATGTAGAACCCATTGGATAGCTGCCGGTTAGTGCGGAAACGTCCAGGATCCCTGCCGATTAGGCGCGGGAACCGCTCGGCCATCTCCTGGAAGGTATCGGGGTCCAGGTCCGACAGGCTCTCGAGAGTATACTGCGCGACGTCGCGCCATGACTGCACTAACATACGCTGACCAACGATGATGACAGCTGTGGGGTCCGTTCCTGTCACATCGCTGTCGCCTCCGCTCCCAGGCGTGTGCTCCTTGCCGAAGTACGGCCAGATGCCCAGTGCGAGCGTAGCAAGGTGCTCCCCGCGGTCACGGATGGCACCCTCGTCCCAATGGACGACATTGGCGAACCAACGGTTGAGTTCCAGATGGCTCCTCGCCAGCATGTTCGCCTTGGCCGGGTAGTCGGCGTTCGACATCTCAGCGTTGTACCCGGAAAGTGTCATGTTGCCGATTGTGTGCAGCCACAAATCGTGGATGAGTTCCCACGCCTCGCCAAGGTGCCCCATCCACCACTCCGTGAGGGTCTGTGGCATGATGTGCTCAACGGTCAGGCCATTCAGATCCACAGGCTCTGCGTGGTCGAAGGACTGCTCCAGGCGTTCGAGGATGATCCGTAGGCGCCCCAGACGCTCCCCGGAGCCATACAACTGTGTGGACACGAAGCGCTCCCTGAATAGCGAGTCCTGGGGATAGCTTCGGGTCCTGAGAACTTCCTTCACTCCATCGGCAAGCGTCAACCCCGCGACAGCCTGGCGGTAGAGGGTGGGGAAGATCTTGTTGAGCTGGTTGGTGGGTACTCCACACACGAAGCGCCGGATGATGAAATTCTCGACGGTCTCCAGAATATCCGCAAACTCCTCGGGAGAGATCCTCCCAGTTGCATACTCATGGTACGCGTTCAGCATGAACGGGTAGGCACTTGTCACCTCTATGCGGTTAAGTCGGGCAATGCGTTCCCGAACCCGCGCATCCGGTTCCCTGTCAGGCTGGAGAAGCTTGCCGTAGTAACGGGAGTAGACAGTAATCTCATCCAGGTACCGAAGCACCTCGGGGGGCGCTAGCTGATCGCCGCGCGCCTTGAGCGCCAGGTAGACGTCTCCCTGGCGAACTGGCCCACCATCCTTCATGAGGTAATGCCGGATGAACTCCGTCAGATCGGGCCCGAGTTCGTCCTGCATCGGTTTCCAGAGACCGGTGTAGAGGGACTCCTGCTTGTCGACATGGACCTTCATGAAGAAGTAGTTCCTGATCAGGTCAGCCTGCGATAGCGGCTGCCCTTTGGCATTCAAGCTCTCGAAGATCAAGTGGGGATTGTCGTCCCGGTCAAGCACGATACTCACCAGGAGAAGGCTCATCACTAGGACGTTCTTGAGGGCCTCGAGGTCCGGTGCATCCTTGCCCCTCAGGCATTTGTCGAAATAGCGGTAGGCTCGGAAGACACGGGCATCTGCTTCGCCCCGATTGCCCTCCATCACTCGCATGAAGGCCTCCCGGTCACCTTGGGTCGGTAGGAGCTTGTACCTGTCGAGCCCGTCCTGAAACTGGTTGGTCAGCAGGAGGTTCTCAATCTCCTTTGCGAGCTTGCCTGGCAGAGCCTTGGCCCTGTCACGAACCACCGCCAGCAGTATGAAGATCGTGGTGAGGCGCTGCTGACCGTCAACCAGGAGGTACTTCGACACGCCCTCGGGCACAGATGCGGTCGGCATCGTCACAATCGAGCCCATGAAATGACCTCGCCCGCGTTCGTCGTCACACAGGTCCTGTAGATCGGACCACAGAGCTCCCCACTCCTTTGTGTCCCAGCTGTAGGTGCGCTGGAACATCGGAACCACGAACTGCTTGGTTCCCTCAAGCACCGGCTGCAGCTTGGTCTCAGACGCTTTCATGCAACCTCCATGTCGGCGTAGCGAACCGCACGATCTGCATTCAGCAGTATGATGGCAAGCTATTCGAGAGTGCCCCGCAACATTCCCCCTACCCCAGCAGCCCCATAGGCGTTAACATAA
>JACQGM010000332.1 GCA_016199585.1 Armatimonadota bacterium
ACCAGCCCGATTCTCGGGCGCTCCGGGCAGTCTCCGGGGTGCTCCTGCCGGTTGAGGGCGCTACGAGCCTCAGGGCGGTGGGGTAATGAGAAGGCCCTGGTGGGGCGCACTACACCCGGAGCTGAACGGCCGCCCGTCGAAAACCTGAAACAATCGTGCCAGATGAGGAGTCAGATAGCCGGTCCCCACCGACGAGGTGCTTCCGCCATGGACGAACCGGTAGACGAGACGGAGGCGCAGGAGGAACTCCTCGCCGCGCTCAACGCCACATCGGCTCAGTTCCGGAAAGGCCGGCCCATCGGGCTGCTGCTCGCGGAGCCGCCGCTCCTCTGGCTGCCGCCGGGCGTGAGCATCCGGCCCCATCCCGTGCCGTTGAGCAGGACCTGCAGCTTCAACCCTGATCGCCTGCGCCTGCGGCACTGGCCGGAGGCGGCGATGGAGGCGCTCCGCTACCCCCAGATCGCGTGCGTGCTGCAGGGGGAGGTGGACATCCGGGTTGCCAACAGCGTTCTCACCCTCGGCCAGGGGATCTGCTGGCTGGTGCCGCCGGGCGTGCCGTGCCCGGATGGGACCGCACTGATGTGGGATCGCCCCGGGGAGCCGCCTGCTCCCTCCCGCATGCTCTCTCTCCTCATCACGCCGTTCGGCGCCCGCTGCCACGTCCTCCATGCCACAGGAGACTCCCGTGCGTTCATCCACCGCGTGTTCGTGCGCGACTCGCACCTCCCGGTCCTGACCGAGTGCCTGATGGAAGAGCTGCGGTCGCACGCTCCCGGTCCGGATGCGGTGGCGCAGACCTATCTCCTCGCCTTACTGCTGCGCCTGCAGCGCGATCTTGCCTCCGGGGGGATTGTCCCCGATGCGGCGGGCGCGCAGGCGCTGGAAGGCCCGCACGTCACCACCGCCGCCGTGCAGCGCGCGTGCGCCTACATCCGCCGGAACCTTCATCGGTCGCTCTCCGTGGCCGAGATCGCCTCGCACGCTTTCCTCTCGCCTCCCCACCTCCAGAGGCTCTTCCATGCCGAAGTGGGCATGAGCCTGATGCACTACGTCACCCTCTGCCGCGCCGGGAGGGCCAAGGAGCTGCTGGCGCACTCCGAACTCACGGTCCACGAGGTCGGGGAGCTGGTCGGCCTCGTTCACCCCTCCCACTTCACGCGCGTGTTCACGCGGTGCGCAGGGGTCTCCCCGACCGAGTTCCGGCTCCATCACGCCTCCCTCCGAACCGACGTGCCCGGCGTCACGCGCAGGCATGTTCACATTTGAGCGAATCGTGCAAGGTACGATCGGATCCGTCAACGGCACGCCCTTGCAGAGCGCCCCCGGCCTGGCTATACTGAAGGAGCTACAGGCGCATTCGGTCAGCTCGCTGCCGACGCACGCCCGGCAAGTCGCTGCGGTGCGAACCGGGGCGGCGGGGGCTCCACCCGCATCGGCGTCAGGCTGGCCCGCCGAGTGCGCCTCCGCTCCCCGGTGAGCGGGGTGCGGCCGCGAACCGAGAAAAGGAGGGATTCCACATGTCCGCCTACTCTATCCGCAGATTCGGTAGACGCACCGGAGGGATCAGGGGATTCACCCTGATCGAGTTGCTCGTCGTAATAGCGATCATCGCCATATTGGCGGCGATCCTCTTTCCCGTCTTCTCGCGCGCCCGGGCCAGAGCCAGGGCTGCGAGCTGCCTGAGCAACCAGAAGCAGTGGGGCACCGCCATCCTGCAATACCTGCAGGACTTCGACGAGTGCTACCCGGCGAATGGCTACTACACCCCCGCGCTCGTCTGGTGGTTCGACATCCTGGCCCCCTACAGCGGGACCAAGGTGGTCAGCGGCAGCAACGACTACGCAAAGGGGAACAAGTCGTCCATCGCGGTCTGTCCGGACGGGCCTCCCGTGACGGGTGGCACGGCCGGCAGCTACGGGAACCTCACCCACGCGGGCTACGCGGCCAACGCGCAGTTGTTAGGTTGGTATCTCAGCCCGGGCATCCCGTTGGCGGCGGTCAACAACCCTGCGGCGCTCTTCCTGATCCTGGAGACGGGGTATCCCGCGTGGAACTCGTTCGGACTGCGGGGCTTCATCACCAGCGGAGGGGCGTCGTCGTACGCCATGTACTGCCCCGGCTCCGGCGAGATCTACGGCAATGATATCTGCCGGATGCACACCGGCTCGTACGCCCCGGTCAAGAAGGACTGCCTGAGCGGGCGGCACTTCGGGGGCATGAACATCGTCTACGCGGACGGGCACGTCAAGTGGGTGAAAGCGCAGGTGGTGATCGCCGACGCTCTCGACGTTTCGTCGTCAACCAATGGCGGCCCGGGCTGGGACTACATGTACCCCCGCAAGTGACCGCGCGGAGGCAGCATCCACCGCCTGCCCCCCGTTTCCGCTCGCCAAGGACGGCGGGTTCCCCTGCCGCACCGGGGGGAATCCGCCGTCCTTGCACGGAACAGACAACCGTCCAAGTCGGAAGGGATAGTGATGCGCACTCCACACAACGCCGTCGCATGGGCCGCCTGCGTTCTGTTGACCCAGGGAGCCGCGTGGCCGGCTTCGACCCCCGCTGAAGCCCCTCCGGAGATCTTCCCGACGCCCAAGCAGATGACGCTCACCGGCGGGCGGTTCGATCTGGTCAGCGACGGACTCCCCACCGCGCTCATCGTTCTGGGCAACCCGCCGACCCGCCAGTCCGAGATCGCCGCCGA
>JACQGM010000333.1 GCA_016199585.1 Armatimonadota bacterium
ACACGGAGCCGCGAGAAACGGCGATATGGAGACGACCCTCCAACACTCCCGTCTGTCACTATCTACGCGGCCCTGAGGACGCCGTGCGGGGGCGCCCGCTGGTCGGCCCCGCAACCGACCTTGCCGGACGCAGCCTGCGGAGCGCACGGTTGTGGGTGGCATCGCTGCCCCCGCACAACCTGATGTGTCGCGAGTGGCTACACTGGCATGGAGTCTACCGCGCGCAACGTCCGCCGGATGAGCTCCGCCGCGCACGCGAGAGTCTCGGGTTCGATGCGGTCCGCGGTGTCGGTGGGCCAGTGCCAGTTCGGCAGGAGGCCCCGTTCGTCGAAGGCCATGATGCTGAGGGCGCGGTAGCCCCGGCGCAGCAAGACGAAGCTGTCGTTGTTCATCGTGTGGAAGGCGCGCGCGTCCACCGGCAGCGCCGGCTCGGCGGCGGCCGCCCGGAGCGCGGCGGCTACCAGCCCCTCGTCGCAGCGGCAGCGCCACAGCATCCCCTCGGCGGTGGTGATGGTGACGCGGCCCGCGCCGCAGTTGTCGGCGTTGAGGAACCAGGTGCGCTTCCGGTCGAAGGGGTGCGCGTCGCAGAAGCGCGCCATCCCGATCAGCCCCGACTCCTCGCACCCGGTGCCCACCACCCACAGCTCCGTGTGCCGCAGCGGCCCGATGCCCGCGGCGGCGGCGAGCACCGCCGCGACCCCCGAGGCGTTGTCGTTGGCCCCGTCCACGCAGGGCATGCGCCACTGGCGGTGGACCAGCAGCAGCACCGTGCCGAGGAGGTAGGCCCCACTGGCGAGGAGTGCGCCCCGGAGGACGGAGGTGGGGAGACCGGAGACGGGAGCCAGCCATAGCGCCCCCGTGAGCAGGACGACCGCGCCCATCGCGCCGGCCATCAGCAGGAAGGACCGGCGGAAGCCCGCCACCAGGCGCGGGTGCCACAGCAGCGCCGCGTTCGCCGAGTCGAGGTGGCAGACGAGCACCACGCGCCGGCGCACCTCGCCGGCCGGCGCCTTCACGCCCACCACGTTGCGGCTGGGCAGTTTCGGCAGGAGGCGGCTGACGACCTCCCGTCCGCCATTCTCCAGCGCGAACGCCAGCAGCCCCAGGGCGCCCAGCACGAAGCCGGCCGCCGGACTGGCCCACGCCAGCGCGGCCGCCAGGACGAAGGAGGCGTAGATCAGCCCGTAGGTGAGGCTGAAGGAGCGCAGGCCGCCGAACGCTTCGATGCGCACGTCGAGGCCCGCCTCCCGGAGCCGCCCGGCCAGGGTGTCGGCGGCCCGTCCCTCGGCGGCGCTCGCCGATGGTCGCGGGCCGATCTCCACGGCGAGAGTGCGGATCGTCTCCAGTGGCGAGAGTGTTCTCATGGTGGTGCCTCACCCGGCAGTTCGCGCGCCAGTGGGGGTTTCCTGCCGGCAGGAGCAGCGGGGCAGCCTACCGGAACTGAGGGTGCCACCAGAGGTTGGAGAACGCGGGCAGCAGGGCGTCGGAGCGCGCCTGACCGGCATCGAGCGTCCACGCGCGCGGCGACGCCTGGCTCGACTCGGCGGCGAGGGTGATCTCCGGTCCGCTGCCCGGGTTCACGACGGCCTTGACGATGACCTGGAAGTTGCGGATGTCAATGCGCGCGAGCGCCTGTCCGGTTCGGTACGCGGCGCGCACCGCCTCGTCGCGCAGCGCCTCGGCCGCCAGGGGCTGCGCGAAGACGACCGTAACCACCGCCCGGCTCCCCATCGGGTCCCAGAGGAGTCCGGCGATGCGGCCCGCCCCCGGCGGGCTGATGGTCGGGAGCTGCGCGCGCAGGCGCGCCAGCGCCCGCGCTTCCGACTGGGTGAGGTCCGGCCCCGAAGCCACGGGCGCGGCCGCGGCGGGCGAACCCTCCGTGGCACGGCCCGCGGCTGATCCGGCGGGCGCGTCGCCAGCCGCCGCCGGAACTGGCGCTGCCGTGTTCCCCGGCGTCGCCGGGGCGTCTGCCCCGTTGCCCGGCTCGGCGCCAGGGGACGGCTGCGGCGCGACCGCGTCCGGAGCAGGCCGGTTGATGCTCGCCCCGGAGGTGCCCGGAAGGGCAACTCCGAATCCTTCGCCCGGGCGAAGCGGCCCCCGCCGGGTGCCGAGGTAGAGAAGGGCGACCACGCAGGTGAGCGCCACGATGATCCCGAACTGCGTCCGCGGCCGGAGGAGGAACCCCCACCGGCCCGGCGCCCCCGCGGGCGCCCCCGCGGCGGCCCGTCGGGGAGGCTCCTTGCCCCCGACGAGACGCTGGCGGGCCTGGTCGAGCTTGGCGCGGTCGGCCTGGTTGCCGGGGTCCAGGTCGGCGGCGAGCTGGTACCACTGGATCGCCTCTTCCCAGCGGCCCTGATTGGCGTACACGTCACCCAACAAGGAGTGCGCGGTGGCGTTGTTGGGGTAGAGCCGCAGCACCTCGATGCACTTCTGCTCGGCGGCGTCCCAGTTGCCGCGCATGCGGGAGAGGTTCGCCGCCGCGAGCAGCGGGTAGACGGATGAGTCGGGAGCATCGCCGTCCGACCGCTGGCCCGTCTCCAGGTTCACGCCGCAGAGGGTGCAGTAGGTGGCGTCTTCGGAAACCTCCGTGCCGCAGGCTTTGCACTTCACGTCACGCTCCGTTCGGGACAAGGGGGGACGGCGGCAGACGCGGCGACCCGCCGGCCTCACCGACCCGCCGGGGTCCGCCGCACCGGCGGCGCCACGCACGGTCCCCACCACTCGGGACGCAGGGAGGCCCCCCGGTGTTCCCGGGGCTTGCGCCTCGTCCCGTAGGATAGCGTATCACTCGGAGCGAGTCGTGTCAAGGCAGCGAGCGAGCCCGGGAATCCCGCGGGTGAGCGGGCGAGGCCGGGTCGCCGGTTGCCACGGGCGCCATCTTTTCCCCGGAGTGCGGGGGGGCGACCGGCTCCCCGCCGCGGGCGCGCACCCCGTGCGGATGCCCGGACTGCCCCGAGTGGCCCGGAAGCCCACACGCGACGCGCTCTCTCGCTCACTCGGACACAACCGCGCGCCCGACACCCGCCCGCACAACTTTTTTCAGAATCCGACAGGAAGTTGCGCTCCGTGGTATAATAGAAATGATTGGTTGGCCGGCGCCGACAGCGCGTCCCCGGCCCCGACACCCAGCCAAGAAGGAAGTCAAGCAGCCATGGAAGACCAAAATGTGTTCGGAGCGAAACTCCGGGAGCTGCGCAAGAAGAGGGGCTACTCCCTTCAGCAGCTTGCCGACCGTCTCTCACAGGCTCAAGGGCGGGCGGAGGAGCGAACGATCAACAAGAGTTACATCTCCGATATGGAGCGCGGCACCAAGCCTCCCCCGAGCCGCAAGCAGATCGCGCGACTGAACGAAGCTCTGCAGACGACGGAGGATGAGAGCCAGGAGCTGTACGTCTCCGCCGGCTACGTGCCTCCCGAGCTGTGGCGCGCCCTTTCGGTATCGGATCAGGTAGCGGCTCTGCGCCGTCGGGTAGAGCGCGCCTAACGCGCTTGCCGCCCCCCTCTTCCGGCATCGGAGCGCGCCGCCGCTCTGCGCCGCCCCGAGGTGGATCGCCGGCCCCGTCCTCTGCCCGACGGGGCCGGATCGCCGCGCCCCGCGGCTCCCGCGCGTCTCCGCGGCCGGAGGCAGCCCGGGCCGCGCCCTCCCCTGCCCCACCCCTGCCACAACCCCCGGCAGGAGAACCGCCTGCTCTGCCGAAGAACGTGATACTGGCTCGCATTCCCCGCACCTCCGTCTCGCACGGCGCCTCCGTCTGCGCCGGGACCGGTTGCGGGAACGCGAGCGGCGTGGTAGAATCGGGGTGGGAGAGGGCCGGGTGGCGCCCCACGGCGGACGCTGCCTGGCACGGCTGTCCGGTTCCCGGGCCGGGCGGAGACTGGAGCAGGCGGAGCCGCATGCTGTCCGAGTTGAGCATCACCGATTTCGCGCTGGTTGAGGAGCTGGCCGCCAGCCTCTCGCCGGGCCTCAACGTCCTCACCGGGGAGACGGGCGCCGGCAAGTCGATCATCATTGATGCGATCAACGCCATCCTGGGCGTGCGCACGGGCACCGACCTAGTGCGAACCGGCGCGCCCCGCGCCATCGTCCAGGCGGCGTTCGCCCTGGACGACGCGCCCGATGCCGCGGCCGAGTGCCGGGAGGGCGGACACGTCGCCGAGGATGGCCTCCTCATCATCAGCCGCGAGCTGCAGGCGTCCGGCAAGACCCAGTGCCGCATCAACGGCCGCCTGGCCACCGTGACGATGCTGCGCGACTTCGGCCGCAACCTGGTGGATGTCCACGGGCAGCACGAGCACCAGTCGCTCCTCTCCATCGGCCGGCACCTGGATCTCCTCGACTCGTGGGCGGGTTCCGAGGCGCTGGCTCTTCGCGCCCGGGTGGCCGAGCAGCACCGCGCACTGGCGGCGCTGGAGCGCCAGATCGAGAAGTTGGACGTGGACGAGCGCGACCGGGCTCGCCGCCTGGACCTCTACCAGTTCCAGATACGAGAGATTGACGCCGCGCGCCTCCACCCCGGCGAGGAAGAGGACCTGGAAGCCGACCGGCACCGGCTCGCGAACGCGGAGAGACTCTCCCGCCACGCCGATCAGGCATACGAGCATCTCAAGGGCGACGAACGCGTCTTGGACGCGCTGGCCGGCTGCATGGATGACCTCCGGGCGCTCGCCGATATTGACCCCGCGGCCACCCCGATGCTCGAAGCGGCGCAGGCCGCCTACTACCAGCTCGAGGATGCCGCCGCGCAGCTCCGTGCTTACCGTGATGGCGTCGAGTTCAACCCGGCGCGCCTCGAGCAGGTGCAGGAGCGCCTGGAGGCGATCCGCCTCCTGAAGCGCAAGTACGGCGACTCCATCGCCGAGGTGCTCGCCTACCGCGAGCAGGCGGCGGCCGACTTGGAGGGCCTGGCGCACGCCGAGGAACACCAGGCGGAGCTGCGCGTCCGGCGAGAGGCCCTCCAGCGCGAGGCCGAGGCGCTGGCGGCGCGCCTTACCGCACTGCGGCACGAAGCGAGCGAGCGCTTCTCCGGCGCCGTCGAGGCGGAGCTGGCGCTGCTGGCGATGGAGCGCACTCGCTTCCGCGCCTCCATCGCCCCGCAGGCGCTCGGCGCCACGGGCGCCGACCGCGTCGAGTTCCTGATCTCCCCCAACCCCGGCGAGCCGTTGAAGCCCCTGGCTCGCATCGCCTCCGGCGGCGAGATGTCGCGCATCATGCTGGCGCTCAAGTCTGTGCTCGCCCGGGTGGACCGAGTGCCGACGCTCATCTTCGACGAGATAGACGCGGGCATCGGCGGGCGAACCGCCGGCGTCATCGCCGCCAAGCTGGCCGCGCTCGCGCGCGATCGGCAGGTCATCTGCGTGACGCACCTGCCCCAGATCGCCGGCCGCGCCGACGCTCACTTCCTGGTGCGCAAGGAAGTGAGGGGGGACCGTACCGTGGTGCAGCTTCACCCCCTCACCGAGCCGGAGCGAGTGGAGGAGCTGGCGCGGATGCTGGGGGGAAGCGAGGGTTCATCCACGGCACGCGAGCACGCCAGAGAGATGCTGGCGCAGCGCGCCGCCGGGGAGGCTGCTTGATGCGCACCGTGGCACCCCAAGCGGTCGTCGGTCCCGCCCGGGCCGGCCGCAGGACAAAGGCGCTGGCGCCCACCTTGCCGCGCGGCAGCATCGCCGTGGTTGACCACGCCGACATGGACCGCCTCTCCGCCGAAGCCCTGGTGGAGCGGCGGGTGGCCGCCGTCGTCAATGCCGCGCCCGCGCTCTCCGGCCGCTACCCCGCCACCGGCCCCGGCGTTCTCCTGGCCGCCGGCATCCCGGTCTTCGAGTGCGCCGGGAGCGATCTGCTCGACCGGATCCAGCCGGGCGACCAACTGGCGATCCGCGAGGACGGCACCATTCTGCGCGGTGAGGAGGCCCTGGGCGCGGCCCGGCCCTTAACCGAGGAGCAGCTCGCACTGCAGCTCTCCGCGGCACGGGCGCGCGTGGCCGATGCGATGCGCGCCTTCGTTGAGAATACGCTCTCCTACGTGTCGCGCGAGTGGCCCCTGCTGTGCGATGAGAGCCCGCTCCCCAAGCTGCGCGTGCACGTCCGGGGCAAGCACGTGCTGGTGGTCGTGCGCGGCGCCGGCTATCGCGAGGACCTGCACGCCATCCTTCCCTACGTCCGCGACGTGCGTCCGGTGCTCATCGGGGTGGATGGCGGCGCGGATGCCCTGCTGGCGGTCGGCCTGCGGCCGCACGTCATCCTGGGCGACATGGACTCAGTCAGCGATGCGGCGCTGCGCTGCGGCGCCGAGCTGGTCGTTCAGGGCTACCCTCACCCGCCCGAGGGCGAGCGCGACCCGGCGCGCGACGCGCCCGGCCTAGCGCGCGTGGAGCGGCTGGGGCTGCCGGCGCAGGTGCTGCACGCCCTGGGCACCAGCGAAGACGTGGCGCTCATCCTGGCCGAACGCCTCGGCGCCGAGCTGATCGTGGCCGTGGGAATCCACTTCTCACTGCAGGATTTCCTGGACAAGGGCCGTAAGGGCATGAGCAGCACCTTCCTGGCCCGCCTGAAGGTAGGATCCATCCTGGTGGATGCCCGGCGCGTCAGCCGCCTCTATCGCCGCGGCTTGCGCTGGATTGACGTGGCGTGGGTGGTCCTTTCGGCTCTGGTGCTCGCGGTCGTCGTCTACTCGGTCAGCGGCAGCGCGCGGGCCTTTCTGGACCTGATGGCCGTACACGTGCGTCTGTGGCTGAGACACATGTGAGATTGCAGATCTGAGATTGCAGACTGCAGATTTCCGGAGCGAGCCCCCGCCGGGCACAGGGGCGGCGATGGCTGATCGGAGATTGCAGATCGGGTCCCGAAATCTGAAATCTCAAATCCCTGGGGTTGCCTTGATAGACTTCAAGTACCACGTGGCGAGCCTGGTGGCGGTGTTTCTGGCGGTGGCCGTGGGCATCCTGATCGGCACCTCGATGCTGGATACCCCTTCGGTAGAGAACCAGATCAAGACGCTCAAAGCTCAGTTCGACCGGATACAGGCGGAGAGCCGCAGCCTGAACGTCGCGAACGAGGAGTTGAGGGGCCAGGCGCGCGTCCTGGAGAGCGCGCTGCGCCAGGTGGCGCCCGCTGCCGTCCAGGGCCGCCTGGCCGGCAAGCGCGTCGCCTTCATCATCAGCGGCAGGCCGCCCGAGGCCGCCGTGCTGCGCGAGGTGAAGTTCCTTCTCGCCACCGCCGGGGCGGGCGTCAGCTCGATCACGACCTTCGCCGGCAACCTGCTCCCCGAGAACCCGATCAGCCGCCAGGCCCTCGTCGACGAGGCCGGACTCGACATGAGCGATCCGGATCGCGCCCGGCGGCGGCTGGCCGCGCGCGTCACCCGCGAGATCGTCCTGGGCAGGAGCGCGGAGACGCTCCGGGTCGTGGCGCAGTACTCACCGGGAGTGACGTTGGATGGCAGCTACGATCTACCGGTGGATGCCGTCGTGCTCTTCGCCGCGGCCGAGACGGAGGAGGAGGCGCGCTCCGTGGGCGAGGGCACATCCATCCAGGCGCGCATCGCCGATGTCTTGCGGGAAGAGGGGATCCACACCGTGGCGTGTGAGCTTGAGACCTGCCAGGTGCCCCTCATCCCCTACCTGGCGCGCTACAACCTGACGACCGTGGACGGCATTGACACGCCGCTCGGGAAGATCGCCCTCATCTACGCCCTGGCCGGCAAGCAGGGCCACTACGGCACCCGGCCGCCTGCCGCCCAGGTGCTCCCGGAGCTGGACATCACGCCGATCACGAGCCCGGGCGCGCCGCCGGATCACTGATCGCCAGAGGCCGCAGCGCCTCCCCGGTCTCGCGGAAGCGCGCCAGCACCCCGCCGCGGCTGGCCGTGCCGGTGACGCCGATCTGCCGCACGGTGATCGAGGCGACGAGGTTGCCGACCACCGCGGCCTCCTCCGGGCGAGCGCCGGCGCACAACGATAGCGTGATCCCCGCCATCACGCTGTCGCCCGCCCCCACCACGTCAATCGGCCCCGACTGGCGCACGGCAGGCACGTGCCAGGCGCCCTCCGCTGTCACCGCAACGATACCCTCCTCGGCCATCGTGACGAACACTGGCCGGCCGTTGCGCTGGCGCAGCGCCTTGCCGATAGCGGCGCTGCCCGCGGCGTCGGCGGGGTCCGGCCGCCCGTCGCCGAGCGCCTCGGCGGCTTCGTGGCGGTTCGGCTTGATCCAGACGTCGCGAAACAGGCCGATGCGCGTGCGCGAGTCGGCGATGACCACCAGACGCGGATGGCCCCGGGAGAGCAAGGAGAGCTCCGCGCGCACCGCGTCGGTGATGACGCCGCAGTTGCGTTCCTGCGCCTGGTCGGCCACGACCACCGCATCCACGGATGGCGCCGCCTCGCGCAGGCCGCGGAGGATCCCCTGCTCCACCTGCACCGGCAGCGGCTTCCGGTTCTTGATGTCAAGGCGGTTGATCTCGCGCTCCGCGCCGTTCTCGCGCAGCATCGGCTTCGTGTAGGTGGGCGTGAACCGCTCGGATGTCTCCGCCAGGAGGTCGGTACTCACGCGGAGCGCCTCCAGGCCAGCCTGCAGCTCGCGTCCCTCGCCGTCGCGGCCGATCATGCCCAACGCATGGACCGCCGCCGCGTCCAAAGCCGCCAAATTGGCGGTGACGGTGCCGGCCGCTCCGGGGAAGAGCCGCTTCTCAACCACCTGGTAGGCATCCAGACCGGTCTCCAGGGAGACCTCCGTCAGGTCGCCATCCAGAATCAGGTACTTATCGAGGAAGAAGTCGCCCACTACGAGGATGCGGGCGCGGGCGAAGCCGTCGAGGATCTCGACGAGACGCTGTTCCGTCATCGGTTCTCCCACCTCACCGCGCCGATGCGCGCCGCCAGAGCGCCGGCATGGTCGCCGCATGGTCGCCGCGCACGTAGTAGCTCTCGCCGCCGTCCTGGACGGTGCGGACCAGGATCGTCTTGAACGGGCGGTAGTAGTAGCGCGGATCGCTCTTCGGCGCCTCGGCGCTCAGGTCCTCGCCCAGGTCAATCAGATCGAAGACGGCCGTGGTGAAGCGGCGGATCTCCCGGACCTCCTGGCGCGCGACATTGCGCGCCATCGAGAGCGCCTTCAGATAGACTTCGGGGCCCATGGTGCTCGTGCCGAAACAGAGGAGGACGCCGCCTTCCAACCGGGTGACCGACTGGGCGAAGACAAGGAAGTCGGTGTAGGAGGCCTCACCCAGCGCCGCGCCGTCACAGTTCGGGTGCTCGTGGATGATGTCGTAGCCGATGCCCACGTGAACCGTCGCGGGGATGCCGAGGCGGCAGGCAGCCGCGAAGATGCTGACGTCGCGGTGGGGCAGCGCGTTCTCCAGAATGTGCCGGCCGACGCTCTCGCCGAAGCCAAGGCCCCCCGCCGCCCCCTCGCGCACGATGTCGTTGAGGGCGCCGGTCTCGCGCCACAGTCCGAACTGGCCGACGCGAATGTAGCGCGCCACCCGCTCGGTGGTGCCGCCGACGAGCGCCAGCTCGTAGTCGTGGATGGCGCCGGCGCCGTTCAGCGCCACGTGAGTGACCAGGCCGCGCTCCATCAGCGCGATGACGAAGCGCGACAGCCCGACCTTGATCACGTGCGCGCCCATCATCAGGATGGCCGCGGCCCCTCGCTCACGAGCGGCGGCCAGTCGCTCGGCGATCACGGGGAGGGCCGGATGGCCGCACGCCGGGGTGGAGGCGTCGAGGGGGAGCACCTCGGAGAGGCGCATGTCGTGCTCGCGCTCCGCCAGCGGCAGGAGCTGCAGCCGCCGGCGGTCGAACTGCGGAAAGGGCATGGGTATCACTCCTACGGGAAGAGATAGGCGATGATCGCCTCGTGGCTCCGGTAGTGCGGGATGATGACGTCGGCGCCCGCCTGGATCAGCCGGTTGCGCTTCCAGGGATCCACGTTCGTCCGGCCCACCTCGTCGGTCGCCACCCCGACGGCGATGCCGCCCGCCTCACGGGTGTTCTCGATCTCCACGTAGCCGTCGCCGAAGCCGAGCAGCTCGTGCCCCCGAAGGTTGTGCTCCCGGTAGATGCGCTCGATGATCATCTTCTTGGAGAAGCTCCGGTGATCATCCAGGGCGCCGTAAACGCCACCATCGAAGTAGCGGGTGAGGCCGAGCGCCGCGCACTCGTCCTTCACGTAGGCAACGTCGGTGCCGCTGGCGAGGAAGATCGAGAGTCCCAGGGCTTTGAGCGCCTGGAGCAGCGCCACGGAGCCGGGAACCATCATCTCGGTCGGGTCAATGGATCCGTTCTTGAGGCCGGTGACGCGGTGCTCGATGCGCTTCCAGAGACGGTCGTGATAGAGGCGCTTGTAGGCGAGCGCCTCCAACGGCTTCCCGCCGCGCTTCTCCACCTCCTCGGCCAACTGCGCCATCTGGTAGATCGTTTGTTTCCCGGTGAGGCGCTCGACGAACTCGCGCACGCAGGCTTCGATCTCGGCTTCCCTCTCTCCGGTTCCGAGCCCCAGGAGGATCTCGACCATCATCGGGATCATGATTCCCTGCCAGCCCTGCCGGATCAGCGAGAGCGTGCCATCGAAATCGAAGAGGGCGAAACGGAAGCCGCCGCGTGCGTGGCCGGGGTGGATGATCTCGAGGTCGTGCATTCCCAGGGTTCTCCCGATGGCAGGGCGGGAAGAGGTCGGCACGGGCGGCCAAGCGCGCTCGGCCGCCCGTGTCTACGCGAGGCGCGGGAAGGAGAGCCGGGGCGACACCCGGCCGTCCGCCGTTCGGGTGCGCCGGGAGCAGCACCGCGGTCCTAACGCGGGCGCCGACGCACCTCCAGCTCGTTGACCACGGCCTGGACCCCCTGAACGCGCGCCGCGGCGCGCGTCGCCGCCTCGCGCGCGCGCG
>JACQGM010000334.1 GCA_016199585.1 Armatimonadota bacterium
GTTCGCTGTCGTCGCGGTCGCCTTCTGGCGTTGGTCGGCCTCCAGGTAGTGATCCACCAACTGCTTCAGGCTGGTGGCGGGCGGCATCGGCGGCGGGCCGATGCGAAGCCCCCCGCCCCCCGCGCCCTCGCCCTGGCCCGCCGGGGCCACCATCATCATCCCGCCGCCGGCGCCGCCACTCACGCGCAGCACCACCCGGCCATTCGGCGCATGCTCGGGGATCTTCAGCGACAACGTGCGCTTGACCGGCTCCTTCTCCCAGGGGCGCAGCGTCACATCCACGTTCACCGTGTCGCCCGGCTCGTACTTCTCGCGGTCTGCCACCGCCCGCTCGATGGTCGCCGTCCGCCGCGCGCTGTCAATGTCTACATTCACCTTGACTTCGCGAACGCTCACGCTCTCCCAGGGATTGCTGCTCAGCAGGTTGAGGCCCGTGACCAGGTCCCCCAGTGAAGCGACGTCAATCCCGGAAGCGCCGTAGTAGAGGTTCTCGCGGCGGATCGGCCCCAGCTCCCGGGTCACCATCTCGGTATGTACCCTTGCCGTGGCGTCGCCCAGCCCGCTGTGCGCGCGCAGGATCGCCTCGTTGGTGACGATGGCGACGAGCTGCGACGTGAGGAACCGGTTGTCAATCACCCGCGCCCGGAGCGTCCGCCGTCGGCTGCTGCCGAAGTCGCGCACGTTCACCTCAACGGGGATCAGGTCCGGCACCCGTCCGACCATCGCAGCCACGCCCCAGGGCCGGTCCTGGCGGACGCTCCCGACCATCTTCACCGGCGAGGCGAGCTTGAAGGATGTGTAGACGCTCGGCACCACGTCGTGTACCCAGGCGGTGCAAAGCGGCATGTCCACCGCGCCGGCGGTCATAAAGGGATGGCCGAAGGCGAGGATCTGACCGCCTTTGCGGTAGGTGATCGTGCCGACCGCGGAGATGTCCACGTCGCCGACGGCGAGGGAGACGGCGGCCGCCGAGCCGGGCTCCAGCGGGATCGGCCTATCGTACTCCATGCCCCCGGGCCCGGAGACCGCCTCGATGCCGAAGGGCTGGAGGGCCTCGGAGAGGCGCTTCAGCCCGGGCGCGCTCAACCCGGAGACCATGACCGGCGTGGTCATCGGCACCATCTCCATCGTGCCGGACTTCGCTCCGCCGTCCGGGCGCTTGCGGGCGTCGGGCACCAGGCGGATGCGCCGGATCGCCTTGCCCTCGACGGTGACCGGCCGGGGAAGGCTCCACTCCTGCGGCGCGGCCCGGGCGAGGCGCGCCCGACCGGACCAGGCCGGTTTCGCCGGCAGCGAGGGATCGAGGGCTTCCAGCATGTCTTCGATCGGCGTCACCAGGCCGAGCGGCTCGCTCCCGAAGGGGTAGGTGGCGGAGACCGCGCCGAGCATTCGCCCGTTGATGTAGACCGGGCTGCCGCTCATCCCCTGCATCACGTTGGCGCGTCGCTCGGTGATCGGCCCCCCGGAGACGCGCACCAGCACGTACGACCCCCCGAGGTTCTGCTTGGGGAGCACGCCGAGGACCGTCACGTCGAACGCCTCGATCTTCACCCCCTTGAAGACCGTGCGCCCGACGCCCTTCATGCCGGGGCGCACCTCGCCGGCGCGGATCATCTCCCGTGGATCGAACTTGACCGCCGCCGACGCCGCCGCCACCGAAGCGGACAGGAGGACGAGCAGACTGAGCAAACCGCGACCGCAGCAACAGGAAAGACGCTTCAACGCAAGCTCCTTCGCTCCCAAGAAAGAGGAGAACCCGTTTCGGCAGCGCCGCCGCAGGATTCGGGCCGGAACTCCCGCCACCGCAACAGCGACTGGCGAGAGGTGAGGCGAGGCATCGCGGGCTACGGAGGCACAAGGCGCCCTTGGCCGCACGCGATGTCTCGCCCCACCCTCTCTGCCACCGCGGCGCCGGCGCATGCCGATACGGGTTCTTCTGGCGGGAGCGGCGATCCCCGCCGCCCCCTTCCGATCTGAAGACAGTATATCATCGTGCGGAAGAGAGCGTCAATAGCGCCCCGGCCATCCTCAGGCAAGCGGCGAACGCGGGGCGGCAAGGGGAATCGGCCGCGAACGGGGAATACCGATGGTGGGCGCGAGCAGCAAGCACCTGCTCGTACTGCTCCCGGGTGGTTTCGGCCGCCCGGCGGCACCGGAAGGCACGGGAGAGACCCGGGACGCCCCTGCCGGCCCCGCCACTCGGGGCGGCACGGCGCATCCAAGAGCGGTATAAACTCAAGAGGTGATCATGCGGAACGGAGCGCAGCTATCGCTCTTCGGGGGTGCCGGCAAGGGGCACCTGTTTGATCCAGAGATGCTATCCCGCTACCTCAGGGAGCACAGGACCACGCTCCTCCCGGACCTTGACGCTCGAGCCAGGGCCATCCGCGACTGGGTTGACGGGATCTCGGCCACTACGGCAGGGGAAGCGACGCTGGAACACAAGTTCGTCAGCGACATCCTCCACCAGGTGCTCGGGTATGTGGCGCACCCGCAACTGCCGGCGTCGCTCTACCCGAAGCCGGGAACCGCGACTACCGGCATCAGAGGCACACCCGATGTCGCGCTGGGCGAGTTCACCGCATCCGAGACGCGCTTCACGGCCGTGATGGAGCTCAAGTCCCCGGGCGCGGATCTGGACCTGCCGCAGCCGGGGCACGGGAACAAGACCCCGGTTGAGCAGGCGTTTGACTATGGGAGACGGATCCTGGGCGTGCGATGGGTACTCGTCTCGGACATGCGTGTGATCCGGCTCTACTCCGTGGAGTCGGCCGGCGAATACGAGGAGGTCGCCCTCGGAGACTGTGTTACCGCGGACGGCAAGCCCACCGAGTCATTCACCAGACTGCACTTCCTCCTGCACCATGACTACCTGGTGAGCGGGCACGAGGGCTCGCAGGTTGCGCTTCTGCACGACAAGTCCGCCGCCTCGCGGCTGAAGATGCGGGACAGCTTCTACGACGCCTACTACAACGTCCGCGCTGACCTGTACAACGAGATCCGCCTTGCGTCGTCGCAGCTTCCCCGCGCTGCCACGCGCGACGACATCCTGGAAGCCACGCAGAGACTGCTCGATCGGCTGCTGTTCATCTACTACTGTGAGGACCATCCGCAGGGCCTCGTCCCGAAGGCGACCCTTGAAGATGTAATCGCCGCTGCACGGAGACTGCCTGGAGCAAGTCAGACGAAGACGTACGACTACATGAAGGCGCTCTTCCGTGAGATCGATGCGGGAAGCCCGCCCGGAAGCGGCGTCGGGGTCTACGGTTACAACGGGGAGCTCTTCAAGGACCACTGGATCATTGACCACATATCGCTGCCGGATTCGCTGCACGACAGGCGGTACGCGCTCGAGGAGCCGGATGGGAACACGCGCTGGATCCGCGGCGTCTGGGGGCTGCACGTCTACGACTTCTGGACCGAGCTGAGCGAGCACCTCCTGGGCCACATCTTCGAGCAGTCACTGTCGGATCTCAGTGAGCTGGGCAGCACAGAGGAGGTGCCGCTGTCGGAGAAAATGAGGGAGCGGAAGAGAGGCGGCGTCTTCTACACCACCAGCATCCTGTCCGATTTCCTCAGTGCCGGCGCTCTCACCGCTCTCCTGGACGAGGCGGCGCCGCTCGAGCATGTTCCGGCCGAGGAACTTCCCGGGCGGCTGCAGGAGCGCCTCAACCGCTTGCTTGCCCTTCGGGTGGCGGACTTCGCTTGCGGGTCCGGCGCGTTCCTCGTCTCCGCGTACGGCGAGATGCTCCAGGAGTTCTGGCGGCTCCGGTCGTCCCTGGACGTGCTCGTTGCCAGAGACCGCAGTTTCGACACGCTGCTGGAGACGGAGACGCAGGCCGGCCTTCTCCGTCATTGCCTCTTCGGGGTGGACAAGCTGCCCCAAGCGGTGGAGATCGCCAAGCTGGCGCTCTGGCTTCGGTCGGCGCGCAAAGAGGAGAAGGTGCCCGACCTGAGCGGGAACGTGGTCGCCGCCGACAGCCTGGACGTGGCAGCGGTGTTCGATAGACTGCACATGGGCGAGGCTGGCTTCGACCTCGTGATCGGCAATCCTCCCTGGGGAGGCGAGATGGACGAGGAAATCCGTGCGCGTGCGCTGCACATTCTCAACCTCCCTGAGGGAAGCACGTGGGACTCCTGGGAGCTCTTCCTGCTCCTCGCCATCCGGGCACTGCGCGAGGGAGGCAGACTCGCCCTCGTGCTCCCGGATAGCTTCTTCTACCCTGAGAAGGCGCGCACGAGGAGGGGCCTGTTTGAAGCGACGGCCGTCGAGAAGGTCTACAACCTCGGCCCGGACTGGTTCGGCAGCATGGTCCGGATGGGGACGGTGGTCGTCCAGGCGCGTCGAGGGGCATCCGACCTCAACAGCCACCTGCACGGCCTCCTTCTCACCGGCAAGCTGCGCCGCGAGGCGATCCGCGCGAAGGTGCCGCTGACGCAGATCGAGGCGCAGTGCAGCCGACCGGTTCCCATCCGGCGCGTCGTCGAGAGCCCGACTTGTGAGGTGGAAGTGTTCCGCGGCGCCAGAGACGACGCGATCATGCGGCGGATGACCGACCGCAGCATTCCACTCGGGACTCTGTGCGAGCGCGGCCGAGGTGAGGAGGTAAACAAGGCGGGGCTGGTGTGGGAATGCCCCAGTTGCCTTGGCCTCACCACACCGGGTACGAAGAGGAAGGGCGGCGGCCACAACGACAAGCTGTGCGAGCAGTGCGGGCACCGCCTCACGGAAGCGTCAGTAGCAACGACTGCCTTCGTGGTCGAAGCGCAACCCCAGACCGGCTCCCGGGCGCCATTCATTGATGGCGATGACCTGAACGAACGCTATCGTAGGATCGTGCCGAGCAAGTGGATGTTATTGGATCCATCGCGCTGGTCGCACAAGAGCGCCGGTCTCTACAAGCCGCCCAAGATCCTCCTCCGCCAGGCCGGTGTGGGCATCCTTGCCGCCCTGGACGAGACCGACGCGCGTTGCCCCCAGTCGGTCTACATCTACCGCCTGCGCGACGCGTATCTAGCCAGGGGGTACCGGCACGAGTTCGTGCTCGGCGCGCTCTTGTCGCGAACCATGTCCTACTTCGTGCTGAAGCGGTTCTCGGAGGCCGACCCCGCGAAGGCATTCGCCAAGCTCACCCATGAACGGTTGGCGGACCTGCCGGTGCCGGATGTCCAACTCACGGACGCCGCGCACCGAACGGCCCACGATACCATCGTCGAGAACGTGGGATCCCTACTGCGCGGAACCGCCCACCTGGGGGGCAAGGAGGACCTGGAGATCGAGCAGGTACTTCGCGACCTATGGGCCATCAGCAACGCGGATGGCGCCTACATCAACGGGGAGTTCCATGACCTGCCCGACAGCCAACCGATCCGCGATCTCTTTCCGAACGGACGCCCGAGGCCGGTCGCCGCGCTTTCGGACAGCGACGGCGGCTGATGCCGGCGCGCGGGCTTCGCTCCTGCACGCGGCGCGTGGGGAGACGTCCCCGGCATCTTCCAGACACCCGAGCGCGCCGCCGCCCCGGTGTCTCACCCGATCACGGGGTTCGACGCCCTGTTCGGCTCTCTGATGAGGAGGAACCCGATGCGCAGGATCCTGGTCGTTCTGCTGGGGTGTGTCATTGGCCTGAGCCAGGCCAGCGCCCAGGCGCCACTGGAGCCGACGATGCGCGACCTCTTCCGCGCCCAAGCCTTCCTGGTGCCCGCCACCGAGGAGGAACTGGGCCGGGATCTCTACCACCGCGACTGGGCCTTCGACCGGCCCGACCGGGGCAACTTCACCTACTTCTCCCCCGAGGTGGCCGACCTGCAGGTGACGCCGGAGAAGGTCCTGCGCTTCCGCATGGGAGCGGGCAAGGCCGTCCTCGGGTGGGGCAACTACGAAGGGAAACAGCCGCTCGCCGCCCGGCTTGCGCTCTGGCCCTGGCACGACAGCGTGGAGCTCCGCGTCAGGCAGTCGTCGGCCCCGAGCGCGTGGCGGCTCCACTTCTGGAGCGACGGCGAGCGGCTTGAGACCCCCGTGGCGGCGACGCTGGCGTCGGCGGACTGGCAGACGCTCACCTTCTCCCCGCTTCTGGGCCCGTACCAGAGCCTGGCGGACGTGGCGCCGGACGGGTTCGATCTGGAAGTGGATGGCGAGCCGGGGAGCACCGTCGAGATCCAGTCGCTGCGCATCACGCGGCGCCTGCACGAGGGGTATCTGCGCAAGGAGTTCGATCTTCCCCGCGGGCGGGTGTGGCGCGCCATGGCCGAGGTGGGCATCGGCGGCTACCTCTACGTCAATGGGCGGGAGGTGCCGCTCGAGAGCAGCGTCTTTCGGCGCCCCGCGCTGAGCGGCCCGGCGGCCAGCAGGCTCTATCGCACCGCTCCCGGGGGCACGGTTCCCGTGGAGATCACCTCCTACCTCAAGCCCGGCAGGAACTGCGCCGGCCTTTACTGCCGGCAGGTGAATGACAGCCAGCTCGTCTACTTCCAGGGCCGGGTCGTCATGGCTTCGGGAGAGACGGTTCGCGTGGATGGCGACGAGACGTGGCGGATCAGCTCCCGAGCGAAGGATGGCTGGAGCCGGCCGGGATTCGACGATAGCGGCTGGCAGACGCCGGAGACGACCCACTGGGACCACCCCAAGAAGGTCGGGCTGGTCCACTACTACGACTTCCTCATCCACTCGTGGCTCATCGGCTCCGGCGGGGGATGGGTCGGCCCGAGCATCCCCGTCTGGGATGGCCGCCTGGTGCTGGAGAACCCCTACGAGCGCAGGCTCTTCTACGACGCCGCGAAGCCCGCGGTGGTGCGAGTCCGGGTGCCGGAGGGCCTGGCGGCGCGCCGTCCCGCGATCCGGTGGACGCTGACGCGCTCGGAGGAAGAGGGGGAGCATCCCGTCGCCCGGGGAGAGGCGACCCGGTTCCGCCGCTCCGGGGGATCCCTGGTCTACGAGATTGACTGCGGCCGCCGGGAGCGCGGCGTCTACGCCATCGAGGTGGCGCTCCGGTCGGGCGGCGCCGTCATCGAGGAGCGCCCCCGCGAGCCGCTGGTCGTGATTGGCCGGATCCCGATGAAGGAGGTGGAAGGGCGGGCCTACGATGAGGGGATGAAGCTCACCCTGGAAGATACCATTGACTTCACCGACCCCAACGACCCCCATCCCTGGGTGGAGGCCGCGGGCATTACGGGACCGCGAAGCAAGCCCGCCCCGGCGGTGACCACGCCGAACATCGTGCGACGGAATGGCCTGCGCTACCGCGAGACCGTTCGCCGCGAGCCGGGCCACGCCGATCCCCCGATGTTCTCCTACCAGTTCCGCTTCCAGCGCCCCGGCGACCTCTACGTGATGGCCCTGGAGTACCCCGACGACGCCGACCGCTGGATCGGCGTCTCCTGCTCCACCACCCTCACCGACATCTTCACCAACTCCAAGGCGGCCCCCTCGGTGTGGACGGGCGACAAGTACCCGCTCACCAACACGGTGCAGGAGCTGCGGTGGGTCTACCGCTCGGGGCCGGGTCCGCACACGATTGATGTGCTGGCCCTGCAGGTGGGCGCCACGGCCGCCGCGGCCCGCCTGCGCATCTACCACGTGGATGCGCTCCCGGCGCTCAAGGTAAGGCCACCCGGGAAGGACGCACGCTCCTTCGGCACCTACACCGAGCGCACCACGCTCTACACCAGCTTCGGCAAGACGTTCGGCCCCACCCGCCAGCTTGCCACCCTGACGCCGCTCGGCACCGAGCCCGCCGACTTCCCGCCCCTTCCCGAGAGACTGCGCTACTTGCGGGACTGCCTGGATGCCTGCGAGCACTACGCGCAGTACCTCCGCTTCACCGGGCAGAACCTGCTGGTGATGGGGGGCTTCCAATACGACAACGGGAACTCTCCCTTCACGCCGGCGGCTCACCTTCCCACCTCCCGTGTTCCCCGCGATCTGCGCGAGATGGCGGTGCGCGTCTTCGGGCTGAACGGCATTGATGTCATCGCCGGGATCGAATACGACGGACACACGTGCTTGCGCGAGGAGTACCCCGTCAACGACGGACAGGTGGCCCTCGGCGCCGACACCGCGCTGATGGTTTCCCGGGAGGGCCGACAGTCGACCGGGAGGGGGGCGCGGCGGGCATACTCCCCCGGCTGGAGCTTCCTTCACCCCCGCGTTGAGGCGCTGATGCTCTCCGTGGCCGAGGAAGTCGCCGAGAAGTTCAAGGATCAGCCCAACGTCAAGGGGGTAAGCTGGACCCATTACCTCACCGGCGAATGGAGCCCCGGCTTCAGCTCCTTCCAATGGTCGTCGCCCTTCCTCTACAGCTACGACGACGCGACCATCGCGCGCTTTGGGAAGGACACCGGGATCCGCGTGCCGGGAGAGCCGAAGGACCCGGCGCGGTTTCAGCAGCGCCATGAGTTCCTGACCACCGGCGCCATGAAGGAGCAATGGACCGCCTGGCGCTGCCGGAAGGTACACGACTTCTTCCTGAAGGTCCGCGACCGCGTGCGCGCCCGGCGCGGCGACCTGGACCTGATCGTGTCGCCGTACGTGGACGTGGGGCACGACCGGGCATGGGTGGCGGACGGCAGGCCGCTGCGCGCGTTCCTGCGCGAGTGGGGGCACGATCCCATCCTCTACCGCGACGACGAGGGCCTCTGGCTCTCCCGCTGGATGCACCCCACCCTCCACAACGAGCCGGCCTCCCGCAAGCCGGGTTATGCCACCGGATGGGAACAGAGCGTCGGGCAGGAGTTCACCGACCTGTACGCGCGCGAGCGGAACCGCTCGGCCGTGGTCATGCACCAGTTCTGGGAGCCGCAGTACCGCGCCCCGGGAGCCATCTACGACGAGGAGTCGCAGCGATTCCAGTTCACCGACAAGAGTGATTGGCCCCTTCCCGGCAACCGCGGCCAGGTGCTGGCGCAGCCGGGGGGTGAGAACGCGCGCGAAACCTTCATGCTGGCGCTCGTCGGGGCGGATCCCGACCTCCTGACATACGGGTTCATGGATGTGAACATGATGGTCGGCCAGGAGCAGCAGATCCGCGAGTTCGGGCAGGTGCTGCGCGCCCTCCCACGAGAGAAGCTCCTGCCCGCGCTCGGCACCGGGCTGCAGACCAACCTCGCCATCCGGGAGCTATCCAGGGATAACCACGGCTTCTTCTACGTCGCCAACCCCGGCTACTGGCCGATGGAGGGCAGCGTCACCCTCTCCGGCACGGCGGACGTGGTGGACCTGGCCTCGGGCCAACCGGTGGCAACCACGATTCAGGAGGGGAAGAGCGTGGTGCCGGTGAGTCTCAAGCCGTTCGGCGTGGCGGCGTTCCGCGCCGACGCGGCGGTGAAGGTGGCCGCCTGGAGCAACCGGCCGCTCCCGGAGGCCGAGCTGTCTCACGTGCGGGGGATCCTCGCCGATGGCGAGCAGCGCCTCGCTCAGGCGGCACCGCCCCTGAAGCCGGAGGACCGCGACTACCTGCAGACGGCCATCGCGGCCGCCAAGGCCGACATGGAGCGGGGGGCCTATGCCTGCGCCTGGAGCCGGCTGACGCACTGGCGCTACTGGGGCCTGGCCCGGGAGAGCGTGGCGCATCGGTAGGAGGCGCCGGATGGTACCAAGACGGAGGGAAACGCCCCAACGGGCCAGGCCTCACCAGATCGTGTCTACGGCGTAGCGCCCGAACACCACGTCGCCGGTGAGCAGCGGGATCCCCTCCACTCCGCTCTGGGCGATGAGGAGCCGAACAAAGGGGTCGCGGTGGTGGTGCGGCAAGTCAAAGACGCGCAGAACATGGTCCATCTGGATCGGGAGCACGACGAATCCGTGGACCTGGATCTGGTCTGCCACGAAAGCTGCCGGCGGATCCGCGAGTGAGAGCTTGCCAAGCTGCGCCTTGATGTCGATCTCCCACCCGGTTACGGCACTGAGAAGCACCTCGTTGCGCTTATCCAACAGGACAGCTCTCGCGGTCGCGGACAGCCGTGGGTCATCTACAGCCCACCACAGGAACACGTGCGTGTCCAGCAGCACTCTCATCTCTCGAACGAATCCAGGATGTCATCGGGCAGTGGCGCATCGAAGTCTGGCGCGAGCACCACTCTCCCCTTGGCCGTGCCCGGTACCCGCTGCCGCGCAGCCGATACCCGCGTCACCCGGGCCACAAGAACACCCTCTCGAGAGATGACCACATCTTCACCCCGGAGCACTCGGTTCAGCACCGACTCGAAGTCAGCCTGAACGTCCTGCACGGTTACCGTAATCATCGTGGGACTACCCCCCCTTCCGCGGCCTCCTACCTACCGACCATTGTACCCGTTTGCACGGTATGCTGCAAGCCCGAGGGCAGCGGCGCTCGCGTGCTCCGAATGGCGCATCGGGGAAGCTCCGTGGATGTCTGTGGAGGCCGGCCACTGCGAACCGCGGTCGGGGCTATGCCACCAGCGCCACCATTCCCTCTGCCGCCATCACGCGCAGGTACTCCACCACGGTGGGCAGGGCGATGGCGCCGCCGTGCTGGAGGCGCTCCCAGACCTCGCGGGCGGTGCGGCGGCCATCAATCCACTGCCAGACGCGGGCAGTGTCCGCGGCCCCTCCCGGGGCGGAGAGGCGGAGGCGAGCGTTGCCGGAGAGGAGGGCCGCGCCGGGGACACGCCAGCGCAGCCGGCGGGCCACGATCTCCTCGCCGGGCACCGAGGCCACCCGGGCGACCGCCGGAAGATCGGCGTCGGGCGCCAGGATCTTCGCCACGAGCGCCGCTTCGCGCTCGGCCGCGGCCCGCACGTCCTGCGCCAGGGCGCGGAGTTCGGCCGCCAGGGCGCCATCGTCCGGGGCGAAGCACGCCGCCTGCGCGACGGCATCCTGCCCCTGCAGGCCGAGGTGCCGCACCAGCGAAACCAGGTCGGCGGCGCCCGAGCCCTGTGCCAGCACGGCGGTGGCGCCGTCGCTCACGCTCTGCGAGATGCGCCGCTTCCAGTCCTGGGCAGCCAGGAGGCCGAGCCAGCGCGACTGCGGGGCGCCGGCCGTGGCGAGGAGATGGAGGTAGGTGCCGACGACCGCGCCGACGCGCCCGAGCGTGTCGCGGCTCATCTGGTCGGGCGTATCCTGCGAGCTGTGGTAGAACCGATCCGGCCACCCGGAGAGCTGGGGCGTGGGGATGCCGAAGAAGCCGTCGGAGATGAAGGCGTCGTTGCCCCAGAAGGGCGCGGTGCGCCAGGGGAAGACGGCGTAGTTGTCACTGCTGAAGCGCGATGCCGGCTCGGCCGCCACCGCGCCGAGGAGCGTCTCGATGAGGGCATCCGTAAAGGAAGCAGCCTGCTCCCGCGCCCGGTAGAGGACCATCTGGCCGCCGCAGACGGCGAAGTCCTGCCCCACCGAGTCGAGGCAGACGGCCGCGACGACGTTGGAGAGACGGTCCCGGTGGGCATCGAGATACGGAACGAAGCCACCCACCTCGACGGCGTGCATGAAGCGGAGGGTGCGCCGCGGGGGCGGGAGCTTGCCCGAGGCCGTGAGAACGGCCAGCGTGCGCGCCAGCTCCAGGCTGAGGCAGCACCCCGACGCGTTGTCGCGGGCGCCCGGCTCCGAGAGGTGCGCGAGGACCCAAACCTCCTCGTCGGCCAGATCGGTGCCCGGGAGCGCGGCGTGAACGAAGTCGGAGCTCCCCTCTCGCAGCTCGGCATCCACCACGGCGCGGAGAAGCACCGGCTCGGGGGAGCGGGCGATGAGCTGGCGGAGGCGCCGGCCCTGACGCGGGGAGAGGTTGAACCCGAAGAGGGGCGTCTCGTCCCGCCGCCCGGCGAAGATGCTCCACATCACCAGGTCGGGCGCGTCCTCGGGCTCGCGCACGGGGGGATAGGAGACGAGCCAAGGCGGGCTGATGCCGTCGGAGAGAACGCCGAGAGCGCCGCCCTTGCGCGCGGCCGCCTCGGTGATCATCGCGGGCTGGTCCACCAGGAGGAGCTTGCCCCTGAACTCGCCCGGCGCCACGTCCGCCTCGGTGAGCGGGGCGCTGCGCACCACCACCGGGGCGCAGATGCCTTCCGGGGGAGTGCCGGTGCTGTTGGACACCAGGGAGAGCGGCTCGTCCCGGTAACGGCAGATGACGCCCGCCGCCGACGCGGGGGCCACAATCGCCAGCGAGGCGTCGCGCGCCCGCCACTCCAGGGGGTTGCGGCGGCCATCGAGGAACTCGGTGCGGTCGTCGGCCGGGTAAGGGATCATCTCGGCCTCGGCGGCGCCGTTCTCGCGGTAGCGCTCCACCAGCAGCCCGCCGGCCTTCCGCATCCCCGGACCCGGCACCGTGCAGCGGCAGGCCCAGTGGTTGGCGATGTCTCTCAGGCAGAGCCCGAGGTTCAACTCGTCAGTGATGGCATTCAGGATCGGGCGGTACATCAGTTTCCTCCCGGGAAGACCCGTGTAGGGGCGAACCGCGTGTTCGCCCGGCCGGCGTGGAGAGAACAGGCAGGGGGAACACGCGGTTCGCCCCTACAGGAGCGGCTCTTGCCGACCATCAAAGAACCTTCGGCACCCGGGATCCCGTCTCCTGCCCCGGTCAGGCGTATTCCCGCGCCACGGCGATGAAGGCGTGGATGTTCTCCGGGGGCGTGTTCCGGCACAGCTCCACCATGATCGCCCGCGCGCCGCGGGCGACGGCATCCTCGTAGGCGCGGCGGATGCTCTCCGGCGTCCCCTGCGCCATCTCCGCCACGGTCTTCAGGTTCCAGGTGAAGGGGAGACCGGGGGCGGCGCCGCGGATATCCTCGATGGTGAGATACTGGTCCTGGCCCGGATCGAACGAAGTGACGCCCAGCTCGAGCAGGAAGGGGAGGTGCCCGGGGCGGAGGAGCTCGCTGTGGTGGCCGCGCGGCCCCTCGCCGAAAGCGTGGTATATCCGCCGGTAGTAGGGCATCACGAACTCGGGCCACATCGCGGGGGAGATGAGGCCGGCGAAGTCGTCGGCGATCCCGGTGCCCCGGTCGGTCGGGGCGCCATTGAAGCGGCGCACCTGGCGTGAGAAGCGGATGATGCTCTCCGTGACCACGTCGAGGAGATGGTGGGCGGCCTGCGGGTTCTCGTAGAGGTCGAGGAAGAAGTCCTGGCCGCGCAGGAGCTTGGCGGTGGTGATCGGCCCCTCCAGGCCGGAGCCGAGGGGGACGCGCTGCTCGTCGCCGGCGCGCGCCTGCACCCAGCGCTGCAGCGCCACGAAAGGACGCATCGGCGGGGTGTCCAGGTAATCCTCGGGGATGGCGAGGGAGAAGACATCTTCGGGCCGGCGCAGGGCGTGGCCGACGACCTGCGGCATGTGGTCCTCGGGGTAGACCAGCTCCGCCCCGAGCGCGGCGGCGCCGACGTAGGCGGGCACCTCCGCCGAGGGCCGGCCCCCGCCGATGCCGAAGAGATCCCGCAGGCGCCCGCGGCCCACCTCTTTCGTCCGCCACTGCGTCTCGGGATCCAGGTAGTAGGCGCCGAGCTTCGTGCCGGCGTACTCGGTGGTGACCTCCGCGGGCACCGCCACGCTCCAGCGGACTCCTGCCATTCCGTCTCTCCTCTGCCACGGAACCTCGCCGGCCAAGCAGGATGGCGGATTGAGAGGGCAGATCGCACACCCCCGTGACGAAACCGGGCCGTGTAGGGGCGGACCGCGTGTCCACCCGGCACCGCGAGTGCGCCACACCCGGGCGGACACGCGGTCCGCCCCTACACGAAAGCTGCCCCCTCCCTCCACCGACCTGCTCAGAGCAAATGCCGGTAGTTCTCCGCCACCTTGGTGATCGCCGTCGCCACCTGGGCGATGAGGCCGGGCGCCGGCTCGATCCAGCCGCGAAGAGAGAGCACACGCCCCGACAGCGCCTCGGATACGGGGAAGTCGCCTTCACGGTAGCGGGGCAGCGGCACGTTGGCGGGGCCGGGATGACCCTTGCCCCACAGACCCGGCAGGTCCTGCGTGAAAAGAGAGCGCCGGTACTCGGCGTGTCCGGGCCGGCCGCTGTGCATCGGCACACCCTCGGCGTTGAGCGCCTGGCACAGCCGCTCGGCCGGGAGACCGCCGAAGGCCGCCGGATCGTAGAGGAGCTTCAGGCCCCCGTACAGCTCGGTGCCCTTCGCCTTGGGGTAGTTGTGGACGAACTCGATGCCGGGGGTGCCCTGGATCCGCTCCCTGAGCTCGTCGCGCGCGGCGGCGAACTTGGTGAGGCGCTCGGGCAGCGTCTTCAGCGATACCCTGGCGATGGCGAGCGCCAGCGGGTGGGCGCGCCACTTCCAGCCGAGGAGCTGCTCCTCGAGCTGGCTGTAGACGGGGCTCGTCAGCTCCTTGCGGACACCGGAGCGGTGCAGGTGGCAGTAGACCAAGGCGCGCTCGTACAGTTCCCGGTCGTTCGTAGCGACGATGCCGCCCTCACCGGCCGACACCGGCTTGCCGCCGGGGCAGGCTCCCTGGAGGCTGAAGGCCGCGATGTGCCCCACGTTCCCGATCTTCACGCCGCCCCACTCGCTCCCGGCGGCGTGGGCGGCGTCCTCCACCAGCACCAGGTCGTGCTTCTCGCAGAGCGCCAGGAGGGCGTCCATGTCGCAGGGGCGCCCGGCGGAATGGATCGGGTTGATCACCCGCGTCCTGGGCGTGATCCGTTTGGCGATGTCGGCGGGGTCCGCCAGGAGTGTCTCGGGGTCCAGCTCGCAGAAGACGGGAGTAGCGCCCATGTGCAGCGCCCCGGCGTAGCTGCCGAGGTAGCCGAAGGCCGGATGGATGAACTCGTCCCCCGCCCCCAGGCCGGCCGCGAAGAAGCCGCTCGCCAGCGCCGTGTGGCCGTGACTGGTGGCCAACACGTACTTGCACCCGATGTACTCCTTGAACTCCTCCTCAAACTGCTTCGGCAAGCCGGAGCCCGAGCCGGTGAGGACGCCCTCGTCAATGAGCGCGCACACCGCGGCTTTCTCCTCTTCCACGCGCCGCCGCCATCCCTCGGCCGTACTGACCGTGACGGCGGGCGCGCCGCCATGGATCGCCAGTGCTTGTGCCATCACTTCTGCTCCAATCCCCGGGGTGCCCTCACCCGGCCGCCCGCGCACGGCGGCCCGTCGGCGTGGAGGCGTGGGTCCACCGGAAGCTCTCTCCTGGAACCGGGTTCCACCCGGAGAGCTCGTTTCCTTCTCGAACGAAGCCGGGGAGCCGGAGGCCGGGGGCGGATGGGCATCACGATGGCACCAACCGCAGTCCGTAGACTATGGGACAGCGGCCAACTCTGGATACGCGGGCAGACCGGCAAGGGCGGTCATCCCCGACTCGCTCTCCTCCTCGATGCGGAAGGGAAGCATCCCTTATTTGAACAGCCCCAGCTTCTCACGCCCAGTGATCCTCTGCTCGACACTCAGGGGGGCCGTTGCGGCATGGGGCTGCTCGCCGCCGCCAAGCGCTTCTGATGGCGAACCGAGGATGCCCCCTCCTGCGCTCGGCAGGGAGGGGATCGCAGACGTGCATTCGTAAGAGTTCAGGATGTATGATTACGGCACACCGCTTACGGGCGCAGACGGAGCAGCGCCCCTACGAATAGGGGCTGCGATCCGTTGGACCACCACACGTAGGGGCCGTCCTCTGTGCCGGCCCGCTCCCTGCAAATCGTACTCACACATCCTGAGCTCTTACGTGCATTCTGGGGGCTTGACAGTCATATTTATTAGTGGTATCATAATATAACTTAATATATGCCTTGAGCGGTGACCGGGTGCCTCTCCCCTGTGCCCAAGGCGCCTACCGGAATCGCACTCAGTCGCTTGCTCATCCGATCATGTGGCAGGCGGCATGACCACCGTGGGGGAAGCCTGCGTGACTGGCAGTGATCAACTTCTGGACTGCGAGGCTTCTTGATGATCCGGAAACTCATTCATCCTTCGCTTGTGTCTTCTCGCTACTTCAGGAGGGCTTTCAATCTCATTCGCAAAGCAAGGGCCATCATCATCGGAAAAGGCAGATCGGTTGTGTCTTTGAAGCAGGCGCAAGCCGACCCTGACGAACAGGCTCAGGACGGAACCGATGGTATCGCGACCCTGCGGAACGCCTTGTCCGAAGTAGAGTTCTATCAACCGCTCTACAGGCTGGACCAAGCTTTGTTCACTTCCGCGATGCCGCGGCGCCCTTGCCTGGACCGTGCCGACGCGATCTTGAACGCGTGCGGGGGAAACGTCGCAGGAACCAGGTTCCTGGACGTGGGTTCCTCCCTCGGTTTCTTCTCGTTCTACCTGGCGGATCGCGGCGCGCAAGTCATGGGATTGGAGAACAACGAGGGGAATCTTCGGGTGGCGCAGCTTGTGAAGTCGCTCGTGGGATTGAACCCGGAGTTCATGGCCGGCGCGCTCGACCAGCGTTTTGTTGACCAACTGCCGGATGATCGCTTCGAATGCGCCCTGCTCCTGAGCGTATTGCACCATATTGTCCACTATCGTGGGATACCGTTCACCCAGGTCCTCTTGAGGAAGCTGCTGCGGAAGATTCCGGTGCTGTTTGTGGAACTGGCCTTGAAGGATGAGAAGGCGGACGTTTTCTGGAGGCCTGCGCAGCCGGATGACCCATTGGCGTTGTTTGCGCTTTGCGAGAACGCGCAGATAGAGTTGTTGGGGGAGTTCCCCACGCACTTGTCGGAAGCGAAGCGCCCGTTTTACAAGATCACCCGCGGGGGTACCTTCTACGTCAACCGGCGTCCTTACAACATCGAGAAGGTGTTTCACCGCGCGTATCGCGATTCGCCGATTGGCGCGACGCGGACCTATTACCTGGCTCCCGGGGCGTTCATCAAGGCCTACCGGTTTGCGGAAGACAGCGACTTGGCGCGCTGCAACCAGGAACAGATCATCCGGGAGATCGCCAACTACACTTCCATCAGGCACAGCGGAGCGCAGCCCCGTTGTCTTCCACAAATGCTGGGCTTTGAGATAGGCGCCGGCCAAGCGTCCATTGTTCTGACACGCCTGGACGGGGAGTTGTTGTCCGACCGGCTGGGGCACCTCAGCCCGAGGGAACAAGCGCAAGTGCTGCAAGGCATCATTCGCGGCCTCGCGGAGCTCAGATCCCTCGGTCTGCACCATAATGACCTGCGCTGCTGGAACATCGTCGTGGGCGAAAGAGACGTATACCTGATTGACCTGGGGTTTGCTTCGGGAGTGCAGCTTGAGGAAACCAAGTCGGCCTTGTTGTGGCTCATGGCTGAGATGGCGCGGGCAAGGGTTCTAACCTACGAGTACCCACGGCGCGGCGTGCCTCTGGCGGAAGCCGCCCAATACGGCCCGGTTTTCGAGGAGATTGCGGAGTGGCTCTTGCGCTCGCCCGACCCCGTTGATCTGGACGCCTTGGACCACGAGATAGCGAGTAAGGTCAGGGTGCGCAGGCGGAACTCCTTCCGCCATGTGCCTTCTCCGTCGCTACGCGGCCATCTTCACGGGAAATCACACTGAACAAAGTGTTGGCAACAGCCTGACGGCATCATCGGGCTCCCGGCGACCGAGGGCGCGGGCAAGGAAGGCACGAAGTCGGCAGGCGCCGACTCGGCTTCCCAGTCCGCGTCGGCTCCTTGAGCGGCCTTTCATCCCCCTTCTTCGGTCGGCTACGCTTCCCCCGGCCCTCTCGCACACGCTCTCAACCGGACGCGGCAATCACCTCCGGCCGCCAGTCAGCCGGGGCGCCCGCGCGGTGGGCCGCGGCCCGGTAGCCTTCGGTGAAGTCGCCGGGGGCGACCGGCTCGCCGCGGGCGTCGCAGGGCGCCTCGAAGCAGGTGGGGCGCGGCGCCAGGCAGGCTCCGAGCTCCGGGAGGTCGCAGTCGGGGAGCAAGCCCCAGGCCATCCACTGCAGCCCGAAGCGGTCGCGGTTGTAGAGGCGCGTCTCCACCAGGCTGCGGTAGGAGGCGAGCATCCCGGCGAAATGGAGGTCGCTGAAGCCGGGCTCCAGGGCGGCAGCCAGGTAGCCGAGGATCGCCCCGGTGCCCACCCCCACCAGGCCGATGCGGGCCGCGTCCACGTCCGGGCGCGTGAGGAGGTAGTCGTAGCCCCGTAGGACGTCGAAGACCCGAAGGCCCAGCGTGGAGATGCCGAGCATCATCGCATCCGATGCGAGGCGGTACTCGTTGCCGGTGGGCGGCGTCGTCAACTCCGGCGCCACGGCGCCGGTCGCCCGGGCGTCGAAGACCAGGAGGCGATGGCCGGCGGCGAGGAGCCGCTCGAGGCGGGGGCGCTCCGCCGGGATGTCGTTCGTGCCGTGCTCCAGGAGGACCAGGTCGGTCTGCGCCACGGTCTCCCCGGCGGGCGGGTGGATCATGACCGCGGCCGCGGCGATCTCCGGGGCGCTGAAGAAGTATATCTTCTCGCAGGGGTAGCCGTCCACCGTCTCCTCGTGGATGACGCGCGGATAGATTGTCCGGTATCGCCCCCCGGGCACGCCCAGGATCGCGGCGAGACGGCTGCGCCGCTCCGGGGGCGAGAGAGGAGCGCGCTCTTTGCCGCGCGCAGCCATACGCTCGCGGCCCAGATCGAAGACCGTGCGGCTGTTAGGGAAGGCATCCAGCACCTTGCCGGTGGGCGTGACGTAGAGCGCCTCTTCCGTGAGGATGTCGCGCTCGATGGCTCGATAGCCGGAGTCCGTTCCGACGAGGTGCTTCAGGAAGAAGCGCACCACCGCCTCACGCATCGGCGCCGGATAGGTGTGGCGCACCGGCGAGATGGAGAGCGCCAGCCGCTCCTCCGCCCCGTAGAGAGCCCACGCCGCGCGGGCGCGCTGCACGCTCTCGATGGTGCCCTCAATCGGGAAGAAGTCGTAGGCGGCGGCTCCCACAATCACCGGCTTGGGGGCCATCGCTCTCAGGTAGTCGTCGTGGTCCGGGCCGAAAGCGATGGCGCCGCGCACGATCTGCTCGCCATCCTGGGGCTGCCCCGTTTTCAGGTAGGTTTCCAGGGAGGTGACGAAGGTGCAGGGGGCGGCCGCGGCGAGGCGCGGCTCGGCGAGCATCAGGAAGCAGCTCTGCGTGCCGCCGCCGGAGTTGCCGGTCACCGCGATGCGCGCGGGGTCCACCTCGGGGCGGCTGCAGAGGTAGTCCACGCTGCGGATGCCGTCCCAGATGAAGTTGCGGGCGACGCTGCCGCCGGTCAGGACGTGCTGGAGTCCGGAGTGAGTGTGCTCGGTGGTGCAGCCGCCGATGAGTCGCTGTTGGGTCGCCGGATCCCAGTACTGGAATCGCTCGCCCTGGCCGATCGGGTCCATGAGGAGGGCGACGAAGCCGTTCTCGGCGAGACTGGCGCAGAGGGTCTGCTCCTCGAAGTAGGCCTTCCCCAGGTCGGTGTGGCCGATGACGAAGAGCACGGCGGGCGCCGGCCGGGCCAGGCTCTTCGGCACGTAGAGCGAGGCGGTGACGTAGAACTCCGGCTGGCTCTGGTAGAGGGTCTTCTCGATGGTGAAGGACCCGCGGTCAATCGTTCCGGTACAGGTTGCGCGCAGTGGGGTGCGCTCCTCGGGGAGACCCCCGATCGCCTCGAGGAATCGCTCGCGGACGCGGTCGCGGTACGCCTCGAAGTCCGCCCGTGTGGTCAGCGCCGCCTTCTCCCGCTCGCGCTCGCGGAAGCGCACCGTGGCCCGGCGCCGCAGGTCGGCAGCCATCTCGCCGCTCGCGCTGTGGTAACCATCCAGGCTCCGCTTGAAAGTCAGCATCGCGTTCCTCCCGTCATCCCGGGGTCCAGCCCCTGATAGGGGGCGCAGTAGCGCATGATCTGCTCTTCGAAGGTGATACCGGGCTCGTTCATCTCTGTTCACCGTTCCGCGGCGAAGAGCGCCGCCACTTCCTCGGCGCGCAGCACCCTGCGGTAGAGGCGCGCCTCGCGCACCCTGCTCCGTCCATCGAAGAGGGCGCCGCACGGACTCCACTCCACGTGGCGGGCGGCGCCGTGGTGGCCGTTGCCCGATACATCGCGGGCGCTCCCCGGGAGCGGCCAGTGGGCCGCCAGTTCCGGGGCCGGATCGTGGCTCATCATCACTTCTCCCCAACGGCGCCGCCTGCACCCGCGCGTGCCGCGGCAAGACATCCGCGGCGATCGGTTACTCGGCCTCTTCGATGTACGGCTGCGGGTCACGAGTCATGGTCATGTTCATCAGGGCGATCACGCTGGTGGGGTGGGTGTCCCGGGTGACGGCCTTGCAGGGCCACGGCTCACCCTTCTTGAACTCGGTGCCCTGCCGCCAGATCACCGCGCGCTCAAAGGGAGGGCTCAGCTTGATGAGGCCGAAGTCCTCCTCTTTGGCCCGCCGGATCGCTCTCTCCGCCCCCTCCCGGATCAGGTCGCGCGACTTCGCCGGGGAGAGGTGGATGGCGCCGGCGTTTCTGGCCCGGTACTGATCGGGAGTACACTCATCGCCCTTGCCCGGCCGGATGCCCCACTTGACGGTGACGGTTTCGATGCCGGGGAACAACGCCTCGGCTTCCTTGCAGAACGCCGCGTCGCCGGAGCCGAAGATGGCGCGCTTCCCCAGCTCGCAGCCGCACAGCGCGCTCTGGCCGAACTCGCCGACGGAGATCCCGTTGATCGACACGTCTATCAGGGGCATGCCCTGGGTGTGGCAGAGGTGGGCGTACTCGGTCCCTGCCTTCGCGTGCTGACCCACCCAGGCCATGACGTCGTAGAGATCGCCCAGCGTTCCGTACCCGGTGGAGCCTCGCTTCAGCTTCGCCTCCTTGTGGAGCAGCTTGGGGTTCATCCCTCCCGGCCCGTGGCCGTCGCTCACCAGGATGTCGGTGGCCCCGCCGGCCAGGAACCCGTCAACGGCGGCATTCACCTCCAGCGTCAGCAGCTCCTTGGCATCCTCGTAGTAGCGAGAGCCAGCAGCCGGAAGGCACCAGTCGGAGGAGTTCAGCACTCCGGCCACGCCCTCGAGGTCGGTCACGATGAGGATTTTCATGGTCTTCTCCTTCATACCGCACGGCGGCCACGGACGGAGCAGCGCCCCTGCGCACCGCGCCGGTTCCGTGGGTGCGGTCAGATCCTGCTTCGCCGGTGGCGGGGGATTCCCTGCCTGCCCGAAAGGGGTTCGACCGGAGGGCGTGGAATGCTCAGGGGTGGGACGGCCGGCCCGGCCCGGAGCTCGGGGAGCGAGAACCCCCGCGCGAGCTCCCGGCGCCGGCCGGGAGAGTGGAGGAGTTCGATGAGCAGGAGAGATGGGACCACAGCAGCCGCGCTGCCGTGGCTGGCGGAAGTCCAGACCCCGCCGGCGTCTCTGCCGGCAGACGCGCCGCGCCTGAGCCCGTTGATGGTGGACGGCGCGGGTCGGCCCATCGCCACCGTCGCCGCCTGGGAGCGGCGGCGGGCCGAGCTGCGCGAGCAATGGCTCGACTACATGGGGCGGTTCCCGGAAGAGCGCGGCCCAGTGAGCCTGACTGTCCTGGAAGAGGACCGCGACACGGGTTGCGTGCGCCAGCTCGTGCAGTACGAGTCGGAGCCCGGCCTCCCCGTGGAGGGGTACCTTCTCTTCCCCGAGAACCCGGAAGGCTCCGTGCCGGGAGTGGTGGTGCTGCACTCGACCATCACCTACAGCATCCGGCAGCCGGCCGGGCTGGAGGGGCCGGAATCGCTCTTCTTCGCGCTGAAGCTGGCGCAGCGAGGCTACGCCGCCTTCGCGCCCCGGTGCTTCAGCTTCCAGTACCGAGAGCCGGGCTCTCGCGACGTGATGGCGTGCGTTCACTGGCTGAAAGCGCGGCGCCCGGACGTGCGCGGCATGGCGAAGCTCCTCCACGACGCCCGGCGCGCCGTGGACGTCCTCGAGAGCCTCCCCATCGTAGACCGCGAGCGCATCGGGGCGATCGGGCACTCCCTCGGCGGCAAGGAGGCGCTCTACCTGGCGGCGTTCGACGAGCGGGTGAAGGCGACGGTGAGCAGCGAGGGCGGCGTGGGCCTTGCATTCTGCAACTGGCACGCGCCGTGGTACCTCGGGGAGGAGATCCGTCGGGAAGGCTTCCCGATGGAGAATCACCAGGTGCTGGCGCTCGTGGCGCCGCGCGCGTTCCTGCTCCTGGGCGGCAACCACTCCGACGGCGACCGGAGCTGGCCGTTCATCGAGGCGGTGCAGCCGGTCTACCGCCTCTACGGGGCAGAGGAGCGCATCGGCCTGCTGAACCACCGGCAGGGGCACGCCGTGCCGCCGGAAGCGGGAGAGCGCGCCTATGCCTGGCTGGATCACTTCCTGGGGGAGTGAGGGTCCTTATGGGTCTTGCCGACCAAAGCCGGTAGTCGTCGTTCCGGCGCGGGGCGGCGTGTCCGCCGTAACCCCGTGCTCGCCGCGGCGGCGCCAGATGGAGCGCCCAATGAACTCACGAGAGCGCGTGCAGGCGGTTCTCCGGCACCGGGTTCCCGACTCGGTGCCACACGGCCTGTACGACGTCACGATTGAGAATTACAACGACACCACGCTGGAGTTCTTCCAGAAGATGACCGGGAAGCACCCGCGCGACTGCTTTCGGCACGACATTCGGAACGTGAACATGAAGGCGATCCCGCGCGCTCCCGATCCTGGGCCGCGCGACCGCGCGCCGGACGGCCGGTCCTGGCGAGCCGTGATGTCCGAAGTCGAGTCCGTGGACGACCTGCGGAGGACCGGGTTCTACGAGGCATGGGTACCCACACCCTGGCGGGTGGAGGATGTCAAGCCCCAGATTGACGCGCTGCACGCCGACGGTTACGCCTGCTTCGGGGGCATCCAGGGCACGATCGGCATGACTGTCTGGCGCTTGAGGGGACAGTCGCAGTTCCTGATGGACCTGGCCGACCGGCCGGCGTGGCTCGAGGTCCTGCTGGACTGGGTTACGGAGGCGACGATCGCGGACATGTGCGTCTCCGCCCGGGCACACCCCGACATCCACTGTTTGTGGGACGACTTCGGAACGCAGCGGGGTCTGCTGTTCTCCCCACAGACCTTCCAGGAGCTCTTCGTGCCGCGATACAAGCGGGTCGTGGACGCGATCAAGCGCGTGGATCCAGAGGGGGCGGTCTTTTACCATTGCTGCGGCGACGCGACGCCGATCATCCCCGCCTTGATCGAGGCGGGCATTGACATCCTCAACCCCCTCCAGCCGGAAGCGATGGACCCCGTCGCCGTGAAGCGGGAGTTCGGGAAGGACCTGGTGCTCTGGGGCGGGCTCGGCGTGCAGAGCACCCTATCGAGGGGCACGCCGCAGGACGTGGACGACGCGGTCGGACGCCTCATGGAGACGGTCGGGAAGGACGGCGGGTACATCCTGACCCCGGCGCACATGATCAACCCCGACATCCCGTGGGAGAACATCGTCGCCTTCTTCGAGGCGGCGGAGAGGTACGGGAACTACGGGTAACTCTCGAATGATCGCTCGTGCGGTCGCCGGGATTCCACCGAGCCGGAGAAGGAACCGCATGAAGAATGATCCCACCCTTGAGTGGAGCTTTCCGATCCCGCGCACCCACTGCGGCGTGGCGCTCGGGAACGGCAACTTCGGCGCCCTGGTGTGGGGCCGGGAGCGCCTGCGCATCACCGTCAACCGCGCCGACTTCTGGGACCATCGCGGCGGCGAGGCGCTGATCGAGGGCACGACCTACGAGCGCCTCAAAGCCGCCTACGACCCGGCGGACGGCGCCCGGCTGAACGCCGCCTTCATCCGCGAGAAGCGCCCCGAGGGCGTGAACCGACCCTCCCGGCTGCCGGTTGGCCGCTTCGAGTTGGCGCTCGCGCCGGGCCTGGCGCCGCGCCGGGCGGTGCTCGACGTCCGCACCGGACGCCTCTCCATCGCGGTGGCGGATGGCGGCGGCCAGCCGGCGGGCACGCTGCTCCTCGTCCTGGCGCCCGACCGCAACCTGCTCTTCATCGCAGACCCGGACCGCCTGGTCGGGGCGGTGCAGAGCCGTCCCGCCCGGGAGTGGGTGGGGGAGCACCTGACGAAGTACCGCTTCACCCCCCCGACCGTCATCTCGGGCCCGGAGGGCGAGGGGTGGATCCAGGACTGCCCGGCGGATCCCTCGCTGGCGAGCCTCTGCCGGCGCGTGCCGGGAGGGTTGGCGATCTGTCTGGCCCTCGGAACCGATGCTGGCGCCGCCGTGGCCGCGGCACGGGCGGAGATCGAGCGGCTGGCCGCTGAAGGCGCCCCGGCGCTCCTGGAGCGCAGCGACGCCTGGTGGCGCGACTACTGGGCCGGGATGCCCGAGGTGGAGATCCCTTCGGAGTTCTTCACGCGCTTCCTGGAGTACGCGCTCTTCAAGTTCGCCGGCGCCACCAACCCGAACAGCCCCCTGCCGTCGGGGCTCCAGGGCCCATGGATCGAGGAGTACCAGCCGGCGCCCTGGTCGGGCGACTACCACTTCAACGTCAACATTCAGCAGATCTACACGCTCGCCTTCCCCACGGGCCGCTTCTCGCACCTGATGCCCCTTTTCGACATGGTGGATCGATTCCGGCCGGTGATGCGGCACAATGCCCGCGTCCTCTTCGGCATCGAGGACGGTCTCTCGCTGGCGCACGCCGTGGACGACCGCGGCCGCGCCTGCGGCGGCATCTCTTCCGGGGCGAGCCTGGACCCGGCGGTCTCGGGCTGGACGGCGCAGCTCTACTGGCTCTACTACCAGTACACGTTGGACACCGACTTCCTGCGCGAGCGCGCCTTTCCCTTCATGGCGGGCGTGATGCGCGTCTACGAGGAGATGCTGGAGGAGAAGGAGGGGCGGCTGTCGCTGCCGCTCGCCATCTCTGCGGAGTACGCGCAGCCGCTGCCGGGGGGCAAGCGCCAGAACGCGGGGCGGGACCCCTCCAACCAGCTCGCCTGCGCCCACATGCTGGCGGAGGCGCTGCTCCAGGCCGCGGAGACGCTCGGCGTGCCGCCGCGCCCGATCTGGCGCCGCATCCGGGAGGCGCTGCCGCCCTATACCCTGATCGGCGAGCCGGGGGAGGAGCGGATCGCCATCTGGGAGGGGCAGGATCTCGACATCTGTCACCGCCATCACGGGCACCTGGCGGCCATCTACCCCTTCGATACCCTCGGTGAGATCACGCCCGAGAAACAGCGGGTGATTGACAACACCGTTGACCACTGGATCCTGAAGGGGATGGGTCAGTGGAGCGAGTGGTGCATCCCCTGGGCCGCCATCCTCCAGGCGCGGCTCGGCTTCACCGAGGCGCCGCGGGTGCTGTTGGAGATGTGGCGCGAGGTCTTCGTCAACGAGGGCCTCACCACCGTCTACCTGCCCCGCTTCCGCGGCATCACCGCCCACCGCCGCGCCGACCTGGTGAAGCCGAAGGAGACGAGCGAGATCATGCAGCTCGACGGCTGCATGGCGGGCGCCACCGCCCTCTACGAGATGCTGGTCCACACGCGCGGCGGCGTCACCTACGTCTTCCCCGCCGTCTCCGAGCGCTGGCCGGACGTATCGTTCCGGAACATCCACCTGCCGGGCGCGTTCCGCATCGCGGGCGCGCGCCGGGGGGGCGTCACCGTCGGCGTCGAGATCGAGAGCCGGCGCGGCGGCACGATCCGTCTGGCCGTGCCCGGCTGGGAGCGCGCCACGCTGCGGCGCGGCGGCCGCGAGGAGGAGGTCGCCCTGCCCGCCGCCCTGGCGCTCGCGCCCGGGGAGACGGTCTCGCTGCGCGCGCGGTGAGGGGGCGCCCGGCTGATGCTACTCGCCCAGCAGGCTCATCAGGGCGCGGGCGGCGGCGGTCAGGTGCTTGCGTCGGTGGTAGGCCAGGCCAAACTGCCGCTGGATACGCACTCCCTCGATGGTCACTTCCTTCAAGACGCCCCGGGCCAGCTCGTCGGCAACCGTGAGGCGAGAGAGGATCCCGATGCCCAGCCCGGCCCGGATCGCCTGCTTGATTGCTTCGGTGCATCCCAGTTCCATCGCCACCCGGTAGGAGATACCCGCGCTTCTCAGGGAGCTCTCGGTAATGGCCCGGGTGCTGGATCCCGGCTCCCGGAGGATGAGCGACTCCGCGGCGAGGTCGTCGCCCCGAACCGCTTCGCGGTCGGCGAAAGGGTGGCCCGGCCTCACAACCAGCACCAGCGTGTCGGTCGCCAGCGGCCGCACTACGAGCTCGGGCGGGGCGCACGGCTCGCCCAGCACTCCGAAGTCGCTCTCGTTGGCAAGCAGCCAGCGCACGACCTGCTCGGTGTCTGCGATGCGCAGGAAGAGATCCACCCCCGGGTACCGCTGCTTGAGCCGTCCCAAGACGGGCGGCAGAACGAACGTGCCGGGCGTGGTGCTCGCGGCCACGACTACCCGCCCGCGCTCCATCCCCCGGAACTCCTCCATCGCCGACCGGGCTTCCGATGCGGCCATCAGCAGGACGTCGGCGTGACTGAGGAGGATGCGACCTCCCTCGGTCAGGTAGACCTTCCGCCCCATCTGCTCCAGTAGCTCCACGCCGATCTGTCGCTCCAGTTCCTTCACGTGCGCCGATACGCCGGGCTGACTGATGCGCAGTTCCTCGGCAGCGCGCGAGTAGCTGCCTCGGCGCGCCACCGCCTGGAACACGCGCAGTTGCTGCAGCGTCATGGGTAATTCATTACCTTTCACTTATACTAAAGATAAGAAACTGGTATTGGATAATTATACTCCATCTGTGCTACAGTGGGAAGTACAAGGAACGAGAGATCGCAGGTGGGCGACGGACGAGCATCGTCCCTCCGCACGGGCGTGGACCGCGCGGGGGCCGCGCTTCGTGTCGGTCCACAGATAGTAAGAGAAAGGGTGAAGCGATGACAAGCGAAGGGATTCGGCTCACGACGCTTTCGCACGGCGCCGGGTGAGCGTGCAAACTGAGGCCGGCGGACCTCGCGCAGGTACTGCGCCATCTGCCACCCATCAGCGACCCGGATGTTCTGGTCGGCGCTGCCACCGCCGATGACGCCGCCGTGTATCGTATCAGCGATGATCTGGCACTCGTGTTCACCGTGGACTACTTCACGCCCGTGGTGGACGATCCTTTTCTGTTCGGCGCTATCGCGGCGGCCAATGCCTTGAGCGACGTTTACGCCATGGGTGGCCGCCCGGTCCTCGCCCTCAACCTCGCGGGCTTCCCCGCGCGCGACCTGCCGCTTTCGGTCCTGGAGGACATCCTCCGGGGTGGCGCCGAAAAAGCTGTGGAAGCGGGCGTCGCCATCGTGGGTGGGCACACCATTGATGATGCCGAGCCCAAGTACGGCATGGCGGTGATCGGGTTTGTGCGCCCGGATCACGTGCTTGCCAACGTGGGCGCCCGGTCCGGCGATGCGTTGGTGCTGACCAAGCCGTTGGGAACAGGGATCGTGACCACCGCCGTGAAGCGCGGCGCGGCCCCCGCGGCAGCGGCGGATGCGGCTGTCCGGACGATGGCCATGCTCAACCGTTCGGCGGCGGAGGCGCTGGCGCCCTTCACCATCCACGCATGCACCGATATCACCGGCTTCGGCCTCATCGGGCACCTCTGCGAGATGGTGTCCGGCAGCGCCGTGGGGGCAGAGGTCTACGCCGGGGCCGTGCCCCTCCTTCCCGACGTGGTGCCGCTGGCTGAGAGCGGCATGGTGCCAGGCGGCACCTACGCGAACCACCAGCACTTCGGCACGCACGTTACCTGGGGGGCGGGAGTTGATGAGACCACGCAACTCATCTTGTGCGATGCCCAGACTTCTGGAGGGCTCCTGGTCGCCTTGCCGGAAGCGGAGGCGCCCGATCTGGTCGCTGCGCTGGAACGAGCCGGAACGCTTGCGGCCGTGCGGATCGGGCGGATCCTCGCTGCCCCGGAGGGAGCGATCCGGGTACGCAGCGCGAGGGATGAAGCGTGAGTGGGGTGTGTGTCGCCCTGGGCTTCGTGGGCGGCGTCATCGCGGGGACGCTCGGGATCGGGGGCGGGATCATCATGGCGCCACTCCTGCTCTATGCGCCGCCGGTGCTGGGTGCAGGGCATCTCGATATGCGCGTGGTGGCCGGGCTGACCATGGTGCAGAGCCTGGCGGCCGCATCCTCGGGGGCTGTCGCCCACCGCCGCCAGGGGAGGGTTCAGCTCTCGCTGGTGGGATGGCTCGGCGGCGCGGCCGGCGCGGGCGCTCTCGCCGGGGGCATCCTGTCCCACGCCGTGAGTAGTCGGACGCTGGCGATGTTGTTCGCCTCCCTGGCGCTGCTGGCGGTGGCATTGATGCTGCTGCCAGCGCCGCCGGCTGCGGACGAAGAGCACGTCCGTTTCAGCAAGGCGATCGGGATTCCCATGATGCTCGGCGTCGGCCTGCTGGGGGGCACGGTAGGCCAGAGCGGCGCCTTCCTCATCGTTCCGCTGATGTTGCGGGTCCTGCGAGTGCCGCTGCGCGCCACGGTGGGAAACACCCTGGGCATCGTGTTCCTGACCGCCCTGGCAGGCGTGGCGGGGAGACTGGCGACGATGCAGATCGCCTGGCTGCCGGCGCTCGCGCTCGTGGCGGGCGCGTTTCCGGGCGCGCAACTGGGGGCCCGGCTGAGCGCGCGCATCCGAGGCCGCCATCTGCACGCGGCTTTGAGCCTGTTGATCGCGGCGACGGCGGCCAGGATGTGGTGGGACATTCTCGTTGGTCGCCTGTAGTCTGTGCCGCGGCGGCGAGCAGGCGCTCCCACACCACTCCTGCCGCGGACGGTCGGTGGAGCTCGCTCTCCCTGCCCGGGGAGAGGAGGCCTGTCCCTCGCGTTGACACGCCCGGCGCCCCTGTGCTATACTGACGGCGAGCGAACCCGGCAGGGAGGAGGATTCGGCGAGCGGCGCTCCCACCCCGGTCGTCTCGTTCACGGCTCGACGCGGCCGCCGGCCGTTCCCGCGCCGCACTCCGCCCCTTCGTCCCCCGCCGGTCACCGTCCGTACCGACAGACAGCGAGGGAAACATGCCCAACGTTTTCGGCAGAGAGTTCACCCGGGAGGAGCTGGAGCAACGCACCGGACGCATGGACCAGGTCTGCGGCGTCCGAGCCGCCGTGCTCACCGACGGGCGCGCCGCCGGGGTTCGCGTCGCCGACGTCTGGACCGGCAGCGGCCTGGAGTTCACCGTCCTCCTCGACCGCGCGATGGACATTGGCGCGGCGCGCTGGCAAGGGAAGTCCCTCTGCTGGCGCTCGTCGGTCGGCGATGTCCACCCGGCTTACTTCGAGCCGGATGGCATCGGCTGGCTGCGCAGCTTCGGCGGCGACCTGATCACCACCTGCGGGCTCACCCAGGCAGGGGCGGCGGGTGTGGACGAGGGCCGGGCGCTCGGGCTGCACGGCCGCATCTCGAACCTGCCGGCGGAGAACGTCCACCTGGATGCGGCGTGGGATGATGACGGCCACTACGTCGTCTGGGCCGCGGGGAGGGTGCGCCAGGCGAGTGTCTTCGGCGAGAACGTGGTCCTCACCCGGCGGGTGTTCACCCAACTCGGGGAGAACCGCGTCTGGATCCACGACTCGGTGCGCAACGAAGGCTACGAGCGCGCCGAGCACATGCTGCTCTATCACGTCAACCTCGGCTTCCCGGTGGTGGACGACGGCACCGTCCTCGTCGCGCCCAGCCGGGCGGTGACTCCCCGCGACGCCGAGGCCGAGGAGGGAAAGGAGGCCTACGCCGAGTTTCGCGGGCCGCGCCGGGGGTATCGGGAGAAGGTCTACTACCACGAGATGCGCCCGGAGAGCGACGGACTGGTGCCGGTGGCGCTCGTGAATCGCCATGCGAACGCGGGCGCCGGTTTTGGCGTCTATCTGTTATACGGGCATCGAGAGCTGCCGCACTTCGTCGAATGGAAGATGCTGGGGCAGGGAACCTACGTGGTGGGTCTGGAGCCCGCAAACTGCCTGGTGGAGGGTCGGGCGAAGGAACGCGCCGAGGGCAGGCTGCAGTTTCTGGAGCCGGGGGAACAAAGGAATTACCGGCTTGAGATCGGCGTGCTGCCCTCACTGCTGGAGATCGCCGCCTTCGAGGAGCGCGTGGGAGCGATAGCGCGTAAGGAGTGATCCGTAATCACGCGTGTGCGCTCGGCATTACGCACTACGCATTACCCAGGACCCCTGCCCGGGAGGATGGGCGATGGAGAGAAAGCGGACGGCAGGAGCGATGGCTGGAGCCGCTCTTGCCGCCGCAGTGGTCGGAGAGATGCTCCGGCGCAACGGGTATTCGGTCAGCGTGCGCCTGCAGCGGTTGGTGAAGGCCGACCCGAAGGCGATCATCGAACTGGTGAGCCACGTGGAGCGCGAGACGGAACTCATCCCTTCAGTTCGCAAGGTGACGATCCTGGAGACGTCGCCCGAAGCGGTGCGCTACCGCGTGGACGGGTCCAGCCCCCTCGGGCCGTGGTGGTCCCTCTACCACAAGTGGTGGGACTACGAGGCCAACAGTGTGGGATGGGCCAGCGACAAGGGGTCGTTCGGCCTGCGCCAGCGCGGCCAGCTCAACCTGGAGCCGACGCCGGCGGGCACGGAGATCATCCTCACCTCGGAGTACACCTCCGAGTGGCCGGTGCTCGGCCCGGCCATCGCCGCCGCTGGCCGGGGGCTGCTGGTGGAGCCGAGCTTCAGCGCCTGGCTGGACAACATCGCCGCCGCCCTGGAGGGGGAGGGCCAGGCGCGCGAGGAGCGGGCCGCGGACTGACGGGTTCGGCGGAGATGGTAGACGGGGCGGGGTCTTCCTCGCCCCGTCGCTCTGTACGGGGGCGCAGAAGTTGGGGCGAGGGTGGGCGAAGGGGATGGTGTGCCTCCTGTCCGGCACCCGCGAATGAACACGTATTGAAATAGTCGCTGAGCAGTGACATGCGATCCATGCATCTTGACATCCTCGCACCATGATGCTATGATGCCACCATGAGGACCACCGTGACGCTGGATGATGACGTGCTGCGGGCGGCCAGAAGCCTCGCGAGGGCCCGGTCGGTCAGCCTCGGTGCGGCGCTCTCCGAGTTGGCGCGGCGGGGCCTGCGGGAGGACCAGACCATCGTGGCCGACGATGGCCTGCCCGTCTTCCGCGTGCCGCCGGGCGCCCGGCCGATCACGCTGGAGGATGTGAGGAAGCTGGAGGATGAGGCATGAGCGCCTTCCTGCCGGATGTGAACGTGCTGATCGCCTTTGCCTGGCCCTCGCACGTGCACCATCGCCTGGCGCGCGCCTGGTTCGCCCGGAGTGCGGCGGCGGGTTGGGCGACCTGCCCGTTCACGCAGTCCGGCTTCGTCCGCATCTCGTCGAACCCGAGGATCGTTGACGGCGCGGTCACACCTCGGGAGGCGCTCGCTCTCCTGCGGCAGATGACCGAGATCGGCCGGCACGCCTTCTGGCCGGATGACCTCGACTTCACCCGCCCCGCCGACGTGCCCACGGGTCTGCTGGTGGAACGCCGCCAGGCCACCGATGCCTACCTGCTGGGGCTGGCAATTCGGAGGGGCGGCCGGCTCGTCACGCTGGATCGGTCGGTTGCTGACCTGCTGCCCGCCGCTTCCGCGCACCGGGGCGTGATCAAGGTGATCCCGATCACCTGACAGGGAGAACGCGATGAGCCGCCGCTGGATGCGCTATGGTCTCCCCGCCCTGCTGGTGGCGGCCGGGGCGGGGCTGTGGTGGGGGGACGTGCGGGTGCCGCCGGCGTTCTGGGTGCAGGCGATGCGAGACCCGAAGGACCCCCGCACGGTGGTGCTGCGCTACCCGGGGACGGTGGACGTGGAGGTGACGCCGGATGGGGAGCGACTGCAGCGCCAAAGGCCGATCCGCTGCTCCATGGTACAGGGGTACGTTCAGCGCTGGTGCCTCTCTCCTGACGGACGAACGCTGATATGTGCTTCAGAGGACTGGTCCGCCTACGCCGCCGGCAGGAGTGCCAGTCCCGGCAGTCTGGCCTTCTGGGAAACGCGCACGGGGAAGGTTATCCGGCGCGTGCCCGTGTCCCAGGAGTTTGAGGCGTTGACCTGTTCTCCGAATAACCGGTTGCTTGCAGGGAAGACGACTGACACCCGTTCATCACGCGCGCACGACCGGGTGTGCATCTGGGACCTCGGAAGCGGTCGAATCGTTCGCGAGCTGCCAGTCGCGGGGCTTGGCACGCACGCATTCTCGAATGATAGCGGCGTAGTTGCTGTTGAAGGCGAAGGACCGTCTGTGACGCTCTATGACACCACGACCTGGCGTCCTCGCGCTGTGCTGAGAGACGCTTGGGGGCAGTCGGGAATGCTCGTTCGTCGGCGCTCCTACGTCTGCGGCATCACCTTCTCCCCGAATGGGGGCCGGATGGCTGTCGCCACGTGTCGGGCATCCGGGATCGACGCTTGGGAGGGAGCCGTGACGGTATGGGATATGGCGACCGGCCGTCTCGTCTCCAGCACCATCCAGTGCCCGGTTGACCCATACACCGAAGCCACGTTCCTCGGCGAAGACACACTCGCGGTAGGTGGGCGGCGATTCAGCGTGGCTCGGCCGGATACAGCGCCCGAGGACCTGATCGCCGCGCCGGGCAGACAACTCATCGACTTCCTCTCCGTCCCCGAGGGCCTCGCCATGTACCACGTTGACGGGCAGAGCGACACTCTGGAGGTATGGAACGTGCGGACAAAGAAGCGACAGCATCGCTGGCGCGGTGCGGCGTGCTACACGGAAGTAGGGTTCGGCGGCTGGAGAGCATACCCGGTTCCAGGGGCGCTGCTGGTGGTGGAGGAACCCCGGCACGACAGCTTCATCACGGTGCGCCGCCTGGAGTAGCCGCCGCACAGCAGGCCCCACCCGCCCGCCAGGAACCCACCCCCACCAGGGCGAAGAAGACTCCGGGACGGGGCCCGGACCGGGAGCGCCGCCGGCGTTCTCTCGCGGCTTCTGGCGCCGTCCTTGTGGAGACAGTGATGACCCAGACCAGCAGCCTTGTGAGCACCCCCATCACCCCCGACTGGCAGAGCCTGGTGCGCTGCATCCGGCGCGAGGGCACCCCCCGGCGGGTCCACCATATCGAGCTCCTCCTGGACGCCGAGATCCAGACCGCCGTCTGCGAGCGCTTCGGGCTCCTCGCCGGCCTCGATCCTTTTGATCCCTTCTATGCCCAGAAGCGCCTGGTGGCCGTGCAGCGCTTCCTCGGCTACGACTACGTGCGCTGCGGGCTGGAGGGGATGGCCTGGCCCCTCAATCGCGCCGAGGTCGAGGACACCGCCGTCCACAAGCGCGCCGCCGGGCGCAGCTTCGTGGACGAGCACCGCGGGCCGATCACCACCCGGGAGGAGTTCGAGCGCTACCCCTGGCCCGACGCCGAGACCGCCAGCACCCGCTCGCTGGAGTGGTACTCCGAGAACCTCCCCGAGGGGATGTGCATCATCGCCAGCGGCGGGTTCGCCCACTTCGCCGAGCACCTCGCCTGGCTCCCCGGTTACGAGACCCTCTGCTACCTCCTCTACGACCAGCGCGACCTGGTGAAGGCGATCGCCGACCGGCTGACCGACATCTTCGAGACCTCCCTCCGGCGCATGCTCCAGTTCGAGCGCGCGAAGATCATCTGGGGCAGCGACGATATGGGCTTCCGCTCCGGCACGCTCATCAGCCCCGACGACCTGCGCGAGTTCGTGCTCCCGGGCCACAAGCTGATGGCGCAGATGGCGCACGCCGCCGGCCGCCCCTACCTGCTCCACTCCTGCGGCAACCTCAGCGCGATCATGGACGACCTGCTCGACGACGTGGGCATTGATGCCAAGCACTCCTTCGAGGACACGATCGAGGACGTGCGCGAGCTGAAGGGGAGCTACGGGCGCCGGATCGCTCTCCTGGGCGGCATTGACGTGGACTTCCTCTGCCGCGCCGACGAGGCCGCCATCCGCCGCCGCGTCCGCGACACCCTGGAGAAGTGCCATCCCGGCGGAGGCTACTGCCTCGGCACCGGCAACAGCGTCGCCAACTACATCCCCGTCGAGAACTACCTGACGATGCTGGACGAAGGCCGGCGGTTCACTGGGTGAGGAGGATCCGCGCCCTCCCTGGCGAACGCACTCTATGAGCCTAACGAAGGTGTCTTCACCACAGAGGGCGACAGAGGCTGGGACTCACAGGGTTTCATCTTCAGCGTGCGGATGAGGGGGCGGTGTCCGGCTTCGTCATCGCGCGCGTGATCGTACCCGCGATCAGTGGCGGAGCGGCAGGCTGGCGGCTGCGAACCCGACAGATGCTCTCGTGCGCCCCTCAGTGTTCCTCAGAGTCCTCTGTGGTGAGAGGCCTTTCCGGGCCGGGTTGGACGTGCGATTCGCGTTCATTCGCGGTTGAGCGCGGTTGCGGAATAGAGGAGGGTTTGCAGGCTACCATGACAGATGAGGATGCCGGACGGGATGCGTTGTTGGAGAGCCTCCACAACCTGGAGGCGCGTGCCCTGTCGGCATTGGAGAAGAGCACCCGGGCGGACGAGCGCGCCCTCGTGGAGGCGACCGGCCTCCACGAGGCGCAGGTGCGTACCGCGATGGGCTGGCTGTTGAGTAAGAACCTGGTCGAGGTGGCGCGCGAGGAGACGCGCCGCGAGGTGCGCCTCACCGACGCCGGGCGCGACACCGTGGCGCGCGGCACCCCCGAGGAGCGCATCTGGAAGCGCCTCCGCTCGGCCGGGCCGACGCAGATGGACGCGCTGATGGAAGCGTCCGGCGTCGAGAAGGAGGATCGGAGCGGTGCCGTCGGCACGCTGCGCGCCGCCAAGGCGATCACTATCGGCCCCGGCGGCATCGTCGCGGCCCCCGACGGCCCGGAGCCGGAGGCGATCGCGCGTGACCGCGGCCTCCTGCGCGCCGCCCAGGAGCGCGAGCCGGCGCCCCTGGAGAGCTTTGCCGCCGCGGAGCAGCAGCGCCTGCAGGAGATGGCAGGCGGCAAGCGCAAGGGGAAGGGCCTGGTCTCCATTGACCTGCGCCGCGAGCGCACGTTCGTGCTGACCCCGGAGGGACAGGCGATCGCGCGCCTTCTCGCCGAGCGCGGCTTCCGCGAGGAGGTCTCGCAGCTCACGCCGGAGATGCTGCAGGACGGCTCGTGGCGCAACGTGCGCTTCCGCTCCTACTACATCGGGCTGCAGCCCCCGCGCAGTCTGGCCGGGAAGAAAAACTCCTACGGGCAGTTCCTCTCCTTCGTGCGCAGCAAGCTGCTGGCGATGGGCTTCACCGAGATGCGCGGCTCCATGGTCGAGAACGAGTTCTGGGACATGGACGCCCTCTACATGCCCCAGTTCCACCCGGCGCGCAACGTCCACGATGTCTACTACGTGAAGGAGCCGGAGTACTCCGACCCGGTGGCCGAGCCCTTCGCCTCGCGCGTGGCGGCCGCGCACGAGAACGGCGGCGACACCGGCTCGCGCGGCTGGGAGTACCGCTTCGATCCCCTGCGCAGCCGGCGGCTGATCCTGCGCTCGCAGGGCACGGCGCTCTCGGCGCGCGCGCTCGCCTCCGGCCCGAAGGTGCCGGGGAAGTACTTCGCCATCGCCCGCTGCTTCCGCTACGACCAGGTGGATGCCACCCACGCCAGCGACTTCTTCCAGGTGGAGGGGATCGTCCTGGCGGAGAAGGTGAACTTCCGCACGCTGCTAGGCCTGCTGAAGCTGTTCGCCGTGGAGATCGCCCGCGCCACCGAGGTCGAGTTCGCGCCGGCCTATTTCCCGTTCACCGAGCCCTCGGTGGAGATGCACGCCCGGCACCCAAGCCTGGGCTGGATGGAGCTGGGCGGCGCCGGCCTCTTCCGCCCGGAGGTGAGAGAGCCGCTCGGCGTGAATGTGCCGGTCATCGCCTGGGGCCTGGGCATCGACCGCATGGCGATGCTCGCCCTCGGCCTCCACGACATTCGCGATCTCTTCTCCGCGGACCTGGACCTGGTGCGGACGCGGAAGTCGGTGCTATAGGCGTTGAACGTTGAACGTCCGCCCGGAGTGATACCATGGACACCGAACGCTTCCGACTGCGTGCGCTGCTGGCGGTGCTGCTGTGCCTCTCAGCGCTGGGACCGGTGTGGGGTGCGGCGGGTGGGGCACACCTGGTGGTGCTGCACCTCAACGACGTGCATGGGCAACTGGAGCCGGGGGTGACGGTCACCGGCGAGAGCGTGGGTGGGATGGCGCGGGTGGCAACGCTGGTGCGGCAGGTGCGGGCGGAGAACCCCGACCGGGTGCTGTTGCTGCACGCGGGTGACATCCTCTCGCGCGGCGATGCCCTCACGGTCCACGATGGCGGGGCCCTAAGCTTCCGGCTGCTGGAGATGATCGGCGTGGATGCCCTGGTGCCCGGGAACGGCGAGTTCTACTTCGGCCTGGACAACCTGATGCATCTGACCCGCCATGCGCGCGTCCCCGTGCTGTTCTCGAACCTGGCGCGCCGCTCCGATGGCAAGCGGCCCTTTGGGTCGTTCGTCGTCAAGCGCGTGGGTGGGGTGACGGTCGGGATCCTCGGGCTTGGATTCATCCGTGTGGAGCATCCCGCCTCGCGCACGCTGGAACTCCGCGACGCCATCGCGGAAGCCCGGCAGCGGGTGCCCGAGCTGCGCCCGCGCGTGGATCTGCTCATCGCGCTGACGCACATCGGCTTCGGCGCCGACCAGAAGCTGGCCGCCGAGGTGCCGGAGCTGGACCTGGTGGTGGGTGGGCACAGCCACACCCGCCTGCTGAAGCCACGGCGCGTGCCCCGGACGGGTGCCCCCGGCGAGGTGGTGGTGGTGCAGGCCGGCGAACTCACCCGCGACCTGGGACGGGTGGATATTGACCTGGAGCCGGACGGTTCGCGGATGCGCGTCGCCCGCATCGAGGCGAAGCCGCTGCCGGTGAACGCCGAGGTGCCGGAGGACCCGCGTATTGCCGCGGCCCTGAAGAAGGCCCGCGCGCCCATGGAGCGGGTGATCTTCGAGTCGGAGGTGGCCCTGGCCAACCCGAAGGAGGGGGAGATCCCCGCGGGGCAATTCGTCGCCGAGGTGGTACGCCGTGAAGCCGGCGCGGACCTGGCGCTGCTGGACCGGGGCTCCGTGGCCGGCGATATCCGCCCCGGCAAGAACACCTGGGCAGACATCTATCGCATCCACCCCTGGCGCAACCGCGTGCTGCTGCTCACCAGCACCGGCGCGCAGGTGGTCGAGGCACTGGCGAAGCTGGATGCTCACTCCGGCGGGTGCATGTTCGGCAAGGAAAAGGGTGCCGTGCGCGACATGGTGGTTGGCGGCCGAGCCCTTGAGCCCGAGAAGCACTACCGTCTGGCGGTGGACCATTACCTCTACGGCACGATACCGATGCTACAGGCGATCCCGAGCCGCGATACGGGTCAGCGGATCGATACACTCCTGGTGCGCCACCTGAAGCGCGTGAAGGTGCTGCGCACGGCGCCCACGGGCGGGCGTAAGATGTATGCAAACACGCAGCGTGGGCCGAGACGGAGCGCGGCCCCTACGAAGACACTGGGGCAGGGTCGCTGCTCCGTCCGCGACCACAACGCGCATTGCCAGCGGAGGACTCCCGCCCAACCCGGCCCGGCAGGATTCGCGCGAGCCAGGACAGAACCCGGGGCCTGGCAGGTCACGGGAGTAAGAGGGCGGATCCCGCCCCCGTCCTTGGCGCGGGCGCGTCTCGATCCGGGGGTAGCTCCCGGTCCGAGGCACGGCGTTCTGCGTCCTGGTGGGGTGCAGGACCGCGGTGGGAGTAGGTGGCAATGACCATAGTGGATGCAGACCGGAAGATCGCCTTGTCGGAACTGCAAGATATGGCGAGCAGGTTGTTCGGCGACCTGGTCAAGGCGGTCGTTGATGTTCGGAAGCGGACCATGGTCGTGGATGCTGAGCTTCATGCCGACCAGGAGGCCTACCTGCTCGAAGAGGGGTCGGACCAGGACGACCTGTGGGGGATCAACCTTCACCCGGACCAGCCTGAGGAGGACTGGATAGAGTTCGACTCGATGATCAACGTGAGACCCCGACAAGGGAATCCCTCGCGCGGGGTCCTCGATGAGGAGGTTCGCCGCGAGATCGCGAGCGTCGTCAACGGCCTGGTGACGAGATGACGTACCAGCACAAGACACAGGCAGAGGGCGCATGGAACAAGCTCAGCCTGGTGGAGCAGATGGCCAACGTCGGCTCCGAGGTGGGCCGGGCAATCAACTGGCGGGAGAAGAGGCCGGAGTACGCCACGTCGTGCTTCTACCGCTCTCTTGAGCTGCTATCGCTGACTCTGGCCGACCCGAAGAACAAGGGCCGCCTGAAGGAGGTTGCCAGAGCCAAGGAACTCTGGACCGACTTCTTCTTCGGGGAGAACGTCTACCACTCCGACGCCGCCTCCTTCGAGCGCTACTTCTACGCCTTTGCCTGTGCCGCGCAGTTGCGCCGGCGGCAGGCGCGCTCCCACGCCATGGCATCCGAGGAAGGGTGAACCATAGGATAGAGACATGCCGACGATTACTGCAAGATTGGATGACCTGCAGCACCTGATGGGCGAGACGCTCGCCGCGGCCGAGCTGGCGAAGCGGCTGCCGCTGGCGAAGGCCGAGCTGAAGCGCGACGAAGAGGGCGAGCTGACCATCGAGTTCAACGATACCAACCGGCCGGACCTCTGGTCGGCCGAGGGACTGGCCCGCCAACTGCGGGCCCACACCGAGGGCGGGCCCCAGGCCTATCCCTGCTTCGTGGTGCCAGCTCAGCCGGCAGTCGAACTTGGGGGCACCATTGAGGTGAGCCCCGGCCTGCGCGAGATCCGGCCCTACATCGCGGGCTTCGTGGTGAAGGGGATCACTATTACCGACGAGGGCCTGAAGCAGTTCATCCAGAGCCAGGAGAAGCTCTCCGAGAACTTCGGCAACAAGCGCTCGGCGGTCTCCATCGGTATTTACGACGCCGCGCGCATCGCCTGGCCGGTCCGCTACTGCGACGCCGACCCGCAGACCGCCGCCTTCGTGCCCCTCGGCTTCGACGAGCCGATGACGCTGCGCGAGATCCTGGAGCGCCATCCCAAGGGCATTGACTACCGCTACACCCTGGAGGGGCAGCCGCGCTATCCGCTCCTCATAGATGCCAAGGACGAGGTGCTCTCCTTCCCGCCGATCATCAACAGCCGCGCCCTGGGCGAGGTGAAGGTGGGCGACGACCACCTCCTGGTGGAAGTGACCGGCAGCGAGATGCACCAGGTGATCCTGGCGTGCAACATCCTCGCGGCCAACGCCGTGGACCGCGGCGGCACCATCCACCCCGTCCGCTGCGCCCACCCCTACGACACACCCTTCGGGCGCGACGTGGTCACGCCGTTCGATTTCCAGGACACCGTGGCGGTCGAGGCGGCGGACGTGGCGGCGATGCTCGGGCAGGAGGTGCCGGTGGAGGCGCTGCGCCGGGGCCTGGCGGCCTACGGGCTGGGCGTCGAGGCGCGCGATGGCCGCCTCGTTGTCAGGCTGCCGCCCTATCGCCGCGACTACATGCACCCGGTAGACGCCATCGAGGACTATGCCATCAGCGCCGGCTACAACACCTTCGAGCCGGAGATGCCCGCCGAGTACACCGTCGGCGAGCAGAGCGCCATCGAGGGGCTGGCCGACCAGGTGCGCGACCTGATGGTGGGACAGGGCTTCGCGGAGATCATGACCAACGTCCTCACCGCGAAGCCCGACTCCACCACGCGCGTCGGCCTCCCCGAGGGGCGCGTCGTCGAGATTGACAACGTGATGTCGGAGCTGTACGCGGTGCTGCGCAACTCGCTGGTGCCGTCGCTGCTGCGCATGGAGAGCATCAGCTCGCGCGCCACCTACCCGCACCGCGTCTTCGAGCTGGGCGAGGTGCAGGTCTACGACGAAGGCGCCGACCTGAAGAGCCGCACGGAGGTCCGCCTGGGCGCCCTCATCGCGCACTCCGCCGCCAGCTTCTCCGAGGCGCACTCCTGCCTCGATGGCCTCCTCTACTACCTGGACCGGAAGTACGAGCTGGCCCCCGTGGCGCACGGCACCTTCATCCCCGGCCGCGCGGGCGAGATCCGCATCGGCGGCCGCCCCGCCGGCTTCATCGGCGAGGCACACCCCGCGGTGCTGGAGGAGTGGGGCATCGCCATGCCCTGCGCGCTGTTCGAGGTGGTGGTGGACGTGCTGGGGGAGGGGTGAGGGGCATAGGCGTTAACATA
>JACQGM010000335.1 GCA_016199585.1 Armatimonadota bacterium
CTGCGCCCGCTGGCAACTCACACATCCTGAACTCTTACCTTTCGGTTGCGTGTTGGTGGTTCCCATGGAACTGACCGAGCCCGTGGGACGGCGGGAGGCGGCAGATGCTCGCGCAGTGCCGGCGCGGGCGCCAGGAACGCCTCCCGGATGCGGTGCAGCGCCTCGGGCGTGCGCCCCTCGAAGCGCAGCGTCAGCGCCGCCTCGGTCACCGAGGGACGCGCCAGGCCCCAGCCGTCGGGGAACTGGACGCGCACGCCGTCGAGGCGGCTCACCTGCTCCGGCGGGAACGCCGCGGCGATCGCTGCGAGCAGGGGCGCGGGATCGCCGGTGAAACGCACCCGGATGTCCGGGGTGATGGCATAGTGCGGCAGCGCGTCCACCATCTCCGAGAGCGCCTGCCGGGAGCGGCCCACGATGCCCGCCATCAGGAAGGCGCAGTAGAGGCCGTCGTCGCCGCCACCGAGCGCCCGGAAGAAGTAGTGGCCGCTCGCCTCCGGCCCGAGGAGAGCTCCCTCACGGATCATCCGCGCCTTGAGGAACGTGTGCCCCGAGCGCTCCATCAGCGGCACGCCCCCCAAACGGCGCACCTCATCCGCAATCGCCTGCGAGCACTTGATGTCGTGCGCCACGCGCGCGCCCGGCTCTCCCGGCACCAGCGCCCGCACCAGGAGCATCGCCGCCTCGTCGGTGGTGACCGGGCTCCCGCGCTCGTCCACGAACGCCACCCGGTCGCCGTCGCCATCGAAGGCGATGCCGAGGGCGGCGCCTTCCGCGCGCACCCGCTCGCACAGGCCGGAGAGGTGCTCCGCGATGGCGGGGTTCGGGTCGCGCCCGGGGAAGCGGCCATCCGGCTCGTCGTTGATCGCGATGACCGGGTAGCCCGCGACGCGCAGGAGGGGCGCGGCGAGCCTCGCCCACGCGCCGTTGCCCGGGTCCACGACGATCCGGGGAGCCGACGCGCGCGGATGGGGGTGCCAGCCCGCGGTTGCGCGCATGACGAAGCGGCAGTAAGCATCGAGGACCCGAGCGTCCTCCACGCGGCCGCTGCCCGTGTCGCCTTCGCCCGCCTCGGCCAGCGCGCGCAGCGCCGCCAACTCCTCAGCGGTGATCGGGAGATCCCCGAGCACGAGCTTCAGACCATTATGGGGCGCCGGGTTGTGGGAGGCAGTGACCATCACCCCGGCGGCGATCCCGAGGTGCCGGCGCGCGAAGTAGAAGACCGGCGTGGGGACGATCCCCAGATCCACGCACTCCGCCCCGCAGCGGGTGAGGCCCTCCAGGAGGGCAGCCTTCAGCGAGGGGGTGCTCAGGCGCACGTCGCCGCCGACCACCACGCGCGCCTCCTGGCCGCGCCGCCGGATCATCGTGGCCATGGCGGCGCCGATGCGTCTGACGGCCTCGTCGGTCAACTCCCGGCCGTAGACGCCGCGCACGTCGCACGCCTTGAAGATCGAGCGCATCACCCGAGACCCTTCCTCGCGCACGCTTCCCGGAACCCCGCGTAGAGAGCCTCGTACCGCCCGCGCATGCCCGGGCGCGGCTCCACCCGGCAGTCCGCGCGCACCATGGCGGGCACGGCCTCGGAGAGGCTGCCGTGGAGCGTGCGCGCCGCCGCGAGGAGCGCCGCGCCGAAGGCGGCCTCCACCACCGCCGGCCGCAGCAGCGCGCGCCCCATCACGTCGGCGCGGATCTGCAGCCACTCCCGGCTGCGCGCGCCCCCGCCCGTCGCGTACACGCACTCCCCCACCGGCATCCCGAGCGACTCCATCACCTCGAAGATCCAGCGCTCCACGCACGCCGTTCCCTCCAGGTGCGCGGCGTAGAGGAGGTCCGGGGCCGGTTGGGCGCGCAGCTCGGAGAAGCCCTCCGCATCCGGGTTGACGAAGGGCAGCCGCTCGCCCCGGCGGACCAACGGGTAGACCGCCGAGGTAGTGGGCGATATCTGGAGGGCGCGCCGATCCAGCGCGGGCCAGTCCGTGCCGGCGAAGCGCCGGTCCAGCCATTCGCCGCCGGTGCTGCTGGCGCCCCCGGGGAGCCAGGCGCCCTCGGGGTGGCGGTGGCAGTAGATCCGCCCCGCCGGATCGCGCACGAGGCGCGGGCTCACGCCGCGCACCACCAGCGTCGTGCCCAGGGTGGCATTCCAGTCGCCCGGCGCGGTGGCGCCCGATGCCAGGAACGCCGCCGTCCCGTCAGTCGCCCCCGCGGCGACGGGCGTGCCCGCCGGCAGACCGGTCTCCTCGGCGGCCTTCGCCGAGATGGCCGCGATCGGCTCTCCCGGCAAGAACACCCGCGGCAGCCGGGCGAGCGGGAGTCCGAGGCGCTCCTCGATCCACTCCCCCCATCGCAGGTCCGCCAGGTCGTAACCGGTCTTCAGCGCATTCGAGAAATCGGAGAGTCCGACCTCGCCGGTGAGCCGCGCCACCAGGAAGTCGGCGGCGTGCAGGAAGCAGGCGGCGCGCTCGAACACCTGCGGCTCGTGCTCGCGCACCCAGAGGATCCGGGGCAGCGCAAAGGATGCCTGGAACGCGTACCCCAGCTTGTCGGCCAGCTCGGCGCCCGCCTCCTGCACGCGGGCGGCTTCCTCCACCGCGCGCGTGTCGTTGTACAGGATCGCCGGTCGGAGAGGGCGGCCCGCGCCGTCCACCGGCACCACCGTGCCGGAGGTGGAAGTCGCCGCCACCGCGCGGATGCCGGCCGGCCCCGCGGCCGCGACCGCTTCCCGCAGGCACGCGCGCGCCGCCGCCCACCAGGCCTCCGGGTCTTGCTCAGACCACCCCGGCGGCAGCGCTGGTCCCTCGACCCCCTCGAGGGGCCGCGTGGCTGCTGCCCGAACGCGCCCGGCCGCGTCCACCACCAACACCCGCGCCCCCCCGGTGCCCACATCCAGGCCGAGGACGCAGGGATCCCCCGCGCTCGCTCCCGACCGCGTCACCCTATCGCTCATCGCAGCCATTGCTCCATGACGGTAGCAGAGTTCGCCGCGCGCGAGCAGAACCCCTCCTCACCCACGGGCACCGGTGACCACGGCAGATCACCCTCGATGTCACACGCCCTGTGTGGCGCGCCCGCGAAGCTCCGGACGCCCGGAACACCCGACCAGACCCTCATCCCCCGGGGGACGGCTCGGGCGCCGCTGCGTTCACCTGGCGTTCCAGGCTCTCCCCCAGCCACTCCGCGAGCTGAGCCCAATCCGCCTTGGTGATCTCCCGCGCCACCGGCTGCCCACCCGGCGCGAAGAAGCCGGATAGGTGCCGCGCGTAGAGCGTATCGGGAGACAGACCGTATTCCTTGACGACCCTCTCGGCCGTCTCGGTCAGCGGTCCGGCATCGTCGGTGATGGCGATGTTGGTGACGGCGGTGAGCATCATCTCCGTCAGCGGCGGCGCGGCGACGCCCGGGGCTTCCGGCTTCGGCGTTACGGGCAGGATGCCCATCCAGAAGAGCGGGCTCCCGTTCTGTCTCAGCTTCCCGAGCAGCGCCCGAAGGTTCCTCTCGTACCCTTCGAGCGGCATCTTCTCAGCCAGTTCCCGCGCGCCCCAGGCGAAGGCTACGAGCGCCCACTTCTGGTCGCCCAGCCAATCGTCCAGGTCGGACAGGGCCTCAACCGCCGAGCAGGGGCCCAGCGGGGCGAAGACCACATCCATCCCCAACTGCGCCTTCACCCGCTCCCGCAAGACGGTGCGAAAGCCAGAGACCCACTTCCCCGGGGCAAGCTGGGTGCGGTCGTCATAAGGCGCCCCGATGACGAGGATGCGCGGCTTCCTCGCCAGCGCCGGGGCCTTCCCCGCGGCGAGAGCGGCCCGCCGCTCGCCCGCCATGCGGCGGAACTCCTGGACGGACTCCCAGGCGGTCTTCTGCAGGAAGAGCGCCTCGTCGTCCGTCAGCACGAGCCCCTTGCCGTCGCGGGCGCGAACGGCGCGCACCGGCAGCCCCTCCGGGCTGCGGTTGAACAGGGCCGCGTAGACCGTACACGCTTGCAGGTAGTAGCACCGGTAGCCAGCGTGCGAGTTGTCCGGCGAGCCTGCGGCCAGATCCAGATCGGGACGTGCCCGCTTGGCGTTGTAGCAGGCCAGGTAGGATGGGGCGACCGCCGAGTCCAGCTCGGTAGCGACCCGCAGACAAGCCGTGTTGACCAGGGACAGCGTCTCCAGTGCTTCCGCCTCGCTCTTGAACGGGAACATGAAGTTGTGCGGCGATCCCGGCCGGCCCCCGTGCGATACGTAGAGGACCGGCTTGATGCCGCGCTGGACCAGGGGGCGGTGGAAGAGCCGGACCCAGAAGTGGAGCGTCTCCTCGTCGTACTGCTCGCCGTGGAACGGCTGCAGGACCGCGAGGTCCGCCCGCCGGTCGCCCCACTCCGCCAGGGTGCGCGCCGGGAAGCTCGGCTTCGGGGGATCGGGGTAGCGCAGCCAGGAGAGGACGTGCCCGAACTTCTGCGGTTGCTGTGGCCTCTGCCAGTGGTCGGAGAGAGCGTGGGAGCCGCGGAGATGCTCGCGGGTGACGACGGTGATGGGCGGAGTCGTGGCCGCCGCCATCTCCGCCACCAAGTCTGGGACGAAGTGACCGGTGTGGCTGTTGCCGATGTAGAGGACGACGGGGTTCGCAGCGACGGTGGCCGTCGCTGCCGGTTCCGCCGCAACGGCAGACCCCGCGCAGAGACCAGAGACGATGACGCTTGGGAAGACCCAGGACACACTCATCGGTCGAGCACGCAGGAACAGGCTTCTCATCTTCTTCTCCCACCTTCCCGCTTCGGAGGGACAACCCGCGGGCTTCCCCGCGGCGCGGGGCTACGGGCGCACGTTGCTGCGGCGCGGCGGCACATGCTCCTGGAGGCCGTACACCCTCACCGCGTTGGCCCAGGCCACCTTCTGCAGCACGTCATCCGGCAGGCAAAGCTGGCGGATGAAGCGCGCGTGGTTGATGAACGCCTGCGCGTTCACATCGAGGAGAGCGCCGGTGCCTCCCGTGCCGCAATCCGTCGCGAAAAGGATGCGGTCCGCATAGCGAATCACGAAGTCGCGCCAGAGCGCCTGGTCCTCGGGGTGCATCTGGTCCCCGTCGCGGACGACGCAGCCGACGCTCGTGTCCACGTAGAAGTTCGGGTACTCCTCGAACAAGCTGCCGAGGCGCTCCAGGCCGAGATAGAGCTGGTGCGCCCCGACGAAGGAGATGTCCGGGTACGCGCGCAGCAGGCGCAGGTACGTTTGCAGCAGGTCCTCGTTCGTGAAGGTGACGCCGTTCTTCCACCCCTCGGACCAGTTGGACCGGAGGGCGCCGCCGCTGTAGGCCGAAGCGGAGACGCGCTGGGTGGCGTGCCACACGATCGGCTTCTTCTGCCGGTTCACCTCGGCGAAGACCCTCGCCCACTCGTCACCCTCCCACCGCCGGTAGTCCGCGTTGTAGGAGATGAGCGGCCCGTTGTGGAGCTTCAGGCCGGTGACACCCAGCTCGACCGCGCGCTGGTAGGCATCCAGGTTCGGGTCGTCATGGCTGAGACGGATGAACCACGCGAACCGCGGCTCTTGCGCCACCTCGGCGAACGCATCCAGGGTAGCGGGGGTGCCGCTGACGTTGACGATCTGGCCCAGCCGCTGAGACTCCAGGCGGTCGAACCAGCGGCTGTTCCCGGCGCGCCCGTCCTCGGCGCTACGGAACGCATAGTGGCAGTGAGAGTCAACCCAGTAGCGCTCGGACGTGAGCATGTGGAAGCCCCACCCAAGCGAGAAGCCACCGTCTTCCACCTCGCGCTCGGCGACGTCCGGGCAATGGGGCAGGCCGCTGTCGGGTGCGGATCCTCTGGTCTGCATGTTGCCTCCGTTCGTGGGGGCCAACGCTGCCGCTCGCAGAGAGCATGTGGCCGACCCACTTCCCACCCTCTTCTCCACCATCCGCCCGCATCCCTGGATGAGGCGCCACGGAAAAGAGGGGAGGGAGACGCGCCGGAGTGCGAGAACTACGATGGTGCGTCTCGCCGGATGGGCGGGTTCCCTGTCCGGAGGGCGGGGCGCGGGCCAGCGAGAGGCCGGAAAGGAGAACCAGTATGTCACTGCCAATCATCATGCACGTGAACTACTGCGAGCAAGGTCAGACGTACCCGGAGATGTGCCGCAAGGCCGTGGCGTGGGGCTACGACGGGATTGAGTTCCGCAGCATGCGCCGGGGAACGGGGCGTCGTCCCTGGGAGCCGACGGGAGAGCCGCCGGAGGAGTACATCGAGGAGATCGCTCGGTCCGCCGAGGATGCCGGCCTCAAGCACGTGCTCTTCGGGGGACCCGGCATCAATCTCTCCTCCCCGGACCCGGAGGTGAGGAAGAAGGAGATCGAGCGCGGTCTCCACTTCTACAAGGCGGCTGCCGAGCGGGTGAAGCTGACCGTCTGCAACGTGGGCGGGGGCGGCATCCCGAAGAAGGACCCGAACGCCCCCTCTTGGGACTACCGCGCGGTCGGCTCCGGCGCCGCCGACGAAGAGCACTTCCAGTGGTGCGCCGAGGGCTTCCGGCAGCTCGGGGCGCTGGCGGTGAAGTACGGGTTCAAGATGGCCTTCGAGACGCACATGGGGGGCCTCACGGATCTGCCGGAGCCGACGAAGAAGCTGCTCGACATGATCGGCTCGCCCGCGGTGGGGGCCAACCTCGACTATGGCAACATGGTCTACTTCACGAAGGCGCCGACCCTGGAGGAGGCCGTCTCCACGCTGGCGGGGCGCATCTACATGGTACACCTGAAGAACTCGCAGCAGGTGGGCCGCGGCGGCGACGGACCGTCGGTGGTGGCGCGGTTCGCCACCAGCCTCGCCGACGGAGTGATCAACAACCGCGAGTTCCTGCGGCTGCTGAAGGCGACCGGGTTCGATGGCGCTCTCTGCATCGAGGCGCCGCGCGCGGGCGACCGGGAGTGGTTCGCGCGAGAGGATATCGCCC
>JACQGM010000344.1 GCA_016199585.1 Armatimonadota bacterium
GCCCGCGACTTCCAGTCGCCGGGCACGCGCCATTGTTGTGATACCAACACCCCCCCGGCCACCGGCGGCCCGCCTGCGCTCCTCACGGCCAGAAGTCGTAGCTCGGCTGCCCGGCCAGGACGCCGATCAGGGTCCACGCGGCGCCGACGACGAACTCGCCCAGGATGAGGCCGAGGAAGAAGGGCCCGGCGCGCCGGTAGGCTTTCAGCCCGCCGTAGCGCAGCAGGAGCGCCTTGGCGAGCCAGGCGATGAAGACACAGCTCCAGAGGTTGAGCATCCCCCAGCTCGAGGCCACCGCGAAGGCGAGGGGGTGGAGGGGAAAGTTGCCCGTGCGCAAGCGGAGCGCCGAGAGGAGGAGGGAGAAGAAGAAGCCGAAGCCGAGAGCGATGCGCGCCCCCGCCTCGGCCTCCCTCGGGCTGCTCAGCCAGCCGTTCATCGTGTTGAACGCCTCCCGGCCCAGCCACCAGGTCCATCCGTTCCAGTAGGCCGACTCGGCGCCGATGGCGTAGTAGCGGTCGAGGAAGAGCCAGAAGCCGCCGAACACGCCGAGGGCGGCGGCGATCAGGATGGCGATGGTCGTGCCGTGCCGGGCGGCGCCGGTCGCCTGGGCCATCCGGTAGCCCTCGAGCTGGTGCGGCATCGGGTGCGAGGTGAAGCGGCGCACCAGTCCGTACATCAAGCCCATGCCCACCAGGCCGCCGGTGCCGATCGCCGACGTGCCCCCCAGGGCGACGAGCGTGTGGTGGGGGCCGGCCCCGGCCAGGTCGTGTACGGGGAAGCCCAGCTCGGCGCGGATGCGGGTGAGCATCACCGCCACCGCCAGGTAGAAGCCCAGGAACACGGCGGTCACCCACGGGGGCATCCCGGCGGCCACCCCGAAAGTGAAGAGGAAGATGATCCCCGCCGCCAGGCCGATGATCGCCCAGCGCCACTCGCGCGCCTCGGGGCTGGGGTGACGCGCGAATGCCGAGCGCGCCACCTCGCGGAGGTGGTCCCGGCCCATCCAGAGCGCCACGGCCAGAATGGCGAGATAGGCCCCCATCGCCTGCTGGTTGGGGTAGGGAAAATCCGTGTCCGCATCCAGCCCCGTGGCGGCGCCGGCCACCAGCTCCGCCTTGTGCAGCAGGAAGAAGACCCAGATAGAGAATGAGAGGTCAACCGGGATGAAGAAGCTGAGGCCGATGGCGAAGGGGTACATGGACCAGCAGGTCCACCCGATGGCGCTCCAGGGGCGCTGGGTGATGATCGGGGCCAGGTTGATGCGCTTCACCGGGATATTGACCATGCTGGGAAACCAGAACTGGAGCCCGTTGATGAGGGTGATGAGCGCGGCGACTGCGAAGCCGGCCCACAGGGCGGGCTGGCTGAGGAAGGCGCGCGTGTCGGTCACCAGGCCGAGGGGAAGCTGGATGATCGGGTAGGAGAGGCGCTCGCGCTCGGTCCATTGGCGGCGCAGGAGAAGATTGGTGCAGAGCATCACGCCGATGAGGACGAGGAGGAGGGCGCTCCAGGCGGCGATCGGCACGGCCCAGGCGCGCAGGTGCTCCAGGCGGTAGAAGGAGGAGTGCCCCAGGTAGTAGCCCCTCAGCGCCGCCTCGTCGCTCACCACCAGCCAGCGGGGCAGGTACTCGTTGGCGGGGGTGGGCACGTGGAACGGGTAGGCGATGGTGGCGATGAGGATGCACATCAGGTCAACGGAGAAGAGGCCGGCGGCGATGGAGAGCATGATGTAGACGACGGCCAGCTCGCCGCCGGAGAGGGCGAGGCGCGGCCACCGCCGCCGGAGGAGCAGGTTGCCCACCGCCAGCCACCAGAGGATGAAGATGACGTGGTAGAAGGGCACCGCCCAGGTGGGAAAGCTGTAACGCTTCATCTCCAACTGGAGCTGCCAGTAGAGCATCGGCGGGATGAGCAGCGAGCCGGCGAGGAGCGCTCGCCAGCGGACGCGGCCGCCCGTCTTCACGGTCGGCTCTTCCATCAGCGGCTGCACGGGGGCGTCTCCCCTCCTTCCCCCGGAGACTTCGCGGCTGGAGACACGCCTCCCTTCCCGGCGGCGCCCCGGGCAGGGGCGGCCGGCGGGCGCTCACCCCCCGGCGGGCGCGCCCGCAACCGGCGGGCGCTGCGGCTCCGAAGCATCCGCGCCGGGCGCCGGCGCTGCCGGCGTGGCTGCCTGCGCCGCGCGAGCGGCCAGCGCCAGGGCCGCGGCCAGCGTGTAGGCCGCCGCGCCCGCCAGCAGCGCGGCGCTGAAGCCGGTTCGCCACGCCAGCACCATCGCCAGCGCCGATCCGAGGACCGATGCCAGGCCGTTCATCCCCCACAGCCACGGCACCTGGGCCACGTCGTCGCGCTCGGCCCAGCGGATCCCGGACGGAAAGGGCACTCCCAGCGCAAAGCCGAGGGGCAGGCAGAGGAGCAGCGTGGCGACCTCGCGCAGGAGCAGGCTCTCGCGCAGCAGGGCCTGGCAGAAACCCGGGAGCGCGGCACGGTAGAGGAGGGCCAGCAGCACGGCGGCGAGCGCGGCGATGGCGACGCGGGCGGGCAGCGAAGCCGCCGGCCATCGCTGGCTGCAGCGGCTGCCGGCCGCCGTGCCGAGGAGCAGCGCGAACAGCACGAGCGACATGCTCCGCACGGGGTGCTCCAGGAAGAGGATGAACTGCTGAATCAGCGGTACCTCCAGGAGCATGAACCCGGCGCCCAGCAGCGCGAAGAAGAGCGCGGCTCCCAACCCCCGAAGGGACCCCGACGGGGCGCCCCGACGGCGAATCCCCAGCCAGACCCCGGACAACCCCGCCGCCAGACCCACCCCCCACAGCAGTCGGCGCAGCGGCACGGGCAGCGTCGGCGAGAAGTCGAGGAAGAAGGGCCGGTCATCGGTGCTCGGGGCCACATTCGAGTGGAACGGCGCATCGCCGTAGCCGCTGCTGTAGGTGTAGCCGGCCGCGAACCGGGCCACCGATTGCGAGCCCGAGGCCAGCGGCGCGAAGGGCGGGATGCTCTCGAGGACGTGCGGCACGAACACGGGATGCGCGCGCATCCCCTTGATCGCCTCTAGCGCCTGTTCGGCATCCTCCGGCGCGAAGGGCGCGCGGCGGAAGATCAGGATGCGGCGGTACGGGGTGTAGGCGCGCGCCTCCTCGGGGATGACGGCCGCCACGAGGTGCCGGCACGCTTCCGGAACGCTCTCCCCGCGCGCCGCGAGCACCGAAACGGCCGTGAGGAACGCCCGCACCAGCGCCCGCTCCTCCTGAACCACGAGGGCGTACATGCCGCGCTCGCTGAGGCGGTCCAGGTAGACCGCGAACGCCTCGCGCGTATGGATGTAGCTCTCCGCGAGAGCGATGCCCGCGCGGCTCCCCGTAGCCGACTGAGTCAGCGCCGAGTAGATCAGATCATACCGGTCGGTCTCGCGCGCCGTGAACGCGCGGCCGTCCGCCACGCGTACCAAGACCCCGGGGCGGCGGTAGAGGTCGCCGTTGAAGTCGCGGAACTCATCCATGAGCCCGACGATCTCGGCATTCACCTCCGCGCCGACGATGCGCTGCGCCCCGCCCAGAAGCCCCAGCAAAACGTCGAGGCCGCCGCCCGGCCCGATGGCCAGTACCGATTGCGCGCGAGCCAGACGATAGGGGAGGAAGCCGAGCTGCCCGGTGAGTTCAGCCACCTTCTTCAGGTCGCCGTCGAAGCGGATCATGTTGGTGGGCGTATCACCGTCGGTATAGACGTAGCGGACCTCGGGGCTGCCCTCGTCGGTCACGTCCGTGCGCGCGAACGCGCTCCAACGGGTCGCCACGATCTTCGCGGGCGAGCCGGGCTGAAGCTCCTTGAGCATCGGCTTGGTGAGCGCCGGATCGGCCTCGGGCGGGAGGGGCGGCAGGTCCACCAGGCGCAGGGAGCGATTGCCGGTCAGCAGCACCAGGCAGGCGAGCGCCGCCAGGGCGCACGCGGCCCTGGCCCCGCGGCGCGCGTCGCCGGCGACGACCGCGGCGCCCCCGCAGGCGAGCGCCGCCACCAGGAAGCAGGTGCCGAACCCGCCCAGCCGCTCCAGGAGCGGCACGACCAGCAGCGCGGCGAGCGCCGCCCCGGTCAGGTCGGCCGCGTAGAGCGCCCCGCCCTGTGCCGCGTGCCGCCGGAACGCCTCCGAGAGGAAGAGGCCGGCGAAGAGGAAGGGCACCATCGGCACCAGGGGCAGCCAGGGCGTCTCCACCAGACGCGCCGCCAGCGGCGACCGGAAGAGGAGCAGCAGCACCGCCGGGATCGAGAGACCGAAGAGGAGCGCCGAGGTCCAGAGCCGGCAGCAGCGGTCAGGGAGGTAGGTGCGCAGCAGCCCGCCCAGGCCGAGGCCGCACACCGCCACGGAGACGAGCAGGAAGAGGTGGTGGTAGCGGAACAGCAGCGCGAACACCCGCACGAGCGCCACTTCCAGCGCCACCCCCGCCAGCGCCACGAGGAAGGTGCCGGCCAGGATGGCGGGGGTGAGGAGGTGGGGGGGCGCGAGAGTGTGGGAGTGTGGGAGTGTGGGAGTAAGGACGTCCGGGCGTTCCACCGGGAGACCACCTCCTGGCTCCGGCCGCCTGCCGCCTGCCGCCGGGTCACTCACTGGCGGCCGGAACCTCTCCCGCGTCGGTGGGCGCGCTCTGTTCCTCGTCCTCATCGGCCGCCATCATCTCATCAAGGCCCTCTTCGAAGTCGTCGCCCAGCTCATCGCCCATCTCCTTGCCGAGGGTGCGCGCCCAGCGGCGCATGCTGGCCGGGTCCTCCATGTCGCCGAACCGGCCGGGATCGAGCGCGTCCAGCATGTCATCCTCGGACCGGAGCACGGAGACGCGGGAGATGAGGCGCCGCAGGTCGGTGCCGTGGCAGCGCGGGCACTCCAGCGCCGGCGCCTCGGCCACCACCCCGTGGAGATGGCTGAAGCGGCGGCTGCACCGGAGACAGCGGTATTCGTAGATGGGCATCGGCTCGCACCTCCAGTGCCGCGGGCGGAGGACGGTCGTCCGGGGACGATTACCGCCCCCGGACGAAGACGGCGTGGCGCCGCGCGACGGGAGCCGTGGGCGCGCCCACGGCTCCCTCACCACGCACGCTTCTGCGCCGCCGCTGTGCGGCGCTCCCGCGCCTTGGCTACACACTCACCCTCACCGGCGGTAGAGGAACCACTCCATGATCCGCGCTCTGAGTCGCGGCGGCGGGTTCTGTCCCGTCGGGTCGTCGCTGATCGTGCCCGGCAGCACCGTGCCCGGGGGCAGGATGCCGTGAGGCAGCACCGTGACCGTCACCGGCGTCAGCGCCGGAGCCGCGGGATCGGCGGACGCCACGATGGTGGCGATCGCCGATCCGTTCCCGAGCACCGGCGGGGCCCCGGTCGAATCGTAGGTGGAGGTGACCTCGAAGCGCATCGCCCCGACGGGCACTCCGTCAATGCGCAGGCGCACCGGGCCGGCGATGGCCGCCACCGGCGTGCCGGTGGGGTCGTTGGCCGGTACGGTGAAGAGCTGCACGTACTGGTTAGCCATCATGGTGCGCTGCAGGGCGGTCAGCTCCTGGTTCTCCAACACGGAGAAGACCTTGACCACGATGCCGGAAGCGATCACCGGCACCGGCGGCTGCGTCTCACTGACCGACTTCATCTCGATCCGCAGCGGCACTTGCAGCATCGCCAGGTTCACGCTGCCGAACGAAGGACTGCCCCCCTGCAGGCGCAGCTCCACCGCGATGTCCTTGTTCTCCCCACTCGTCACCTGAGCGGTGCTGGAGCCGATGGAGAGGGCGCCCGGTGGAATGGTGGTCGTCACGGCCTGTGTCGGCGGAGTGGTGTAAGCGGCCGCGACGACGGTGTAGGCGCCGCCCGGGAGCGTGAAGGTCACCAGACGCTGGTTGATGCCGGGAGTCTGCGGCAGCGCCAGCGACTTGGCCGGCTGGCCGGCGCTGTCGAACACCGCGACCAGGAGCGTGCTCAGGTTCAGCCCGGCGATGTTGGTCACCAGCACGTTGAGGGTGCCCGGTGGAAGGGCCGGCGTCGCCTGCTGAGTGGTGCCCAGGGGGACGGCCAGGTTCAGCAGCTCTCCCGCTTTCACGCTGGCCGTGGTGCTCCCCACGCGGTTGATGACCATCTGAGACGGATCCGCCGCGCTGGGCCGCTGGGTCGTGACGACGAAGAGCCACGGCCCTGGCTGCAAGTCGCCGACGAGGACCGGCACGCTCTCAATCGGGAGTCCGGCCACGCCGCTCGGCAGCGTGACGGAGACCGCCTGCCGGCTCGTCCCGGGTGCCCCCGAGATTGGGGTGACGGTAACGACCACGTCGCCGGCAGCCACGTTGTTGGCGGTGACCACCGCCGAGCCGGTGGTGGCCGGCTGGTCGGTCGCACCCGCGCCCGACGTGCTGCCGCCGGTGCCCTGGCTCAGCGGCAGGGTCACCCCGGCGTCGCCGTCGCCGGCGACGGCTCCGATGGCGGACCCACTCGCCATCATCGTTCCGCCGCCATCGTCGGCTCTCCCCACGAAGAGGAGCGACCCCTCCGGCAGCGGCCCCAGGCGCAGCGGCACTGCGGACACGGGCACTCCCGATGGCACCTCGAACCGGGCCGAGGTGCCGTCGCCGGTGAGGACCTGCCCGTTGTGCCGCACCTCCAACAGCACCGTCACGGTGGAGCCCGCGGCGGGCACGGGAATGCCGGTAATCGTGACCGTCGCGAACCCGGCGGTCGCGCCACCGTCGGTCCCGGTGCCGGTCGGCAGCAGAGAGATCGAGACGGGAACAAGCTCATTCGGCGTGATGGTCACCGTCTGCGAGCCACTCGCCAGCGGCTGCGGCAGTTGGGCCAGGGCGAGGGGATCCACCACGGCGAATGCCTGCGCCACGAAGAGCACCGGTCCGGCCGGGAGGCCCTCGAAGCGCGCGGCGACATTGCCGGCGCCCTCCGGCCGGGTGATGACGCGGCGCAGGGCGGTCAGCTCCCGATCGGTGAACACCCGGATCAGGATGCTCTCCGTCACGGCGGGGATGACCCGGCTCTCACCATCGCCCTCGCGGGGAGGCCAGGCGATGTTGATGACGGCGGTGCCGGTGCCGCTGGCGTACGAAGGCGTGCCGGCAGCCCGCTTCGAGCTGCCGCACCCGGCGATCACGGCTGCCAGGGCGGCGGTTGCTAACGCCAGCGCCGGCAGCCACGCGAGCCGCCTCTTGTTCAAGTGCATGGGAACGCCCCCTTTCAGGCGCACTTACCTGATCGTCAGTTCCAGGCGGGCACACGTCAAGGACGTGTGCCTACCTGATCGTCACGTCTGCGGCTCCCTGACCAGAGAGCCCCGTCCCATCATCATCGTCGCGCGTCAGGCCGAGCACCACCAGGGTGACGATGCCGGCGCCGACGAGGATTCCCCAGGGGAACTTCCCCGCCCGCTGGCGGGGCGGCGGCGGGGTGCCGATCAGCTCGGCCCGGTCGTTGGTGCGCAATCTGGCGGCTGGCAGGCCGGAGACGACCCTGCCGCGCGAGGTGGCGATGAACACCTCGTCAATGACGACGCGGGCCACCTCCTGCCCCTCGCGCACGATGCGGAACTCCGTCCCGCGCGTGATCCCTTCTCTCTCACCCGCGCTCAGCACCACTCGGTTGCCGGTGGTGTCCAGCACCGCGACGGAGCCCCGCGATGGGCCTTCCGCCGCAGCCGGCGCCTCGGCTGCCCGCGCCGGAACATGCGGGCAGAGGACGCCGGCCAGTACCACGATGCTGAGCCAGCGAGCCACCGGTCGCAGAAAATGGATGTCGCTCACTCTGCTTGCCCCTTTCACGCGACCGCACGCAACAGGTTCGCCATCTCGATGGCGACCGTAGCGGCATCAAACCCCTTGTTGCCGGACTTCGTGCCGGCTCGCTCGATAGCCTGTTCAATGCTATCGGTCGTAATGACGCCGAAGACGGTGGGCACCCCGGTCTGGAGCCCCACGTGGGCGATCCCCTTGGTCACCTCCGCCGCCAGGTACTCGAAGTGCGGCGTCGCGCCGCGAATCAAGGCGCCCAGGCAGATGACCGCGTCGTACTTCCCGCTCCCGGCGAGCTTCTGGGCGACGAGCGGTATCTCGAAGGTGCCGGGCACCCAGGCCACGGCAACCGTCTCCGCGTCGGCGCCGTGGCGCACCAGCGAGTCCAGCGCTCCCGAGAGGAGCTTGCTGGTGACGAACTCGTTGAAGCGGCTGACCACAATGGCGAAACGAAGCCCTTGCGCGCTCAGCTTCCCCTCAAGTACCTTCGGCACGGGAATCGCTCCCCTCTCTCTACAACTCGATCAGGTGGCCCAACTTCTGGATCTTGGTCTCGAGGTAGCGGCGGTTCTCCGGGGTGGGCCGCACTGACAAGGGCACGCGCGCCGTGATCTTCAGCCCGTAGCCCTCCAGACCCACGACCTTCTTGGGGTTGTTCGTGATCAGGCGGATGCGCGACAGGCCGAGATCCGCCAGCACCTGAGCGCCGACGCCGTAGTCGCGCAGGTCGGCCGCGAACCCGAGCGCCTCATTGGCTTCGACGGTGTCCTTGCCGTGCTCCTGAAGCTCGTAAGCCTTCAGCTTGTTGATCAACCCGATGTCGCGGCCCTCCTGTTGGATGTACAGGAGAACGCCGCGGCCCTCGGCGGCGATCATCTCGAGCGCTGCGTGGAGCTGCTCGCCGCAATCGCAGCGCAGCGAGTGGAAGACGTCGCCGGTGAGGCAAGAGGAATGGACGCGAACGAGCACGTCACCCCCGGAGATCTCCCCCATCACCAGGGCGATATAGGGCTTGTGGTGGATCCGGCACTCGTATCCGTAGGCGGTGAACTCGCCCCAGGGAGTGGGAAGGCGCACCCGGGCCTCGCAGGTGATCAGCTTCTCGGTGCGCCGGCGATAGGAGATGAGGTCGGCGATGGTGAGGATCCGCAGGCCGAAGCGCCGGGCGAACTCCTTCAACTGCGGCACGCGGGCCATGCTCCCGTCGGGGTTCTTGACCTCGCACAGGATGCCCGCCGGCTGCAGTCCGGCCAGCAGGGCGAGGTCCGCCGTCGCCTCGGTGTGTCCGGCGCGCGCCAGCACGCCGCCCTCACGGGCGCGCAGCGGGCGCACGTGCCCGGGCCGGTTCAGGTCGCGGGGCCGCGTGCGCGGATCCAGGAGAGCGCGAATGGTGGTCGCCTGGTCTGCGGCGGAGATGCCGGTGGTGGTGCCCTCGCGGGCGTCCACGGTCACGGTGAATGCCGTGCGCCGCGGGTCGGTGCTGTGCTGGACCATGAGGGGGAGTTGCAGCGCGTCCAGGCGCTCGCCGGTGAGCGCGACGCAGATCCAGCCGCGGGCGTGCGTCTCCATGAAGTTGATGGCCGCCGGAGTTACCCGCTCCGCCGCCATGACGACATCGCCCTCGTTCTCGCGGTCTTCGTCGTCCACCACGATGACGAAGCGCCCCTCGGCGATCTCCCGAACCGCTTCCTCCACGGTGCTGAACAAGATCCCTCCCGTTCTCTCAGGCGAACCCTTCGTCGCGGAGCCGCCGCATCCACTCCGCATCGGAGCCGCCCTCTCGCGGTGTCTGGCGAGCCAGGTAGCGCGCGACGTGCTTCCCGATCAGATCCGCCTCCACGTTCACCCGGTCCCCCGGCCTCAGCCGGCCCAGCGTGGTAGCCGCCAGCGTGTGCGGGATGAGCGCCACCGAGAAGCGGTCGCGCTCCGCCGCGACGACGGTCAGGCTGGCGCCGTCCACCGCCACCGACCCCTTATCCACCAGGTAGTCGGTCACCTCGCGCGGGGCCGCGATGGTCAGCACGTGCTCTCCCCCCCGCTGCTCCAGCGAGTGAACGCGCCCCACCCCGTCCACGTGTCCCTGCACGAAGTGCCCGCCGAGCCGGTCGGTCGGCCGGAGGGCACGCTCCAGGTTGACCGGGTCGCCGGGTTTCAGCTCGCCCAGCTTCGTCCGGCGGATGGTCTCGGGCACCACGTCGAAGCGCGCCACGCCCGCCCCCGACGCCGCCACCGTCAGGCAGACTCCGCTCACGGCGACACTCTCGCCGAGCGCCACGTCATTAAAGAGAACATCGGCCGCGATCTCCAATCGCACGGCCTCCCTCGCGGGGATCACCCGGCGGATGGCGCCCACCGCCTCAATGATGCCGGTGAACATGCCCCTCCACCGCCAGGTCCGCGCCGACGCGCCGGAAGCGCACGCGCTCCAGGGACCACGCGTCCGCCATCTTCGCGACGCCGATGCCCTCCACGGGCGTCGGCGCATCGCGCCCGCCCACCAGGAGCGGCGCGACGAAGAAGAGCACGCGGTCAATGACGCCGGCCGCCAGCGCCGATGCAGCGACCTCGCCCCCTCCTTCCAACAGCACGCTCGTGATGCCGCGCTCGCCGAGCTGGCGGAAGAGATCACGGATGTTCACGCGGCCCTCCGCCTCGGGCACCACCAGGACGGTGGCCCCTCGCGCCTCAAGGACTTGCCGCCGCTCGGCGGGCGCCCGCCGGGTGGCGGCCACGATCACCGGCCCGCCGGCCTCGAAGAGGCGCGCGCCCGGTGGGGTGCGCGCGCAACTGTCGAGCACCACCCGCCACGGATCCCGGCGCTTGCGGGGCAGCCGGACGGTGAGCTGCGGGTCATCGCGGAGCACGGTCCCCACGCCCACCGCCACCGCGTCGAAGTCCTGGCGGAGCCGATGGACCTGCGCCCGGGCCGGCTCGCCGCTCACCCAGCGCGAGTCTCCGGTGCGGGTCGCGATCTTGCCATCCAGCGAGAGCGCGCACTTCAGCAGACCGAAGGGGATCCCGGTGCGCACGTGCTTGACGTAGGCCTCCAACAGCGCCTGCGCATCCGGCTCGCGCACCCCCACGTCCAGCGCCACGCCGGCCGCGCGGAGGGCATCGAAGCCCCGCCCCGCCACGATGTCGTGCGGATCCTCCATCGCCGCGACCACGCGGGTGACGCCGGAGCGGATGACGGCGCCCGTGCAGGGGGGCGTTCGCCCTTGATGGGCACACGGCTCCAGCGTCACGTACAGCGTCGCCCCGCGGGCGCGCTCGCCCGCCTCGGCCAGGGCGACGACCTCCGCGTGCGGCCCGCCGGGAGGATGGGTGTGGCCCCGGCCAACCACGGCCTCCCCGCGCACGACCACGGCGCCCACCGCGGGGTTGGGGCTGGCGCTTCCCAGCGCTCGGCGCGCCTGGCGGAGCGCCACCGTCATCCACCGCTCGTCTGCCGTCACGCCGTCCCGCTCCCGGCGCCCGGGCGCCGCTCGCCGGGGGGCGCCTGCGGCCCCGCGCGCCCCACGAACGCATCACGGAGCGCCTCATCCTGCCGACGCTGAAACCCACGCCGCACCAAGAACATGTCCAGAACCGCCAATGCGAGAATCGCCAACAGCAACAGGCCGATGAACAGCCAGTAGGCGACCATCATCGCGCTCGGCGCGCCCGACCCGCCGCCTCGCGGAACGGCGAACAGCAGGCCCGCGGCAACCAGAACGAACACGATGATCAGGAGGGTGCCGCTGACCACCCGCAGGGGCGCCGGCGCGTCAAACCCTCGGCCGCCGTCGTGAGAGCGAGACAACTCCCCTCGGAGCATCAGGATGACGGCAACCACCGCCGCAACCGCCACACCCAGGACGAGCCACGTCATCGGCCGTGAACCTCTAGTACTATATTAGCACAAAGGCCAGGGCCGGTCAAGGTGAACGCCGGTTTCTCGGGATGCAGACGCTGCGGGTAGCTTCGCCGTTGGCCGGAGAAGGCGGGGAGCGCGGGGGCGCATCTGCCCGGGTTCGCCTGCGCGAGCGCCGCAGACTCTCCCGATCCCTCGGGGCCCACGACGCCGGGGACCTGCCGGCGGTCCGCCCCGGGCCTTCATGGCCGCCCGACGGTCCGTCAATCCCCCGCCGCCACATGCAAGCGCCGCATCCGTGCGCTCCGCGCTTCGGGCGCCTTCTCCTGATCTACGTCGGGGTTTACCCGGTCAAAAATCAGGAGTTTCCCCGATACCCAAACAGGACGGGTCGGTGTTAGCATAGAGCAACCGCCACAGGGCAGGCGGGGGGTTCCCCGGGAAAGCGTCCGGGGATTCTGCTGGCCGGCGCCTCGGCACGTCACACACGTTCGCCCGGATCCGGCGGTGAAGCCGCGGCCGCGAATCATGGAAGTGAGCGGGGCGACCACCACTCGCTCCTCCCCGCAGCCGGCCAGTCGTGCCTGTGGCGCGGTGGCGAATGCCGTCTTCCGTCTGAGTGAGAGCTGATGCGATTGCCCTATCAGGACCACTACGAGGTTGCTGCCCGGACCGCCCGGGATGCCCTCCGCCAGAGTGACATCCGGGAGCGCTGCGCCCGGAGCGGCGCAGACTACCAGGCAGAGAACCGCCTCGTGGCAGTGCCCCTCCTCCGCGAAACCCTTCGCGTCACCTGGCCCGACCTGGAGTTCCTCCCCGACGGGACCGGCGCCGCGCCGGCGCTCCGGGAGCAGATCCTCGCTCTCCACTACCTGGTGACGGCCACGGGCGCAGCTCCCACGGGGAATTGGGTCACGTTCGACCAAGTGCCGGGGGGTCTCTTCTACCTGCCCGCGTTCCGGGGCCGCAGCGTGGACCGCCTGGTGCGCGCCTTCGGGGAGCGCCCGGAGCGGCTGGCCGACGCGGCGCGGGCACTCGGCGGCGCGCCCGCAGCGCACGGGGACGTGGGGGTGGTGGTGCCGATGTTCCCCCGGGTCGCTCTGCTGCTGGTGCTGTGGCGCGGAGACGACGAGATCGCGCCCTCCGGCAACGTCTTGTTTGATTCCTCGGTGCGCGATTACCTCCCCACGGAAGACATCGCGGTGGCAGCCGGCATGGTTGTTGGCGAGTGTGTGAGGTGCGGATGAAGATTGCTGTTACTGGTAAGGGCGGGGTGGGCAAGAC
>JACQGM010000345.1 GCA_016199585.1 Armatimonadota bacterium
CGCCTGGTGGTCGAGGGCACTACGAGCCTCAGGGCGGCGGGGTAATGAAAAGGCCCTAAGGAGAATAGTCGCTCTCTTTACGTCGCCCCGCAGATGTGGTATACTGGTGGCACTTGGGCCAGGGGCACCCTCACCAACCATCGGGGGCGCTGCGCTGGCGCTTGCGTCCGCCGGGATTAGTTTGGGAGGAACTGCCCAGATGCCTCTTGCCTTCCTCAATGGGCTACTGGGGCGCCGCGCGGCCGGCGCCCGAAAAGTGGTTGTGTGCGATACGGCCCCCGTGCCCGAACCGACTGACTTCAGATCTCGGTGCCTGCGCTGCGCCGAGGCCCGGGAGGAGGAGCGGCGGCGGGTGGCGGCGGATCTGCACGACGGCCCGGTGCAACAGGTGGTGAACCTGGCGCTTCGCCTGGACATGCTGGGGAACATGCTGCCTTCCGAGGCCGAGACGACGCGCCAGGAGGTGGCGGCCCTGCGGCAACTGGCGCGCGACGTGGTGCAGGACATGCGGCGCTTCATGTTCGAGCTGCGCCCCGCCGCCCTGGAGGGGTTCTCCCTCGTCCCGGTCTTGCGCCAATACGTCCAGGACTTCCGCGAGCAGCACCGTGTCCCCGTCGAGCTGCGCCTCCAGGATGCGGACTGGCAACTGAGCCAGCACGTGCAGGTCAATCTCTTCCGTATCATCCAGGAGGCCCTGACCAACGTCCGCAAGCACGCCAACACGGCCACCCTGGTGGAACTCTCGCTCGAACGTACCGCCGACGCGGTGCTGGTCGGGATCGCCGACAACGGCCCGGGGTTCGACGTGCTAACCACGCGGCGGCGCGCTCAGGAAGAGAAACGGATGGGGCTGGCCGGCATGCAGGACCGCGCGTACGCGCTGGGAGGCACGGTTCGGGTGGAGAGCTCGAGCCGTGGCACACGAGTCTCGGTTGTGCTGCCTATTGGAGGGAACGAGGGCGCGGCGAACGATGGATCAGATTCGCGTTCTGATCGCCGATGACCACCCCCTGATCCTGGAGGGCCTCGCGAGCCTTCTGGTGCGCCAAGCGGACATGGAGGTGGTGGCCAAGGCTGCCAGCGGTTCGGAAGCGATTGAGCGGGCCCTGGAGTCGGACCCCGATGTCATCCTGATGGATATCCGCATGCCGGGGCTGGATGGCGTGGAGGCCACCCGCCGCATTCGCCACGACAACCCGCGCGCCCGTGTGATCATGCTCACGGTCTACGAGGACGACGCCTCCATCTTCAACGCCATCAAGGCGGGCGCCTGCGGTTACATGCTCAAGGATGTGGGGACGGACATCCTCGTGGATTCCATCCGTCGCGCGGCGCGCGGCGAGTCTTTGATCCATCCGGCAATCGCGGCACGGGTGCTCGAAGAGTTCAGCCGCCTGTCGCGAGACCGCGAACAGGTGCCTGCCGACCTCTTCCAGCAACTCACCCGACGTGAAGTGGAGATTCTTCGCCTCTTGGCCGAAGGTCTGAGCAACAAGGAGATCGCTCTCCGGCTCACCATCAGCGAGAAGACCGTGAAAAACCACCTGAGCAGCATCTTCGACAAGCTGCAGGTCAACGACCGGATGCAGGCGCTGATTTACGCCTTTGAGCACAACCTGATACCGAATCGGCGCTGACCGGCGCGAGATAGGACCTTCGGCCTACACGGGCTAGGACCATCGAGGTATGGCAATCGAGCGCCGTCTGCGGGATAATGATAGGGAGGCGATTCTGCGCTGTCTGCGCCCTCCGGGCCGGGCAGCGCGTTTCTCAAGGTCCGACCCGCGGCGGCGTTCGGGTCGGGAAGAACTCCTATCCGAATTTCTCTTCGGATCAGCCCCGGGGAGACGAAGGTCCATCCAGCGAGCATGGTAAATCTGCCGATACCACTGGTAGCCCTGGCCGCAGCCGCCCTCGCGGTGGCCGTCGCCTTCGACGTGCGCAGCCGGCGCGTGCCGAACGCCGTGACGGTGCCCGCGGCGGCCCTCGGCCTGGCGCTCCGAGGGATCCTTCTCGGCCGGGAGGGTATCGGCGACGGCCTCGGGGGCCTGGCGGTCGGCCTCTGCCTCCTGCTGCCGGTGTGGACGGCGGGAGGCGTGGGGGCCGGCGATGTGAAGCTGCTGGGAGCCGTGGGCGCCGTGTGCGGCACCCGATTCGTCGTCTGGACGATGCTCCTGGGAGCCATCGCCGGGGGGGTGATGGCTCTGGCTGCGCTCGCCCTTCGCGGGGGTGGGAAGGAAGTCCTGCGCAACGTGGGCCGACAGGTGCGCAGCATGGCGGCGCTGCGCACGCTCACTGAAGTCGAGCCCACGCCGAGGAGCTTTCGCATGAGCTACGCGGCCGCCATCGCCCTCGGAGCGGTAGGCGCCGCGCTCTGCCTGTGACCGCAGCGGCCCGAAGTGCGCGGACAGGGAGGAACACGACGGGATGAACAACAAGCTGGTGGCATTGAGCATACTCCTCTTTGTCGTGACAGGGATCCTCCTCATCTTCTCGCGCGGCAGGTCCGGGCCCGGCGGGCCCGAGCGGAGGGAGGTGAGGGACAGCTCCTTCCGCGATGTCGTGCTCGCCCGACAGGTGATCCCCCCGCGGACGATCATCACTCCGGACATGGTTCGCCTCGACAGCATCGACCTGCGGGACCGCTCCGTGGCGCCGGATGCGCTGCTGCGCGTGGACCAGGCGATTGACCAGGTGAGCGCGGCCCAGATCGTGCCCAACCAACCCCTGGTGCCCGCGCAGTTGACTCCGCGCGAAGCCGTCGGCGTCAGCGGGCAGATTCCGGCCGGCTTCCGCGCCATGACCATCCTGGTCAACGACACGACCGGGGTCGCCGGCCTGATCAGGCCCGGCGACCGCGTGGATGTGCTCGCCACCCTCGACCGATCCGAGGCCGAGTTGCCCCCCATGACCGAAACCCTGATACACAACGCCCTGGTGGTCGCGGTCGGCAAGACACTCGAGAAGAAACCCCTGAGCGCCGCGGAGCCACCGACTCTGCTGACGCTGGCGCTGCGCCCGTCCGAAGCCGAATACCTGAGCGCGGCACAGGTGCGGGCGACGATCTTCACCGTGGCTCGTCCCTTGATGGACGAGCAGGCCGGGACGCTGATTGCCGAGGCACCTCCCGTGCGCGCTCCGGTCATCATCCAGGAGGTGCGCGCGCTCGCGCGCCGCAAGCGCGACGCCCAGCGCGCTCCGGCTCCCGGGCCGAGCCGCGTGGCGCAAGGGCCGACGTCCGCCCCGAGCGGACGGGCGCGGACCGCGCCGCTGCCGCCGGTCCCGCCGGACCTTGTCTATCCCATCCCGGTGCCGGAGCAACCGCGCGAGAGGCCGGCGCCACCGGTTGTTGTTGGGCCAGCAACAGACCGCCCGGCACCGCCGCCAACCTACACCGTCAGCGTTATCCGGGGCACACAGCGGGAACAGGTGACGCTCCCGATAACACCGGAAAGCAGGCCGAACAGCGATGAACCAACGAAGGACCACCCGTAGTGCATCCCGCCCACTCCGGTCCATCAGTGTCAGGGCGGCTGGCCCCGCCCCCGTAACAACTCCCGCCGCGTGTCTCCCGCACTCCCGCCGCAGGGGAGGCGAGGGAACGCCGAGGGGAATGTTCCCGGCGATCCTGACTTCCTTGAGCCTCTGCGCTCTCTGTGTGGCGATGCCCCCGGCGCTGGCCGGCGGCGTGCAGAAGGTCGGTGAGCCGCTGCGGCTCACCCTCGGGCGCTCGTGGCTGCTCCTCGTGGAGGGCGCCACGCGCGTGCAGATTGACGATCCGTCGGCGAGCGTGGCGGATGTTCACCCGCTCTCGACCCGCGAGGTGCTCGTCCTCCCGCGAGGGGAGGGAATGACGATCCTGCGCGTCTGGGATCGCCGCGGGATCACCGAACACGAGGTGCGCGTCGCCTCGCCGCTGCCGGCGCTGGATGCCCAGGTGGATGCCGCCATCGGTGACGAGCGGATCACCACGCGCCTCATTCGCGGCTCGGTTCTCCTGGAGGGAACCGTGGACGACGCCGGCGCCGCGGCGCGCGCCGAGCGCATCGCCGGCGCCTTCGGCGAGAAGGTGGTCAACCTGGTGCAGGTGACCGACACCGCGGGCGACACATCGGGGACCGCGACCGCGCCGGCTAGCACGGTGGAGCAGGTGCGCGCCGCCCTCGACGTTCCTGGCGTGCAGGTGGATGCCGTCACCGGCGATCCCCGGGTGGTGGTCATCCGAGGGAAGGTGCCGACCCGGGAGGAGAGCGAGCGTGCGGCGCACACGGCGGCTGTCTTCGCCGCGAAGGTGGTCAACTTGCTGGAAGTCGACCGGCCGGCGCAGGTGCGCGTGCAAGTGCGCATGGTGGACGTGGACCGGCGCGCCTTGCAGGAACTGGGGATTCGCTGGAGCGACCAGGCTACCTGGGGGCAGGCCGAGCCGGGCGGGGAGTTTCGGATGTTGAGCGCCATCGCCGCCAGCATCCGTGCCCTGGGCGATGACAATCGGGCCAACGTGCTGGCGGCCCCCAGCGTGCTCGTGTCCAGCGGCGAGAAAGGTGAGATCGTCATCGGCGGGCAGTTGCCGATCCCGCTGTTGTTCACCGGAATCAGCAGCGGCGGCGCCGCCCCCACGCCGGCTGTGGGAGGCGCAAGCAACCTCCTCGGGCAGAGCGTGGAGTTCCGCGATTTCGGCGTGAAGCTCGGCATCGAGCCCACCGTCGGACGGGCGGACGAGATCGGCCTCAGGCTGGTCGCCGAGGTGAGCGCCATTGACCGGAATACGGCGGTGGTCGTGGCCGGGAGCACCATCCCCGGCTTCACCACCAAACGGACAGAGACCTCGTTCCGGATGCGCGGGGGGCAAACACTCGTGATCGGCGGTCTGATCTCGCGCGAGGAAGCGCGCGCGGTACACAAGTTTCCGATCCTATCGGAGATACCGGTGCTGGGCCGCTTCTTCCAGTCGGTGCGCAAAGAGAACGCCGAGCGCGAGTTGATTATCTTCGTGACACCGGAAGTGGTAGCCGAAGAGGCCGCGGCGGGGTAGGTGGCGCGCGGTGGCCGGGGGACCGTGAGGCGCTCCCGGAGCCACCGCCACTGCGCCATCGTCCCCGCAGGAGCGTGCGGACGCGGCAGCCGGGGAGGGGCAGCCGATGCCTACCCCGGTCGCCATCCGATGGAACGTCGGGAGGAAGAACCGATGCAAGCGCGGGGACGATGGCTGCGCAAGGCAGCTCTGTTATTCGCAATCGGCCTGTTGGCAGGTGGATTGGCGCCCGGCGCCGGCACCCCACCAGGGCCGACGACGGCACTGCGGGCCGTGGCTGGCCGCCCGGTGCTGCTCTCCTTCCCGTCGGTTCGGCAAGCGGAGGTGCTGCCGGGAAGTGGTCTGACGGTAACAGTTCTCTCCCCGACCGCGGTCCGCGTCACCCCCGACCGGCCCGGCGAGGCGGTGCTGCGCGTGCGTACCGCGTCCGGGTGGCAGTGGTTCCGCGTTCGGGCGGCCGCCAACCCGTTGCTGGCGGCACCCGGCGGATCATCTCCGGCCGCCATCGCCCGGGCCGGCCGGCCGGGGGCGGGCGGAGCCGGCTCTGCGGCCGCGCGGCTGCGTGACCTCCTCGGGGAGAGGATCGCGCTCGCTCCGGTCGCCTCTCCCTCGCGCCTCGTGCTCCCGGAAGCGAACGCGCCACGGCTGGACCCGGGACGCCGCCAGGCCGTGCTGTACCTGCAGCTCTCCCCCTACCCCGTCGCCATCGCGGCCGGCCCGCCTTCGGGCGCAGACCGGCTGCCCCTGGCTGTGACGGCGCAGACCATCGGCACCACCGGTACCGCAGGCGCGATGACCGCCGGCCCGGCGCAGACCGGCGCGCGGCCGGTGCTGGCAGCGGCCCGTACCATTCCGGGCCTGCCGGAGCCGGCTGAGGAAGTGCCGAACACCCCGATCCCCGTTCGGTTGGTGGAAGGCCGGTCGCGGATTCTCGCGGCGGTGGGCCTGCGCACGGTGCAGATTGACGACGCCGCCGGCGCCATGGCCGAGGTGCAGCCGATCAGCGACAAGGAGGTGCTCTTGCTCGGTCGCGGCCCTGGCAGCACCCTCGTGCGGATCTGGGACGCGCGCGGTCGAACCGAGTATGAGGTGACGGTGGAGCCGAGTCCGGCCCGCCGGCAGAAGGCGATCCAGGACGCCATCGGCATTGCCGGGATCCGGGTACGGATGGCGGAGAGCGCCGCGATCCTCGAGGGAGACGCCGCCAGCCTGGAGCAGGCGGCGCGTGCCCAGAACATCGCGGAGGAATTTGCGCCCAAAGTGATCAACCTCCTACGAGTGCCGCCACCCACCCCGCCCCAGCCGAGCCTGGTGGAGCGGGTGCAAGCCGTGCTCCCGCCGGGGGAGGTGACCGCGGAAGCGCTGCCGGGGCAGCCAACGGCGGTGGTGCTGCGCGGGCGCGTGCCGCGCGTGGAGGACATGGATGGCCTCGTGGCGCTGGTGGAGAAGGTGGCGCAGACCGCCGACGGTACCGTCCTCAACTTGATCCAGCTCGCGGATCCGCGCCAGGTCCGCATCCAGGCGCGGATGGTGAGCGTGGACACGAACCTGCTGAGGGAGCTCGGGATTCAGTGGCCGAATGAAGTGACCTTCACCCAGCAACGGAATGTCGTGGACGCCGCGGGGCAGTTCTTCCCCGAGGGCGGCCTGCGCCTCTTTACCCCGCTTGAGGCCACGGTGAAGGCGATGATCGAGGACTCGCGCTCCAACGTGCTGGCGGCACCCAGCCTCGTGGTGAACAGCGGCGGCGTCGGCACCATCCAGGTCGGCGGCGAGCTGCCGCTGCCAACCGTGGTGACCGGCGTCACCGGCGCGGGGCAGGCGGGAGTGGGGACCGTCGGACAGAGCGTCTCTTTCCGGCCCTTCGGGGTACAGTTGACGCTCGAGCCGGTGGTGCGTCCGGCGGGCGAAGTCACGCTGCGTCTCGTAGCGGAGTCGAGCGCCATTGACCGAGCGAACACCGTCCTGATTGACGGCACCGCGATCCCGGGTTTCACCACCAAGCGGGCTGCCACCGAGTTGGGGCTGAGGGGCGGAGATACGCTGGTCATCGGCGGACTGATCTCGCGGGAAGACGCGGAGGCGGTGCGCAAGTTCCCCATCCTGGGAGACATACCGGTACTGGGAGCGTTCTTCCGCTCGGTGCGGAAGGAGAAGCAATCGAGAGAACTCTTCCTGTTCGTCACGCCCGAGGTGCTCCCTGGTCCGGAGCCGCCTGCCGGGCTGCGCCAGCAGCCGGTGCTGAAGCCGGGCACCTTCCCGCCCTTCACCAGTCCCCTCACCGGGGTGGGCGGCACCGGTGGCGTCTTCGGGGGCACCACCGGGGGTGTGACAGGCGGGGCCTCCCGCGGCGCCGCACCTGGCGCCGGCACGGGGCTTCCGGTTCGCTAACGTCCGGCCAGGCCCGGCGGGGGCGGCCTCGGCAGGCAGGCCCTCGCCGGGCACGTTGACGGGAGATGAACGAGACGCGATGGAAGAGACCATCAGAGTCCTGATTGTAGACGACTCGGAACAGACGCGCGAGAACCTGCGCAATATCCTCTCGCTGGAGAAGGATATACAGGTTGTCGGCGAGGCGGGCAACGGCCAGGATGCAGTGCAGCGGACGCAGGAGCTTCACGCCGATGTGGTCATCATGGACGTGAACATGCCCGGCGTGGATGGCATCCAGGCCACGGAGCGGATCACCACCGATATTCCCGACGCCACCGTCGTCGTCATGTCCGCGGCCGGCGACCAGGAGTACTTGCGCCGGGCGATGCAAGCCGGCGCCCGCGACTACCTGATCAAACCGTTCACCAGCGATGAGGTGGTGACTGCCATCAAGCGCGTCTACGACAAGGGGCGCCAACGCAGACAGCGCGAGCAGGGCGTCCCCCTGCGCTCCACCCCCGCCGACGCCAAGATCATCACCCTCTACAGCCCCCACGATGGCGCCGGGAAGACCACGGTCGCCGCGAACCTCGCCATCGCCATCGCGATGGACACCGGCGAACCCGTCGTTCTGGTGGACCTCAACCTGCAGTTCGGTGACCTCGACCTGGTGCTCAACCTCACCCCGGAGCGCACCATCGTCGATCTGGTGCCCCAGTTCCAGCACCTGGATGCCGGGCTGATCGAGCCATTCCTGTGCCCGCACGACTCCGGCATCCGCCTGCTCGCGGCGCCACCCCGCCCTCAGTTCTCCGAATCAGTCACCGTCTACTGCGTGCAGCAGGTGCTGCGTGTGTTGAGGGAATCATACCGCTACATCATCGTGGATTCGGCCTCGACGCTGAACGATGTCACCCTGGCGGCGCTGGATGTTTCGGACGAGATCCTCCTGCTCACCACTCTGGACGTGCCCGCCCTGCGGAACGCCAGGATCAGCCTGGAGACGATGCGCGACTTGCAGTACGAGACGGAGAAGATCCGGCTGATCATCAACCGCGCCACCGGGGAGCTGGGGATCAAGGCCGACGAGGCGGAGGAGTACCTGGAGCACCCTGTGGCCGCGCGCATCCCGAGCGAGGGCCGAACCGTGGTCGGCTCGGTGAACCAGGGAGTGCCGTTCGTGATCTCCAATCCCGAGACCAAGGTGGCGGAGGCGATGCACTCCCTCGCCCGCCTGCTCGCGCCGGAATCGAGCTTCGTCTATCGCCGGGCGCCGGAGCCGGCACGCAAGGGGTTCGGGATGCTGCTGCGGTCCTGGGCGCAGCGGGCTTGATCGGGAACGGGAAGGGATTCGGGGACTGGAATGTCGCTGCTGAGCCGGATCAACCGTGGTGCCGGAGCTCCCCCGGCGGACGAGAGCCAGCCCGGGCTGGAAGGGCGTCCTGAAGCGAGCGTCGCCCCCATGGCGGGCCTCGCCCCCGAGGCGGCCGCTCCTGCCGTGGCCACTAGCGCCCTGAGCACCTCGGATGCCGAGAGCGTCTTCTGGCCGCTCTTCGAGCGGCTGGGCGCAGAGTTGGAGGGTATCGGCCCCCTGTTGCCGGCCGCGGACCGCACCGAGCGTGAGGTGCGCACCCGCGCCATCGAGGACCGCGTGCTCCCCGTGCTCCAAGCCGAGGGCATTCGGCTGACGCCGACGGAGCGAGCCAAGCTCTGCACTCGCCTCTTCGATGAAGTCTTCGCCTTCGGGCCGGTCGAGCCCCTTCTGGACGACCCCACCGTGCGGCGCATCGTCGCCAACGGCCCCGGGGAGGTGATGGCCGAGCGCTACGGCGGCCTGGAATCTACCAGTGCCTCCTTCCGCGACAACGAGCACCTCACGCGCATCATCCGGCGCATCGCGGTCGCTTTGGAGGCGCCCCTGGATGCCGGCATCCCGCGGATGACCATCACCCTCGGCGAAGGCGAGAAGGTGACTGCCGTACTCCCTCCCCTGGCGTCCGTTCCCACGCTCACGATCACCAAGGGGATGGGCAACCCCTTCCGCAACCTGCAGACCCAGAAGGAAACCGCCGGCATCACCGCCATCGAGGCGTTCTACCAGCTCAAATACCGCCTCCTGGAGCGACTCATCGCCCAGTTGGACCAGGAGTTCCTCGCCCGGGGCGACCAGACCATCCTCCGCCGCCAGGTGCAGGAGATCATCCTGCGCCTGCTGGACGAGCAGGGGATTGCGCTCAACCGCAACCAGCGCAACCAGGTCGTCCTGGAGCTGCTGGACGAAGTAACCGGCCTGGGCCCGCTGGAGCAGCTCCTCCGAGACGCTTCCGTGAGCGAGATCATGGTGAACGGGCCGAAGCAGGTGTGGTATGAGAGCAGGGGGAAGCTGCACCTCTCCGACCGGCAGTTCCGAGACGACGAGCACTTGGTCAACATCATCCAGAAGATCTGTTCCGCCGTCGGGCGGCGCGTGGATGAGGCCAGCCCCCTCGTGGACGCGCGCCTGCGCGATGGCTCGCGCGTGAACGCGGTTGTTCCCCCGATCGCCATCCGCGGGGCTTCGTTGACCATCCGCAAGTTCTCCAAGGATCCCCTCACCATCGACAATCTGGTCACGTTCGGCACCTTGACGCCGGAGATCTCCGAGTTTCTGCGCGCCGCGGTGCTCGGACGGCTGAACATCATCGTCTCCGGGGGTACAGGCTCGGGAAAGACCACGCTCCTCAATTGCCTCTCCGGCTTCATCCCCCAGGATGAGCGGATTGTCACCATTGAAGATGCCGCCGAGCTGCAGCTCAAGCAGCCGCACGTCGTCACACTCGAGGCGCGCCCCGCCAACATCGAGGGTAAGGGGGCGGTCTCGATCCGCGACCTCGTCGCCAATGCCCTGCGGATGCGCCCGGACCGGATCGGGGTGGGGGAGTGCCGCGGGGGCGAGGCGCTCGTCATGCTGCTGGCGATGAACACCGGGCACGACGGCTCGCTGACCACGGGGCACGCCAACTCGCCGCGGGAGATGCTCTCGCGCCTGGAGACGATGGTGTTGATGGCCGGCATGGAGCTGCCGGTGCGCGCCATCCGCGAGCAGATCACCGCCGCCGTGGATCTGATCATCCAGACCGCGCGTTTGCGCGATGGATCGCGCCGGATCACCTACATCACGGAGATCACCAACATGGAAGGGGACGTGATCACCCTGCAGGACATCTTCGTGCTGCGTCAGCTCGGCATGGACCAGGATGGCCGCCTGATCATGCGCCACGAGCCAACGGGCATTCGCCCACGCTTCATGGAGCAAATAGAGGAGGCGGGCATCACGCTGCCCGCCTCCGTCTTCAACCCGCCACGGGAGGGCCGGTTCGGTGCTTGACAGCTTCGTCGTGATGAGCATGCTGACGGGAAGTGCCGGGCTCTTGCTCCTCTACCTGGGGAGCCCGCTGCGCTACTCCCAGCGCGGGGGGGTGAGGCGGCGCGGCCGGGGGATCCCCCTCGCCGAGCGTCTGCGGCGCGCCCAGCCGCCGCCGCGCGAGGTGGGCGCGCCGGCGACGCGGCCGCAGGGGACACCCGCGCCGCGCGAGGAGCGGCGGGAACTCCTGCCGCGGCTCACCCAGCTTCTGTCGAGCACGCGCGTTCAGCCTCTTCTCGCCCGTATCGAGAAGGCACTCACGGCCGCCAAGATCCCTCTCAAAGCCACGGAGTTCGTCTATCTCTCCGTGGCGGGCGTGTTCGCGGCGCTCATGATCGCCCGTCTCGTGTCCAAGAGCATCTCTTTCATCACGGTGGTGGCGGCCGTCGCCACCGTCGCTCCCTTCGTCATCGTGCGGCGGAGCCAGTTGGCGCGCTTCGACCGATTAGAGGCGCAGATCGCGGACGCCCTGCTGTTGATGACCAACTGCCTCCGTTCCGGCACCAGCTTCATGGACGCGATGGAGGCGGTCGCCAAGGAGATGGACCCGCCGATCAGCGAGGAGTTTCAGCGAGCCTTGCGCGACGTGGCGGTGGGCGTTCCCGTGGATGAGGCGTTCATCAAGCTGCGGACCCGCTGCCAAAGCGAGGACCTCGATCTGGCAGTCACCGCGTTCAAGATCCAGCGCGAAGTGGGAGGCGCCCTGGCGGAAATCCTGGGCAACATCGCCGAGACCATCCGGGAGCGCCACAAGCTGAAGCGCGAGGTGCAGACTCTGACCGCGCAGGGGAAGCTCTCCGGAGGCATCCTGTGCGGCCTGCCGCCCGCTCTCGCCATCGGAATGCAGCTCCTGAACCCGGGCTACTTCTCTCTGCTGCTCACCACACCGGAGGGCCGGGCGATGATGCTGGTCGGCATCGGTCTGCAACTGGCGGGCGTTGTGATCATCAGCCAACTGGTGAAGATTGAGGTGTAGACGGTGACCCTCCTGATCGTCAGCACGTTCTTTCTCGGGGTAGCCTTCCTCCTCATCGGGATCCGTGCCGAGCAGAAGCAGCACACCCCGATGAGCCGCCTGCACCCTGCCGCGAAGCCGGCTGCCGAGCCATCGCCGGAGGAGGTCGCCCTGCAGCGCCCGTTGCTGGAGCGCGTCCTTGGACCCACCGCGCGGAAGGCCCTGGTGCTCGTGTCGCGGTGGTCGCCGCCGGGCGTGAAGGACGCCATCCGCCGGCGCCTGATCATGGCCGGCAACCCCTGGCGGTGGCACTCGGACGAGGTGATCTTCGCCAAGGCGACCATCGCCTTCACCGGCGCCCTGGTCGCCTTCTGGATCGCCCTCCGCCCGCTGAACCGCGGCCTCGAGTCCGCCATCCTCTTCGGCCTCGTCGGATTGGCCGCCGGCTTCCAACTGCCGGACGCCATCATCAGTCGCCAGGCGCGCCGGCGCCAGCGCCAGATCCAGCGCAGCCTTCCGTACGTGCTCGACCTGCTGTGCATCAGCGTCGAGGCGGGCCTCTCCTTCAATGCGGCGATGCAGAAGGTGGCGGAGCACGTCCCGGGTCCCCTCACCGACGAGTTCAAGCAGGTCGCCTATGAAGTGCTCATCGGCAAGCCACAGCGGGACGCGCTCCGCGACATGCGCGATCGCTGTGGCGTGGAGGACCTGAGCACGTTCACCGCCGCCGTGGCGCAAGCGGAGCGCCTCGGACTGGGGATTGCCAACGTCCTCCGCGTGCAGTCGGAGCAGCTCCGCAACGTGCGCCGCGAGCGAGCCCGCCAGCACGCGATGAAGATCCCCGTCAAGATGCTCTTTCCCCTCGTCTTCCTGATCCTGCCGGCCCTCTTCGTGATCATCCTCGGCCCGGCGCTGATCCAGGTGAGCCGGAGCATGATCGGGGCGAAGTGAGCGAGACGCTGCCCGTGTCGCGCACCCTGAAGAGGTGGCCCCCCTTGTCGTCTGAGACCAGAAGGCTCCCGTCGGGCGCGACGATGACTCCCACGGGGCGAGCCCGGGCGCCGCTGCCCGTCCCGAACCCGGTGATGAAGTCGGTGGCGCGCACGGGCATGCCGTTCTCGAAGTGGATGCGGATCACCTTGTAGCCCACGGGCGTGCTCCGGTCCCAGGAGCCGTGAAGAGCCACGAAGAGGTCGCCCCGGTAATCCGCGGGGAATTGATCGCCTTCTACGAAGGCGATCCCGAGAGGCGCAGCGTGGGCCGGCATGGTGAAGGCGGGTGGGATCGATTTCGCCACCATCTCCGGGCGGCGCTCGCCGAATCGCGGGTCCGGCACGCGGTCGCCGTGCGCGTAGGGCCAGCCGTAGAATCCGCCTTCGCGGATGAGGTTTAGCTCCTCGGGTGGAAACTCGTCGCCCATCCGGTCGGTGCCGTTGTCAACGCCCCACATGCGCCCCTGCTGGTCCCAAGTGAAGTCGACCGTGTTACGCAACCCGCTGGCGTAGACGCGCGCCTGACCGCCATCCGGTTCGAACTGGAGAATGGCGGCGCGCCGCGAGTCCTCCTCGGTGCAGATGTTGCAGCTTGACCCCACCGCGACGTACAGCTTGCCGTCCGGCCCGAAGTGGAGCGTGCGCGTCCAGTGCTGGCCGCCGCCCGGCAGCTCGGCGACCGGCTCCGGCCTCCCTGGCGCCTGGTACTGGCCTTCGCGAAACGGCCAGCGCACCACCCGGTTGGTCTCTGCGATGTAGAGATACCCCTCGTGGAACGCGATCCCGTGCGGCAGGTTCAGGCCGGTAGCCCAGGGATAGGGGTTCCCCTCCCCCACCGGCACCACCGTCACCTGGCCGGCCCGGGGCTGCGTGGCAAACAGGCGCCCGTCCGGGCTCCACGCCATCAGGCGCACTCCCGCGAGCCGGTCGGTGACGACCTCGATACGGAAGCCGTCGGGCACCTTGAGTCGCTCAGCCACCGGCAGGCGGCTCGGGCCCGGAGAGCCTGGGGCGCCGCCGGCCCCGTCGGCGCGCGGCGATGCCCCCGTGTCGGCAGGACCGCCCTCCGGAGCGTTCCCGCCGTCGCGGCAGCCGGCGGCAATGAGCAGCGGCACGGTGAGCGCCGCCAGTGCGGCCAGGCCGGGGATCCGGCGCGTGTGCAGGTGCATCGGCAACCTCCCGGGGGATCTTTCCCCGTACGGGCCACCGCCAATCCCCTTCCCCCGCACACCTTGATCGACTTCTGCCCCTTGCGGTCGTCCTCGGCCAACTCCAGGACGTACTCGTCAGCAGTGGCGAGCACGGTGGCAGTGCTTCCCCCGGCCAGCGTGATGGATCGGCTGTTGCGCGAGATGGTGATGCACACAAGGACGGCATGCTCCCAAGGCCAGGATCCGCGCGGTGCGTCCCATGCGCACCACACGGTCGAGCGCCGGCTGGATCCCGCAGGTCGGGCACAGTCGTCGTGGCACGCGAAGTGCCCCCTCGTTGCGAGCCCGCGCACACCTCAATCGGGGTTGCAGCTCCTGCAAGGCGTGATACCGCGCGCACGTGCGCTCTCTCGGCACATGAGGATGCTTGCCCTACCAGCCTTGCATCCTCTCCGATGGTATCTCCTGCCCCGACGACTCACGAAGACCGGTGAGACTGCCGGAAGCGGCCGCACTTCCGCAAAAGCCGCGAGCTTCCTCTTGATGTTCTTGCGTGCAGCTGACGAGTAGTCTGCTTCAGACAACCCGGCGATTCCCGCGTGGCCTTTGGCGGCGGGGCGTTCATCCAGGACCTCCATACCGGTCTGGGGATCCTGGATCTTCTTTGCCTCCCACTCCACAACGAGCTGGTGCCCACGGCAATGCCCCGCCATCTCAGCACCCACCGTTCGCACTTGGTCAGTACTGATGTGGACGGAGTAACCGTACTTGGCAGACAAGTCCAGGAAGGCCCACGCTTCGGCGATTCTGGTCAGGTCTGAGGCATATACGGAGAGACGGGGTGTGCTGCTTGCCTTGTCGCCTGACGACAGATCGAACACTGTCCTCGGCACCCTCCCAGTCTGCTGGAAATCCTTTGACTCGACCATCAGACCCAGAGCCAGCCGGAATACCTCCACGCCGGCGGGGAGCGGCTCGCCATCGCGGCCGGGGCGCAATCTAGGCATCGCCCGCCTCGCGGAAGTACGTGAGGTACTCGACCGCATCGATGGGTATCTGACCGACCCTGAACTGGCCTTCCCATAGCTGGTCGGTGGGCAGGTGGCAGTAGAAGAACACCGCCCTGCCGTCGGCGAAGACCTCTAGATCCAGGTAATGCTCGTCGGTCTCCCACGAGTAAAGCACCTGGCCGCAGTCCCCAGGCGCGGCATCGGGTATTAGCAGACGAAACTCCAGGAGCACATCGACGGCGATCCACGCTGCGAGTGCTATCCGAGCGGCGGCAATGCTAATCGCCCCCTTCTCGGCTATGTCGTATAGGTAGCGTCCGAGGCCAAGGATCCGCCCCCGGCGCCCGGAATCCGGCTCGGCAGGGAATCCCGGTTGCTCTCCCAGATCACTGCCAGTGCCGTCCTTGACCGTCCAACGCCAGTCGATGGTCTCTGAGGCAGGGACGACCCCGCCGTCGCGAGGAGGTCCCGGCAGCAGCGTTGCAGCGCCAACACCATCGTCCACAACAGGTCCCGTCCAGCTATCCGTCGAGAGGAACGGCTTGGACCACGCGCTACGAGACTGCAGGGTCATGAGGTCCCATGGCGTCGTGAAGGGTCTCGGTAATGCACCACCGGAAGAGGTGCCCCGCTCTTCTGTTGAACCGGTCGAGTTGTGGAAGGACATTGCCCGCCTCCGTTCTCTCCTCGGTGAAGAAGTCGCTGTCTATGACGTAGCAGACCTCGTTCTCCTTGTCAACCAACCCGTGCTGTACCCGGACACGACCGAGTCTCTCCCCCAGCTCCACCACTGTATCGCACTTGGTGCTGATCACCGACTTGGCGATCCCTGAAGAGAGCTCCCCGGCCACGGGGGCCTGAAGCAGGTCGGCCCAAGGGACACCGACAAGACCCAGGATGCTCCTCCGGATCACGTCCCTATACCTGAGCCCTATCCTGGTGTAGAACGTGGGTGAGTACTCCTGCTGCAGCGCCTCGAACGGGCCCTGGAAGTGCTGTCTGAAGACCTCCCACCTCTCGTAGTTCCTGCACGTGAGCGCCAGGAAGTCAGCAGCGAGGCTCACCGTCCATTCCGAGTCGCTACTGGTGAACTCATACCGGGGCATCGGCGAGGCCAGACTGAGAAGAGGCCCCCCAAACAACGCAGCCACCTCCGGGGGCAGTTGCTGCATCGTGTGCTTGAACAGCGGATAGGAGCTCCGGATACGCTCCTGGAAGGCATCAGGCAATTGTGTTGCGATTCGCAAGACCTGAGGGAACCTGATCTGGCAGATCACCTGCTCCAAAGGGTTCTTCTCATACACGACACGTGGGGTCTCCGGAAATGGCATTGGCTCCTCACAGACTGCACATTTCGTGCTCGTCCACCCGCATCCTGGCCACTGAACACTGATCCAAAGCTCGACTTTATCCATTTCTGGCGGGACGGGAATGGCGTGGCACAAGGGTTTCTCACGCCTTTACGGGCCTTTCTTGCGCGTCGTTGCCCGTCGCAACAGCTTGCGACACGAACGAG
>JACQGM010000336.1 GCA_016199585.1 Armatimonadota bacterium
CATCTCGCCCACGCTGCAGATCAAGCTGCTGCGCGTCCTCCAGGAGCGCGAGTTCGAGCGCGTCGGCGGCACAAAGACGATCAAGGTGGACGTGCGCCTGGTCGCCGCCACCAACCGCGACCTGGAGGCGGCCGTCAAGGCGGGCCGTTTCCGCAACGACCTCTACTACCGCCTGCACGTCATCCAGATCACCATGCCGGCACTCCGCCAGCGCAAGGAGGACATCCCCGCCCTCGTCGACCACTTCCTGCGCCGCTACGCACGCGACAACGGGCGCCAGGTAGAGAGTGTGAGCGATGAGACGATGGACATCCTGACGCGCTACTCCTGGCCCGGCAACGTGCGCGAGTTGGAGAACTGCCTGGAGCACGCCATCGTCCTGTCCGAGCCGGACGCGAAGGCGATCACCCCGGATGTGCTGCCGTTGAGCGTGCGCACGCTGGTGGCGCGCGGCGATTCGCTCGCCGTGCCCGCCGGCACCACGTTCGAGGAGACGATGGCGATGGTGGAGCGCGAGTTGCTGCTGGAGGCGCTGAAGAAGGCGGAGTGGAGCTACCGCGATGCCGCCGCCGCCCTGGGGATGAGCGACCGCTCGCTGGAGCACTACATCGGCAAGCACGGCCTGGAGTCGCGCGATGCCTGGATGCCGGCGCTGCCGGCGGGGGGTGGGCGGCGCGGCCGCTGAGGGCACGGAGGGGGGCGATGGCGGGCGCGGCGGTGGTTCAGAAGGCCACGGCAGCTCCGGCGGGCAGCAACGGCCGGCCCGAGGTGCTGGTGGTGGATGACAACCTCGGGTTGGCGGAGGTGTGGGGCTTCCTGCTGGAGGACGCCGGCTACGCGGTCACCCTGGCGGGGAGTGCCGGGGACGCGTTGGCCGCCGCGGCGCACACCGCCTTCGATGCCGCCGTGCTCGACCTGCAGCTCCCCGATCTCTCCGGGCTGGAGCTCTTCGCCGCCCTGCGCGCCGATATTCCCGACATTGAGGGGGTGCTGATCACCGGCCATGCCACCACCGAGAGCGCCATCGAGGCCACCAACCGCGGCCTCTTCAGCTACCTGGTGAAGCCTGCCTCGCCCGACCAGGTGCGCCTGCTCACCGCCCGGGCGCTCGAGCGCAAGCGCATCCAATCCGAGAACCGCCAGATGCTCTCACACCTGAGCGCGCTTCAGGACGTGCTGGACGCGGCGCTGGAGTCCGTCGGCCTGACGGACGTGATGCAGCGCGTGCTGCGCGCCGTGGTTGCCGCCACCGACGCCGACGGCGCCCGGCTCCTCTTGCAGGAGCCCGACGGCTCGCTGGCGGTGAAGGCGGCTCACCCATTTGAGGATGAGGTGGCGCTGAGCATCCGCCAGAGCTCGAGCGAGGGCTTCGCCGGCCGAATCTTCTCGCAGCACCGGCCGCTGCAGATCAGCGACGCGGTCCGCAGCCCTATCGTCGCGAGCTCCTATCTCCGCACCGCCGGGCTCCGCTCGCTCCTCGGCGTGCCCCTCCTCGTCGGCGACCGGGCGATCGGGGTGCTCCAGATCGGCACTCGCCGCGACCAGAGCTTCAGCGACCGTGACGTGCGCCTCCTGGAGGCGATCGCCCAGCGCACCGTCCTGGCCATCGAGAAGGCACGCCTCCTGGAGGAGCGCGAGCAGCACCTGCGCCAGGTGGAGCAGGCCTACGAGCGCGAGCGCCGCATCGCGGAAACGCTGCAGCGCTCCCTCCTGCCCGACCTGCGGATCCACGTCTCGGGCCTGCAGATCGCCTACCTCTACCAGGCCGCCATGATCGAGGCGGAGGTGGGCGGCGACTTCTACGACATGGTGGAGCTGCGCGACGGGCTGGTGGGGGTGATCATCGGCGACGTCTCCGGCAAGGGCCTGGACGCCGCCGTCTACACCGCGCTGGCGAAGTACACGCTTCGCAGCTACGCCCTGGAGGACCCCGACCCCGGGCGCGTGCTGGAGCGCCTCAACCGCGCCTTCGCTCGGCAATCCGGCGAGGAGACGTTCGCCACCCTCTTCTTCGGAGTGGTGGACCTGGTGCCCGGGCGTCTCGTCTACGCCAGCGCCGGCCACGAGCCCGGCCTGCTCCACCACCCGGACCGGGGCGCCACGGAGCGGCTTCCCGCCACCGGCCCGATCGCCGGCGTGCTTCCCGATGCCAGCTATGGCACCGTCGAGGTGGCGTTCACCAACCACGACGTGCTGCTCCTCTACACCGATGGGGCCAGCGATGCTCGCCGCGACAACGAGTTCCTCGGCCCCGAGGGTCTCCAGCGCCTCCTGGAGTCCTGCTTGCAGCCGGATCTCCAGGGCGCCCTCGCCGACATCTACGACGGCATCCTCCGCTTCTCCCGCCGTCGGCTCCGCGACGACACCGCCCTCCTGCTCCTGCGCCGCCGCCCCGAGGAGCTCACGGCTGGTTGAACCGGCGCAACGAAGGGAGCCCATCCCGGTGGGGCCCCGACGGCCGGGAGCGCGCTGTACAGGCAGGGCTGCTCCGCTGCCGCTTCGGACGGGGGCGTTCCGTGCAGGAACCGCACGCTACCTCGCCGAATGCCATCACCGAGGAGGCGGCTATGGCCGACCGAGAGGCACGAAACCGCATGGCGGCGGTCATTGAGCGCTACCTGCACGAGGAGATCCAGGCCTTCCAGTTTGATGCGGAATTGGAGACCATCAGCAGCGAAACCAGCGACGCCACGGTCCGGGACGTCCGGTTCGCGCTGTGGTTCCAGTACGACGACTTCATCGACCACCCGGTATCGGGCTTCAGGGAGGAATGGGACTACTGCCAGCGACTGCTGTTGCTCCTCCGGTCGGACGGGCATATCGAGACAACGCAGCACCGGCACTGGACCTGGCGCCAGGCGGTGGCGGCCGTGTGCCTGGCTGCCTTCGCTGTCTCCGCTGTGCGGGCGGGCTTCGGAGAGCACCTGCTCTTCGTCGCCATTCCGTATGGCGTGGCGTCGATGCTGCTCTCGGCGTGGGGCCGTCGTGCCAAGCACCCCCTCGACGAAGCGATGACCCCGCTGCTCCCATTCTCCTCGGTCTCCGAGCTGCTTCGCGTGCGCCGGAGCGTGCCCCACTTCCGGCGGGAGCGGTACCCGGATGCCCTGCGGCCACGGCGCTTCCGCAGTCCGATTACAGAGTTCGTCATGTACCTGCCCTGGATGTCTATCTGGCTGCTATCCTCTCCGGTCGTGCTCCTCTTCCAGACGCTCCCGGATGCCCGGCTTGAGTCAAAGGTCGTCCTGCCCTGATCGCGGAGATGGGGAGGATTCCTTCTCGGGAATCCTCAGCGTCCTCTGATCATTCAGCGCCTCTGAGTTACCTCCTCTGTGTCGCCAGCCCCTCTGGTACGCTCTCTCAGCAGAGCCTCGATGGTCCCGTCGCCTTCGAGAGCCCGGAGTGTGGCTCCTACCCGCTGACACCGCCGCTCATCCTCAAAGACACCCATGAGTCTCCGGATCATCCGGTCGGCCAACTCAACGCAGTATCGGGCCACGTCCGGGTCCTCGGGGTCAGGGTCATCAAGACGGTAGTCCGCCCTGGTCCGATCTGCTCGCAGATTGGCCAACTGGCCGCCGACGCGAGCCACCTCGCCGTCACCGGAGTGGAGCCAGCAGATCTGCACGAATACATGGTCGTCACCAGGACGGCGGCCTACCTGATCGCTGGGCAACACCAGATCGAGACCCCTCAGGATTGCGGCGCTGAAGTGGTGCGCGGCGTAGTAGGCCCGGCTGATAGCCGTCCGCGTCTCACCAGGGCCTCCAGGCAGAAGAAGGGCTCTGGCCACATCGAGGAAGCAGACCGGATCCATCGCTCACGCCCTTCGCAGCGACGCCCGGATGACATCGCGCGCGCGTCGCGGGGCCACGTCGAGCCAGGCATCCGTGTAGGTGTCGTACATGCGGAATAGCTCATCGTCGCCCAGGTCGCGGGGCACGTAGAGGCGGATGAATGCCCATTCCTCGCTACTCTCCGGGTCGCGGAGCACGTCGATCCTCGGTGCCCGGACCAACGGGAGGTGCCGGTCGGCCAGGGCGAGGGCCGATCTCAGCCCTGTCAGGACACCCTCACGCTCGCAGAACCGCCGCACGTCATCAGGCACGCGGTCCAACTCCCCTGCAGCGCCTTCCGGCGCGTCTGCCAGACTGACCGTTGCTCCAGGCATGGTTCCTCCTCACCCACAGCCTCACGTCTATTATACCATACCACAACACTCCGACGACGCCGGGCGGAATCGCCTCAGGCGGCAGGAAGGCTTGCGCGCCGCTCCCGGCGGTGCCACTCGCCGACCGGCCACTCTCTCCGTGCTACTCATACCTCCCCAGCGCCAGTCCCCGCTCCAGGAAGTGGCGATACGTCTCGTACTCCACGGTGTTCGGGATGGAGTGGTCGCTGTGGAGGATGTAGCCGTAGCGGCCCTTCACCACGGGGATCTTGGCCTCCAGCTCGGCATCCACCTTCGCCTTGTCGTTGGAGTAGAGGACGCGCACGTCAATGCCGCCCATGAGGGAGAGGCGGTCGCCCCATTCGCGGTAGATCTTGAGAAGATCCATGCCCGCCTTGACCTCCATTGCTTGCAGGCAGTCGATGCCCGCCTCCACCATCCCCGGCAGGAGCGGCTCGATGTAGCCGCACGAGTGCATGATCACCGGCAGGCCGAGGCGCTTGGCGAAGCCGATGCTGAACGCGTGCGCCGGCTGCACGATCTCGCGGTACATGCGCGGCGACATGAAAGGGCGCTCCTTGAAGCCCAGGTCCTCGAAGTACCAGATGCCGTCCGGCAGGCCCTCCTCGGCGAAGAGCGCCTCCTGCAGCGCCACGGTGAGCCGGGCGTAGGTCATCGCCATGTCGCGGACCCAGTCAGGGTCGTCCGCCATGCCGATGAGCATGAAGATGTGGCCGCAGACGCACTTCATGAACTCGAAGACGCTCGGGCCGCCCCAGGTGAAGAAGCGACCGGCGCGGTGGGCGCGCTCCTTCGCGGCGCGGTAGGCCTCGAAGTTGACGCGGCGGCGCTCGGGGGTGAGCTTCGGCTTGATGTGCTCCTCCCAGCCGGCGCGCTCGCGCACCAGGAAATCCACGTGCTCCGGGGTGGAGGCGTGCAGCTTGTGGGTGCGCATCGTGGCGTAGTTGCCGTCGCGCACCAGGCGGGTGGTCTCGGTCTCCTCCAGCGTGACCGGCTGGTAGTCGAGGTCGGCCACCATGTTGAAGGGCCAGGACTGCTCGATGTCGAAGCCGAAGTGCTCGACGAAGCTCTCGCCTTCGCGGATGTGCCCCTGCTCCTTCCAGACGGCGTGGGTATCTCCCCAGAACTGCTCGTAGACGCCGATGCGGTCCACCGGCTCGCGGCGCAGGATGCGGCGGATGCGCTCTTGCCCGGTCAGCTCCATGGTGCCCCCCTGTCGGATTGCGGATTGCAGATTTGAGATTTCACAGAGTGTACGAGAACGCCCCGAGACGCAGAGCGGGGAACGCAGAGGCGTTGAGCAACTCAGAGGACGCTGAGGATCAGGCGAATTCCTGCGCAGACCTCAGTGTTCTCCCCTTCCGCGGGTGCGCGGCCCGCCCGGGGACGTGCTTCCACGCGGCAGGGGCGGCATCCTTCCCTTCCAACCCACGGAGACGACCGCCGCGGGAAGGAGAACCGCCCCGCCGCGCCCAACTTCTCCTCTGGTCTGGTCCGCCGCTTCCTGGCCGAACGGCTGACGGCGAGGATGGCCTGCCGCGCCACCGGGGCGATCATGAGCGCCGGATGGCCGGCGAAAGAGATGGGCACATGCTCCTTCCTGCGTGGGTAGGCTATGCCCTGCTGGGGTTCTTCGGCTTCGGGATCACCAATTTCCTGCTCGGCTGCGTCGCCCAGTGGAGCGGCGGCGACGTGCAGGCGAGCATCTCGGCGCCCATCCTGGTGTGGTGCGCGATGGGCATCGCCGGCGCGGTCGCGGCAGGCCTCTTCTCGGCGACCGGCCGCGGCTACCGGGGGATCCCGGCGAGGAGGCTCGTCTGGGTGGCGGCCGTCGCCGGCGTCACCCTCTCGGCGGGGATGCTCACGCTGAAGCTCGGCCTCGCGAGCGACCCGACGGCGCGCGGCCCGATCGTCGCGATCACCGCCACCAACGCGATGCTCGTCGCGCTCCTCGCCTATGGGATCCTCAAGGAGAAGCTCTCCGCCGCCCAGTTGGCCGGCTTCCTCGTCATCGTGGCCGGCCTGGTGACGATCGGCCTGGCGAGCGGCGCGAGCGCCTCGTTGAGGGGCCTCTTCTACGGCCTGCTCACGATGCTCCTCTTCAGCATCACCAACTACCTCCTGAAGCACGCGGGCCACCGAGGGGCCAACTCCCTCTCGGCAACCGCCATCCTGTGGCTCGCCTCCGGTGGGGTCGGGGTGGCGGGGATCGTCGTGACCTTCCTCAGCGGGCGCGGCCTGGCCGGCCTCGACTCGCCGGGGTCCATCGCGGCGTCGCTCGTCGCGGGCCTCTTCCTCGCGCTCGGCATGTTCGGCATCAAGACGGCGGTGACGAGGGGCCCCGGCGGCCCGGCGACCGCCATCACCGGCTCGAATGCCATCCTCGTCACCCTCCTCGACTGGCTCTACTTCGGCCACTGGCCGCCGGCGCAGAAGATGATCGGCATGCTCGTCGCCCTGTTGGGCATCGTCGTGCTGGCCCTGGGCGGCCGTCACGCGCCGCCGAAGAGGACTGAGGAGGGAGAAGCATGAAGACACAGGCGCCGCGCCTCTACCTCGATAGCTCGCGGCTGATGATCGAGGCGGCGGCGCAGGCGGGGGCCGACATCTTCATCGGCCGCCCGATCACCCGCATTGAACGGACCCCACGTGAAATCAGGCGCTCCGAACTCAGCGCCGGGCGTCCCACGGACATGGCGATCTCTCCCGTCCGAAGCACGGCCGGCCGACGCCCGGAGCGCCCCGACTTCACATCAGGCGGCACAGATGCGATCAACGGCCCCCGATGGGCTGCCTCTCCAGGAGGAGCTTCCTGGTGTAGTTGATGAGCCCGCCCGCGTCAATGATCGCTTGGCGCGCCTTGGGCAGGGGCTCGATGGGAAACCGCTTGCCCGACGTCACGTTCCAGACCGTCCCGCCCTCGATCTCGATCTCATCTCCCTCTTCGGCCTCAATCGTTGGGCAGATGACCATCTGCAAGCCGAGGTTGATCGCGTTCTGGAGGAAGATACGCGCGAAGTCCTTCGCCACGACCACCAGCTCGTGCCCCTTCAGACACGATGCCGCCTGCTCCCTGGAGGACCCGCAGCCGAAATTCCTCTCGGCGACGATGAGACTCCCTTGAGGAATCGCCTTGTTCTTCAGCTTGGTGTTGAACTCGGTGTCATCGGCAAACGCAAACTGCGGGGTCTCGGTGGGGAGCACCGTCGCCATGAACCGTCCCGGGTAGATGGTGTCGGTCGAGACGTCATTTCCCAGCTTCAACACGACTGTGCCCATGTCATTTCCCTTCCCGCGGATCGGAGATCACGCCAGTGATTGCGCTTGCCGCCGCAACCGCCGCGGAAGAGAGGTAGACCTCCGCATTCGGATTGCCCATGCGGCCCTTGAAGTTGCGGTTCGTGGTGGCCAGTGCCGTCTCGTTGTCGCCCAGGGCTCCCTGGTGAATCCCCAGACACGGCCCGCAGCCAGAGTTGCAGAGCACCACTCCCGCCTCCACGAGGTCACCGATGTAGCCCCGCTTCAGGGCATCGGCGAAGACCCGCCACGACGCCGGGAAGACCAGCATCCGGGTGCCCGCGGCGACCTTCCTGCCCTTCAGGATCTTCGCCGCCGCCTCGATGTCATCGAGCCGGCCGTTGGTACACGACCCGATGACGACCTGGTGTACCTTCTTGCCCACGACTTCCTTGATCGGCTTGACGTTGTCCACACGGTGGGGGCAGGCGATCTGCGGCTCGAGGCGGGAGACGTCAATGCTGAGTGTTTGGTCGTAGACCGCGCCCTCGTCCGGGCCGAAGACGTCGATCGCTTCCGTCACGCCCGCTTCGTCTCTGAGGTAGCGCAGCGTCTCCGCGTCCGGCGGAACGACCCCGCCGGTGGCGCCGGCCTCCACGGCCATGTTGCAGAGCACCAGGCGCCCCGAGGTGGACATCCGGCGGATCGTCTCCCCTCCGAACTCGATCACCTTGAAGTTCGCGCCCTCGGCGGTCAGCTTCCCGATCAGGTGGAGGATCAAGTCCTTCGGGTAGACGTGCTCCGGGAACCGGCCGGTGACGTTGACCCGGATGGTGCCGGGCACCTCGATATTCAGGATGGTGCCGAGCGTCCAGACGGAGGCCATCTCCGTCGAGCCGATGCCGAATGCGAACGCGCCAAGCGCGCCGTGCGTGGTCGTGTGGCTGTCGGTGCCAACCACCACGTATCCCGGCCTCACGTAGCCGTTCTCCGGGAGGATCTGGTGACAGATGCCGCCCACATCGCCGCGAATATCGTGGAACTTCCCAATCCCCTGCGCCGCCACGAACTCGCGAACCTTCTTCTGGTTGCTGCCGGTTTTCGCGGTCTCCGCCGGCACGCGGTGGTCGAAGATGATCGCGATGCGGTCCGGGTTCCAGACCCTCGCCTCCCGCCCGATACCCCGGAAGATCTCTTCGAACTGGTTGATGACGAGGGCGCCGTTCTCGTGGGACATCGCCATGCTCACTTCCGGTTCCACGATGTCGCCCACGGCAACGGATGTCTTGCCGCACGCTCTGGCAAGCAACTTCTGGACGTAAGTCATTCCCATAGTGGCTCTCCCACAACCCGTCTCCCACTGATGCACCCGGTGAGTTTGCCGCTCGCACCTCCCCGGCCCATCCCCCACCCTCCGGGAGTGGGCGGCCCCCTCTTCCCGCCTGAAGAGGCGCCGGGGGTTGGGTGGTCCCTGGACACGCTATCCACTCATCAGATACGCCGCCGAGCGAATCTAGCTGACGATCTTCTTCTCCCCCTGATACTTCTCCTCCAGGCGCTGCCGCGGCAGGTAATGGTCTTCCATCGCCCGGTACTCCTTCAGGCCGACGGCATCCGTGTACTCCTCGAACGTGGTCACCCACTGCGTCTGCCCGGGGAGCGTGCCGGTGGGCGATTCCTTGAGCGCCCGGAAGAAGCTCACCAGCGCCTTATGAACCACCATGATGGAGGCCACGGGGATGGAAACCCGGCCGACGCCCATCTTGGCAAGCTCAGGGACGGGGATGAGCTCGGTCTTCATCCCGGAGATCGCGTCCATGAGGTTCACTGAAAGCGGCCCCTGAACCTCCTTCACCGCGCGCTCCACGTCGGCTTTGGTCCTGATGCCGTCGATAAAGGCGAGGTCCGCCCCTGCTTCGAGGTACAGGTTGCTGCGGCGAATCGCTTCCGTGAGGCCCATCACGGCGGCGCAGTCGGTGCGCGCGTTGATGATGAAATCCTGGTCCATCTTGTCGCGGACATCCGCGCAGGCGCGCACTTTGCCGGCCATCTCGTCCGCCGGGATCACTTCCTTGCCCGCCATGTGGCCGCACCGTTTGGGGAAGATCTGGTCCTCAATGTTCATCCCGGCCGTGCCCATCGCGATCAGGCGCTCGGTGATCCACGCGGCATTGCAGGCATTCCCGCCGCCCGTGTCCACGTCCGCCATGACGGGGATCTTCACCGCCTGAACGATGTTCCACGTCATGTCCAGCACGTCCTTCATCTGGACGAGGCCCACGTCCGGCTTGCCCAGGACCGCAGCCGCCAGGCCGTAGCCTGAGATCTGCACGGCCTCGAAGCCGCACTGCTCGACGATCCGCGCGCTGAAGGCATCGTGACACCCCACCACGGTCACAGCGCGGCGCTCCATGATCGCTTTTCTCAACACTGTCGTTCGCTTCACTCCACTTGCTCCTTTACACTACAGAGAGCCTTGCGGCGATGGCCTCTCCCACTTCGAGCGTCGTGTTCGACCCGCCCATGTCGTAGGTCCGAACCTCACCTTCCTTGATGACCGCAGCGACGGCACGCTCAAGCCGGGCCGCCTTCTCCTTCTCGCCCAGCCAGTCGAGCATCATCTTGGCGGCCAGGATCGTGGCGATCGGATTGCACTTGTACTGGCCGGCATATTTGGGCGCAGAGCCATGAGTCGGCTCGAACACGGCCAGCTTCTCGCCGATGTTGCCGGAGCACCCGAACCCGAGGCCGCCGACCATCTGCGCGCAGAGGTCGGAGACGATGTCGCCATAAAGATTCGGCGCCACGAGCACGTCGTAGTTGAAGGGGTTCTTGAGAAGCCACATGGTCATCGCGTCAATGTTGGCATCGTCCATCTGGATCTCGGGATAGTCGCGGGCGATCCGCCGCGCCGCTTCCAGGAAGAGCCCATCGGTCGCGCGCACCACATTGGCTTTGTGGACCACCGTCACCTTCTTGCGCCCGTGCTGGCGCGCGAAGTCGAACGCTGCTCTGACGATGCGCTCCGACCCCTTCTTCGTGTTGATCTTGCACGAGATCGCATACTCGTCACCCTTCAGGCTCTTGAAGGGGCCGAAGCTGGTTGAGAGCTCGGTGAGAACGTCGCGTAGCTTGTCCGGAACAGAGTTGAACTCTACGCCTGAGTAGAGGTCCTCGGTGTTCTCACGGAAGACTACGAGGTCAATCTTCTCCCTGAAGTTGAGTGAATTCCCCTCGTACGCCTTACAGGGCCGCAGGCAGATGTAGAGATTGAACAACTGCCGCATGCGGACGATGGGCGAGCGGTAGACCAGCCCCTGGCCCTGCAGCTCCTTGGCGAGTTCCTTCTCCGCTTCCTTGACCGGCTTCGACGTGATGGCGCCGAACATCGCCGCGTCTACGCTCTTCAAGAGCTCGATGGTCCGCTTGGGGAACGCCTCGCCCTCGCTGCGCCAACAATCCCACCCGATGTCGCCAGGGAGGTAATCCGCGCTGAACTCGAGCCTGTCGAGCACGATCCGAGCCGCTTCCATCACCTCTCTGCCAATGCCATCCCCGGGCAGCCAAGCGATTCTGTACTTCTTCGTCATCCCAAGACCCTCCAGCGTCGGTGCCGGTCCGCAAAGCCCCCCGGCACATCTCCTCGTGCCCATCGGAACGCCCATGGGGACCTGTGCCGCGGTCTACCGGATCGCTTCCAAGCCTGCAAAAGCACCCGGATGGCCAACGACAGGATGGGGGAAGCCACGTGGCATGTGCGCTCTGGAGTGGCCTCGCCACCCCCGGGTGCCATGTGCGGTCGCCGAATGAGTATAGCATCCGGAAGAGGGTGAGTCAACCCTCGGTACGGTCGTGTCGCCGTGACCGACGTCGGGCGCGCGGCGGGAGCACCCCACCCCCGCCGCGTTCCCCGGCCCTCCGGGCAAGGGGTCGGGAAGGAGAACCGCTTCCCCGCGCCCAATTCCTCTGCTGGTAGGAGGAACATCGTGATCATCGCGGACCTGAAGGAGATCGCCGGCCGGACCTATCCGGCGCGGCGGCGGACCCAGAACCTGGTGGGCGGTGCCTCGCCCATTCAGGCGAGCCATTTCTGCATCGGCTACGTTACTCTGGAGCCCAACGGCGGCCAGGTGCCCTGGCACAACCAGGACCAAGAGGAGGTCTACTTCCTGCTCGACGGCGCCGCCGAGATGTGCCTGGGCGAGGAGCGGCGCGTGCTGACCGCCGGGCAGGCGGTCTTCATCCCGCCGGGCGTCTTCCACCAGCTCACCAACGTCGGCGACGCGCCCGCGCACATGATCTACTGCTACGGCCCCGCCGGCGACGTCGCCCACTGGCGCCAGGAGCTCGACGGCACGCTCCCACGGGCGGGCATCGAGGCGCCTCCACTCCCGGCGGGAGCCCGGCCGCAGGCAAGTTGAGATAGAGAAGCACGGAACATGAACATCGTGAAGCTCGGCGTCGTGATGAATGGCGTCACGGGCCGCATGGGCACCAATCAGCACCTGACACGCTCGATCCTCGCGATCATCAAGCAGGGGGGCGTGCGCGTCGCCGAGGACGAGGTGATCATGCCCGACCCGGTCCTGGTCGGGCGCAACCCCGCCAAGCTCGAGAAGCTCTCCGCCGCCTCGGGCGTGGCGAAGTGGACCACCGACCTCGATGCCGCCCTCTCGGACCCCCGGAACACCGTCTACTTCGACTCGCAGACGACGGATCGGCGTGCCGCGTCCATCAAGAAGGCGATCGCCGCCGGGAAGCACATCTACTGCGAGAAGCCCACCGCGCTCACCACCGAGGACGCCTGCGAGCTGTATCGGCTGGCGAAGCAGGCGGGGGTGAAGCACGGCGTGGTGCAGGACAAGCTCTGGCTGCCGGGGCTGCAGAAGCTGCAGATGATCAAGGAGGCAGGCTTCTTCGGGCGCATCTTCGCCGCGCGGGGGGAGTTCGGCTACTGGGTCTTCGAGGGCGACGTGGTGCCAGCGCAGCGCCCCTCCTGGAACTACCGCAAGGAGGAAGGGGGCGGGATCATCCTCGACATGCTCTGCCACTGGCGCTACGTGCTCGACAACGTCCTCGGGAAGGTGAAGGCGGTTTCCTGCCTGGGCGCCATCCACATCCCTCGCCGCTGGGACGAGAACAGCAAGCCCTACGACTGTACCGCCGAGGACGCCGCCTACGTCACCTTCGAGCTGGAGGGCGGCGTCATCGCCCACTTCAACTCCTCCTGGTGCGTGCGCGTGCGTCGCGATGACCTCTTCACGCTGCAAGTGGACGGCACCAAGGGGTCGGCGGTGGCCGGGCTGCGCCAGTGCGTGGTCCAGCCCTACGCCGGCACCCCGAAGCCGGTGTGGAACCCCGACGTGGACAGCCCGATCAACCACTTCGACGCCTGGATGCGCGTTCCCGACGTCAAGGAGTTCGACAACGCCTTCAAGGTGCAGTGGGAGCTCTTCCTGCGGCACGTCGCGAAGGACGAGCCGTTCCGCTGGGGCCTGTTGGAGGGCGCCAAGGGCGTGCAGCTCGCCGAAAAGGGGATGGAGTCCTGGCGGAAGCGCGCCTGGGTCGAGATCCCCGAGCTGCGCGAGTAGGCGCTATGTGATTAGAGGGCGGGCCGACCGGCGATTCCGGCACCGACGCCCCGCGAGGTGCCAGGGTGTGCCGGGGTCCCCCCCGGAAACATCGGGAGAGGGCCATGAGCCTCTGGGCCAATCCCTTCTACCATCTCGAGTTGAGCGGGCGCGGTCCACAGCGCCCGAATGACCTGCGCGGCTGGCTGCTGGGTCGGGGCCTGTTGGCGCTCCTGTGGCGGCTGCTGCCGCTGTCGGCTGTGATGGCGTGCATCGCGCTCGCCCGGGTTCCGGTCGCCAACGCGCAGGCACAGGCGCTGGGGCAGCTCGCCGCCTGGCTCTCACCCCTGGCGCTGGGGGGCATCGCCGTGCTCGTCGGCGCGGCCGTGACCACGGCGCGCGACTGGCGTCAGGGGCGCATGGATGAGTGGCGGGTCACCCCGGCCGAGCGGAAGGCGCTCGTCGGCGGGAAGGCATGGGGGCGTGCGCTGCCCCTCGCCGCCGCGCTCACGGCAGGGAGCCTCCCGGCGGCCGCGGGCTGGCTCCTCGCGCGGCGGGCCGGGTGGGGCACCCCGCCCTTCGTGCCGCTGGAGGGCGTGCTGCTGCTGCTCGAAGCGTGGGCGGCGCTCTTCCTGCTGGCGCACGTGGGCCAATGGGCCGGCCACCAGGCAGAGCGGGTGCCGGTGGCCCTCGGGCTGGCGCTGGCGGTCGGCGTCGCGCTCCTGGCCGCCGTGGGCGGGGGCATCTTCCTCAGCCTGGACCTGGCGCGCCTCGGCGGACACCTGATGGTCATCGGCGGGGCCTGGCTGGCGGGGAGCTTCTTCCAGGGGTGGTGCGAGCGCAAGGTGCGGTGAGCGGAGGCCCTCTCCCCGGCCTACGGCCACCTCTCTCCCGCGCTGCGGGCGAGGGGGAAGAGGGTTCTCTTCAACACACTACCCCCTCGTTCCACATCACGGCCCGCGGGCTCAGATAGGGTGTCGGCGCGGGTGCCGCGCCGCGCGCGATCGTCGTGCGCCCGGACCCGTCGCGGAAGCCATCCGCCCCCGCGACGGATCCGGGCACGGGACCGGCCGTCGGCCTACCGCGCCGGCGCGAACGGCGTCGCCTCCCCCTGCGGCAGCGCCTCGGGCTGCGCGGCCAGCAGGGGCGTCAGCAGGCCGGCCGGCTTTGGCACCAGCGTGATGCGCGGGCGCTTCTCCAGCAGCCGCTGTGTCTCCAGGATCTCGAAGAGCGCCGTGGATACCTCGGGATCCCGGGCGATCTGGTGGAGCGCGGCGCCGACGATGGAGGGGCGCACGGCGGCCGCGCGCGCGAACTCCACGGCGGCCTGGCGCTCGGCGGTGCTCGTGATCACGCTCACCTGGTTGGCGCCGTCCTGCTTGATCGCCGCCGTCACCTGGCGGAGGCGGTTGACCACCTTCGCCTCGATCTGGTGGATCATGTCGGCGTCGCGGAAGTGTACCTTGCGGATGTAGACCGACCCCAGCCGGTAGCCCCACTCCTGCGACTTGGGCGAGACCTCGGTGCGCACGGCCTGGCTCATGCCGTGGCGGTCCTCCAGCATGCTGCCGAGCGGCATGTTGCTCAGGCAGCGCACCACGGCGTTGCTGACGTTGGCCGCCAACGAGCCTTTCGGGTCGGCGTTGTTGAAGAGGTAGGCCACCGGGTCGCTGATGTACATCTCGTACCAGATGCCGATGCCCATCGGCGCGCCTTCCTCGGAGTTGACCGGCTGGCTGCGCAGGTAGCGCTGATCCATGCGCATGTCCACCACCTGGCAGCGCCCGGCCCAGTGGACGATGAACGCCCGCCAGCCCAGGTCCTTCCAGAGCCAGCGGAAGCCCGGCTCGTCGAGGACGCCGATCACTTTGCCGAAGAGGACGTAGACCAGGCAGCGCCCCTCGGGGACGACGGCGTAGAACCCGAAAGCGCGCACCAGTGCGCCCAGGATCGGCATTCCGATCAGGCAGGCGAAGAAGGTGATCACGGCAACCGTGAAGGTATTCATCGCTCCACCTCCATGATGGCGCGCTCGGCGGCGCCGAACAGGCTCAGGCGCACGTTCCGCAGGTAGGCGGAGAGCGCCTCGGGGCCGCTCTTCCTGAGGAGGCCCAACTGCTGCGCCAGCGAAGTGAGCGGCTCTATCTCGGCCTGCGCCCTCAGGGTCTCGATCTCCACGGCGCGCCTCGACTGGACGATCTTCTGGTCGGCCGACGCCTGCGCCAGGCTGATGTCCGAGGAGACGGAGTTATGGGCCGTGTTGATGGCGGCCAAGGCCGACTCCACCTCCTGGGGGGGATCGATGCCGGTGATCAGCGAGGCGTCGAGGACGACCCCGTAGCGGGCGGAGGAGGAGAGGCACTCCTGCTCCATGTGCTCGTTCAGGTCGCGCAAGTTCTTGCGCAGGTCGTTGATCGAGACGCCGGCCGACAGGATCGCGTCGCCGGTGGGCGCGCTCACCGGGTCGCCCTCGCGCGCCGGCGCCTCGAAGTTGGCGATCCGCTCGCGCAGCACCGAGATGAAGTAGCCCATCACGTGTATGATCGGATCCTTCACCCCGAAGACGTAGGCATAGAGGTTCCGCTCCGCGACGCGGTAGCGGATCTGGCCGGTGAGGCCCACATTGAGCTGGTCCTTGGTGACGGCCTCCAGCATGGTGCCGCCGTGGTTGGCGCGCGGATCCTCCGGGTCGTAGGCCATATTGGCCGTTTGGGTGGCGATGTTGACCTTGTGGATGCGCTCCCAGGGCCATCGGAAGTGGGGGCCGCCGGGCGGGATGATGCGGAGCTGGGGATAGCGGTAGCGCTCCCGCTCCTCGGGGCGGAGGTGCTCGGCGATCGGGTCATCCAGCGTGGTGACTTTGGGCACCCGCTGCGCTCTCCCCCATACCGTCTTCACCGCCCGCTCGTTCTGGTCCACGGTGTAGATCCCTGCTGCCAGGTAGCGCACGAGGAACCATGCGACGAACCCGACCAGGATCCCGGTGACGTACATCGTAGCCGCTCCTTTCAGAAGCCAATACCGGGACACGGAGGCGCGAAGGCGCAGAGGGCTTGCCGGAGGGTCACCCTCGGAGTCGGCCCACGCACCCGAACACCGGTTTCCCCCGAAAGTACCCACGGATTCTCGACCTTCGTGCCCTCGTGCCCCAGTGGTGCTTCCGGGGATCAGGGGCACTCCTCATGTAGGGGCGGACCGCGTGTCCGCCCAGCCCCGAACGCGCAGCAGGCCCGGGCGGACACGCGGTCCGCCCCTACACGGGAACTGCTCAGTGTCCTCGTGTCAGTGTGAGGAATGGGCAGAGTCGAGCTTGGCTGACAGTTCGGCCTCCAACTCGGTCCCCGCGCCCTCCGGCGCGGCGGCGGCCTCCAGCTCCGCTGGCGCCGACCGCAGTGCCTCCTCAATCTGCCGGATCGCCCGCGCGCAGGCCCAACGGCTATCATCAGGCCCGCGGCGCGCGGCGGCGCGCAGCGCCGGCAAAGCCTCTCCCGCCTGGCTGCCCAGATACCCGAGCGCCTCGGCGGCCGCGTGCCGCACGCTGTAAGCAGCATCGGGCAGCGCGGCCGCCAGGGGTCCGGCAGCCCGCGCGTCGCCCAACTGTCCCAGCGCCCGTGCTGCCTGGAAGCGCACCGATGTCTGCTCGTCCTGGAGGAGGCTCACCAGCGCTGCGACGGCGCGCGCGTCGCCGAGCTGCCCCAGGGCGGCGGCGGCCGTCTCGCGGACGGGGCCGTCGGCATCGGCCAGGGCGGCGATGAGCGGCGCCAACGCTCGCGGGTCGCGGGTGCGCGCCAAGGCCAGGGCGGCCAGAGAGCGCTCGTTGTGGTCGGAAGAGCGCAGGCGCTCGGCGAGCGCTTCCAGCGTCTCGGACATCGTGCCGGCCCTCCTCCGCATCGCCCACGGTCGGCCCCCCCCCGTCCTCGTCTCGTGCTCGTCCTCGTCGTCGTCCTCTCTCAATTGCGCGCCCGCCGGTCGGATTCCTGCCCCCGGCGGACGAAGGGATACGGGACGGATCCGCGCCGCGTCTGCGGGTCGGAGTGTCACACATGCCCGCGTGCGGAAGAGGAGTGCGCGGCCATAACCCGGAACACCATCCCCGGCGGTGTTGCGCGGCGCAGGCACGCGGCCGGCGCCCGGTTACGGAGGCAGAGGCATGAAGAGAGCACGGATCGCGGTGGTCGGTTGCGGCAACGTGAGTCGTGGGCACATTCGGGGCTGGCTCCAACACCCGAACCGGGCCGAGGTCGTCGCCCTGGTGGACGTCGCCCGCGCGCTCGCCGAGGAGCGCCGCGATCAGTTCAAGCTGGCGGACGCGACCATCGCCACCGACTGGCGCGCGGTGATGGGCCGTGAGGACGTGGACGTGATCAACATCTGCACCCCCGGCCACCTCCACGCCGAGATCACGGTGGCCGCCCTCGAAGCGGGCAAGCACGTGATGACCGAGAAGCCGACCGGCTGGGACCTGGAGGAGTGCCGCAAGCTCCGCTGGTACGCTCACAAGTACGCCCATCTCAAGGTGGGCGTCGCCTACTCGCTCCGCTACTACCCGCTCAACATCCGCGTGCGCGAGCTGGTCCGCTCCGGCGCCATCGGCCGCATCCTCTTCGCCGAGGGATCGCACAACCACCCGCACGACTTCACCCGCGCGCCCGATCCCGTGGGCGGGGGCACGCACGCCGACCGCGGGGGGAGCTACATCCCCGGCTCGGAGCTCACCGGCGCCACGCACGTCTTCGACCTGATGCGCTACCTCTTCGGCGAGGTGCGCGATCTCTTCGCCTTCTCCGAGTCCCACGCCACCTGCGTGCTGATGCGCTTCGAGAGCGGCGCTCTGGGGAAAGCGACGGCGGGATCCACCTCGAACCAGGGCATCGCCACCCCGCACGTTCTCTGCATCCAGGGCAGCGAGGGCACCATCGTCACCCAGAACGCCTACCAGCCGGGCGACGCCTGGTCGGTGCCCGGCTACCACGGCTACCTGGTGCGGCACAAGCGCCAGGAGCCTATCGAGTCCACGACCGATACCGGGCACGGCGACAACACGCGCACGATCAACTTCCTGGACGCCATCGGGCGCGACGTGCCACTCATCGCCCCGTTGGAGGACGCCGTGCGCACCTCCGAGCTGCTGCACGCCATCTGGGACTCCCAGAACCTGGAGATCCGCGTGCCGGTACACCGGACGGCGAAGACAGGGTAGGGATCTCCTTTCACGCTCCGCCCACCACACCGGCGACGACGTACCCCGTCAGGTAAGCGGCGGTCGCCGCAGCCATGCCGACGACGAGCATCTCCAGGCCGCTGCGCCAGGGGCAGCGCCGGTAGACCAGCGTGCGGGCGGCTCCCACCGCAAAGAGCGCGATCGCGGTGAGGAGGGTGGCGCTCAGGAAGCGCGATCCCTCGGGCGCCCGGGGGACGAGATACGCGACGAGGGGGATCGCCCCGGCCAGGACGAAGGCGATGAGGGTGGCGAGCCCGTGCTCCATCGGGTCCCGGATGCCGTCGGTCCGGGGGTCGTCCGAGCGCGCGGCCTGCTCCGAGCGCATGCCGAGGAAGTTGCTGGCGCCCATCGAGATACCGTCGGCGAGGAGGTTGGCGAGCCCGAGGATGAGCACCACCCGGGTGCTGAGGCTCGCTCCGGCCACTCCGGCCACCACCGCGAAGGTGGTGATGATCCCGTCGTTCGCCCCGAACACGAGGTCGCGGATATAGTGCTGGCCCAGGCCGCGCAGGCGGCCCGGCGTGAATACACTGATCGCCCCCATCTGGCTCCTCGCCGCTTGCGGGTACCTTCCCGCCACCGCACGGAGCCAAACACGCGCCGGGGGGCTGTTCACGCGCACACCGAGCCTGGAGCTCGCCCGGAATCTCCCATCGGTGGTGGGCAGTATCGGTAGGCATTCTCTCCCGGCGCACCACCCGGGGGCGCGGCGCGGAGGTGCGGCTCTACCGATACTGTTGACCACCACCGTACCCTGAACACACAAGAGGGTCGGGGGGAGAGGACATCCGCCCCTTAAGCCAGCACCTCCACGCCCCACAGCCGCGCCAGGGCGCGCAGCTCCGGCTCCCACTCGCCGGGGACGATGCAGATGTGGTGGGCGCGCAGGCACTGCACGAACCGCTCCATGTCCTGCTCAGGGCGCACGTAGGCCCAGGGCCAGACGCCCCCGATGCCGCCCATGTCCTCCCGGTTGTGCGGGTAGGCGAACGACTCGCCCGTGGCGACGTGCAGCACGTAACGGCCCTGGATCCGCCCGAAGCGCGCCAGGGTCACCTTCCCCGGCAGCAGCAGCCAGTGGGTGCAGGCGCCTCCCTGGCAGAGGTGCTTCCCCGTCTTCTCGTCCAGGGTACCCTGCACCTCCGGGCAGTCCTTCAACTCGACGCGGCCCCTGCCGCCCCCGAGCCGGGTTGCCCCCGTGCCGCAGTTGAGGAACCGGGCGAACTTCCGCTCCATGTCCACGTACTGGATGTCGCTGAACATCACCGGCCCGCTGCCCATCTTGTGCAGGGCGAACATCGTCAGCGCGGCGTTCATGTCGGACTCGCACGCCACCACGTAGCCGTCGTCGTTCCAGAGCGCGATCGGGAGGCAGGGGGCGAGGTAGTTGTCGATCAGCTCGAACTGGCACTTGATGCCAGCGAAGTCCCAGCGGTTGCGGGTGAACATCTCCCTGCCCGCCAGGTAGAGGCGCGCCGAGCGCGCCAGCACCTCGTCGGAGACGTCCACCACGGCGAACTCCTTCTTCCAGGCGCTCACCAGCAGCGCGACCGCCTCGTCGGGCACCTGGCGGGCCTCCTGGATCAGCGTCCACTGCTCCGCGTGGTCCACGTCAATGCCGAATTGCCACCGCCACTGGTTGGCATCGGCGTCCGCCGGCATCATGCTGAGGCACCGCCCGCCGATCTGCCCGTAGCGGGAGCCGCGCAGCTCGCGGCGCGCGTGGCAGGCGCGCGCCCACGCCAGCATCTTCCGGCGCGCGTTCTCGTTCCAGGAATCGCAGATCGCCTCGTGCGCCACGCCCACTTCCGCCAGCGCGCCGTGGGTGACGCCGAAGCCGACGACGGCCGCGTTGTCCATGCTCGGGATCGCCCACACCAGAGCGGGAAGCTGCGAGTGCTGGCAGGCGCCGGCGATGACGTTCGAGCGCAGGAACCACCCCGTGTAGTAGATGATGCCGGATGCCCCGCTGTCACGCAGCCGCAGGGCTTCCCGGACGGCATCCTCCTCGACGGCGACGGGCTCCGACACGATCGGCGTCACCCCCAGCTCCTCCAGCTTCTCGCGCAGGCGCAGCGGCCCCAGAATCCGCGCCACACGCTCGGCGTCAATCCTCGGGTCCAGTACAGGTATCAGTCCGATGCGGACATCGCTCTCCATGGTGTGTTCTCCTGTCGGCGGCCGTGGTAACGGGGTGCCAGCCCGGTAGCATTCCGGCGCCAGTATAGCATCGGCGGCACCGCCTGTCAACATCGGCGGCAGCGATTGTTTCTCATGATAAGTTAAGGTGTGTGATTGCTTTCGATATTGACAGGCTGGCTGCCATGTGCTAGACTGACGTGGGCCGGCAGCGCCCGGCGCGGGTCGCTCCGCCGGCTGTCAAGTGAAGTGATCCATGGCAGAGCGAGCCGGTCTTGGTTGGGCGGTAACGGGATCGAGCGCCGCGCCGGGCGGGGCGCGCCTGGAGGCCGGCGAGGCGCCGGCCGCGGGAACTCGCCCGCGCCGGGTGGCGGTCCTGGCCGTGGGGATCGCGCTCACCGCCCTCAACGCGGCGTGGATGACCTATACGGAGATCGCGTGGAACCGCGGCTTCGCCACCACCCTGTCGCTGCAGTACAACATGGTCTTCACCCTGGCGCTGCTGATCCCGGCCAACGCCCTGCTGCGCCGACGGCGCCCCGCCCTCGCGCTGCGCCGCAGTGAGCTGCTGCTCCTCTTCCTCATGGGCACGGTAGGCACCGGCACGGCGATCATGGCTGAATACCTGGTGGCCCTCCTCCCCTACCCCTATCGTTTCGCGGAGACCGACCTCCGCTGGGCCGAGAGCCTCCTCCCCCACCTCCCGAAGTTGCTCACCGTGTCCGACCCGGACGCCGTGCGCGCCTTCTACGCCGGGAACGCGGATCTCTGGCGCTGGGCGGCAGTGCGGCCGTGGATCCCTCCCTTCCTCATCTGGGGGGTGCTGGTGGCGGGGGTCGTGTGCGTCGCGATCTCACTCTCGGCCCTGGTGTATGGGCAAGTGCGCTACCAGGAGCGCCTCCCCTTCCCCCTCATCCAGCTTCCGCTGACGATGACCGGCGAGCGTGTCAGCCTCTACCGCTCCTCTCTCTTCTGGGTGGGCTTCGCCCTGGCGGCCGGCGTGGTCGTGGTGAACCAGCTCCACATGATCAACCCGACGATCCCGGAGCTGGGCGTGAAGTTCCGCTTCGCCCGGCTGCCGGGCCTGCCGCGGCCCTGGGCGGCGCTCGATCCCGTGCCCTACTCCCTCAATCCCTGCCTCATCGGGCTGCAGTTCTCGATGCCGCTGGACCTCCTCTGGTCGGTCTTCTTCTTCTACTGGGTGGGGAGGCTCGAGAGCGTCGTCCTCGAGCTGGTGATGGGGGAACAGCGCTACTCGGCGGGCGAGATGGTGGCGCCCTTCATGCGGGAGCAGGCGGTCGGGGCCTTGCTGGCGCTGCTGTTCTTCTCCTTCTGGACGATGCGCGGGCGCTGGCGGGA
>JACQGM010000337.1 GCA_016199585.1 Armatimonadota bacterium
CCACCGGGCTGTGCATGTAGCGGTTCGGGATGCTCACCAGGCCGGCGGCCACGCCGCCCCGGCTGATCTGCATCGCCGCCGCGTCCGTGCCCCCCGGGCGCGCCATCCCCTGCACCTGGTGCGGGATCGCCTTCTCCTTCGCACCGGCCACCAGCGTCTCATACACCACGGGGTTGATGTTCGGGCCGCGGTAGACCACCGGGCCCTTGCCGAGCGAGACCTCGCCGGTCATCTTCTTCTCCATCCCGGGATGATCGGTGGCGAAGGTGACATCCACGGCGATGCCCACCTGAGGTTCCACCGAGAAGGTGCTCGTCACGGCGCCCCGCAGTCCCACTTCCTCCTGCACGGTGGAGACCGCGAAGAGCGCCCCGTCGAACTTCTCCCCGGAGAGGAGGCGCAGCGCCTCCATCACCACGTAGACGCCCGACTTGTCGTCGAAGGCGGGCGCGACCGCCACGTCATTGCGGAGGGTGCTCATCTCCAGCGTCCAGGTGATCGGGTCGCCGAGGTCCACCAGGCCGGCCGCTTCCTCTTTGTTCTGCGCGCCGATGTCCAGCCACAGCTCGTGCATCTTGGGCAGCTTCTTATCCTCATCATCGCGCAAGATGTGGATCGGCTTGCGCGCCATCACCCCGGGGATCGGCCCGTCCTTCGCCCAGACGGTCATCCGCTGCCCGATCAGCACCGACATATCGTGACCGCCGAGCTGGCTGACGAACAGGTAGCCCTGGTCGTCAATGTGCTGCACCATCAGCCCGAGCTGGTCGCAGTGCCCGGCGAACATGATGCGGGGCTTTCCCCGGGGGTTCAGCGCCGCGATGACGTTGCCGTGCGTGTCGGTGCGCACCTCATCGGCACAGCGGCTGATCCAGTCGCGCACCACCTTCTGCACCGGCTGCTCATAGCCGGAGGGGCTCGGCGTCTCCAGGATCGTGCGCAGGAAACCAAGGGAATCTTCTGTCATAGCCTTCTCCTACCTCTTGGGTCGATCGCACTATCGCGGCGTGAAGTCGGTGTCGCTCTTGACGCGCAGGACGAACTCGGCCAGCAGCTCCGCGGCGTGCTGGAGATCCGCCAGCGAGACCGCCTCCACCGGGCTGTGCATGTAGCGGTTCGGGATGCTCACCAGGCCGGCGGCCACGCCGCCCCGGCTGATCTGCATCGCCGCCGCGTCCGTGCCCCCCGGGCGCGCCATGCCGCGCAGTTGGTGCGGGATGGACTTCTCCTTCGCCGCGGCCACCAGCATCTCATAGACCACGGGGTTGATGTTCGGGCCGCGGGCCACCACCGGGCCCTTGTTCAGCGCCACGTCGCCGGACATCTTCTTCTCCATCCCCGGGTGGTCGGTGGCCATCGTCACGTCCACCGCGATGCCCACCTGGGGATCCACTGAGAAAGTGCTCGTCACGGCGCCGCGCAGGCCGAGCTCCTCCTGCACGGTGGAGACCGCGAAGAGCGCCGCGTCGAACTTCTCCCCGGAGAGGAGCCGCAGCGCCTCCATCACCACGTAGACGCCCGATTTGTCGTCGAAGGCGGGCGCGACCACCACGTCGTTGCGGAGGGTGCCCATCCCCAGCACCCAGGTGATCGGGTCGCCGAGGTCCACCAGGCCGGCCGCTTCCTCTTTGTTCTGCGCGCCGATGTCCAGCCACAGGTCGTGCATCTTGGGCAGCTTCTTGGCCTCGTCGTCGCGCAGCAGGTGGATCGGCTTGCGCGCCATCACCCCGGGGATCGGCCCGTCCTTCGCCCAGACGGTCATTCGCTGCCCGATCAGCACCGGGATGTCGTGGCCACCGACCTGGTTCACGAACAGGTAGCCCTGGTCGTCAATGTACTGCACGATGAGGCCGAGCTGGTCGCAGTGCCCGGCGAACATGATGCGGGGCTTCCCCCGGGGGTTCAGCGCCGCGATGACGTTGCCGTGCGCGTCGGTGCGCACCTCGTGGGCACAGCGGCCGATCCAATCGCGCACCACTCTCTGCACCGGCTGTTCGTATCCGGAGGGACTGGGCGCTTCCAGTATCCCGCGCAGGAAGCCAAGGGAATCTTCTGTCATGGCCTTCTCCTACCTCCCGAACCAGGGTTCGCTGTGCGAGCGCCTGCATCCTCTACGGCACAGGGGGCAGGGGGAGGCGCGCCCCGGCGTGCGCCGGGCTACTACGGCGGGGGTTACGTGGCTCACCCCCGCCCTCACCCTCTCTCGCAGGACCATCGTTTCATGGAAGAGCCGCGCGCGCCCGCCGATGATTAAGAGTGACGGAGGGAACTACTGGCCCTGTTCCTCTCCAGGGGACGGATGGCTGCCCGCGCCATCCGTCCATCTTTTTCTGTGGCGCCGCCAAGGTGCCCAGCGAAGGGGGTGACGAGATGCGCCCCGCAACCGCCCCGGTCAGGGGGAATGCTCCGTGGCGCGTGATGGTCGTGGACGACGAGGCCCTGGTTCGGGCCACCATCGCCGACATGGCGGAGTTGTGTGGCTACCAGGTGTGCGCCCGGGCCCACGACGGCCACGAGGCCGCGCGCCTGGTCCATTCCGTGCAGCCTGATGTCATTCTGATGGATCTGATGATGCCGGTGATGGACGGCATCGAGGCGCTGGAGATCATCAATGCCACCCGGCCCTCCTGCGCCCTGGTCGTCACCGGCTACACCTCGCAGGCGCTGGTCAAGCGCGCGGCGGAAGCGGGGGCGCAGGGCTTCCTGGTGAAGCCTTGCCGCCAGGCCGACCTGGCGCCCGCCGTCGAGACGGCCATCGCCCAATTCGAGCGCTCGCGGGTCGGTACGGAAGGCGAGCGCATTGACGTGCTCTTCGAGCGCGCGTGGCCTCACGTGCGCGAGGGGGGATCGCCGGCGGCGGCGATGGAGCGCGCGCTCGCTGGCGCCTGCGCGGTGGTCGGGCCTGCCGCCTTCGCCCTGCTGGCGCGCCGGGGCTCGCGTCTCCGTCCGCTCATCCTTCGGGGTCTGCAGGCCGTTGAGGACTCCATGCGCCTCGTGCCCCCGGGGGGATCGCTCGGGAGGGCGATCCGCCAGCAGGCGATCTGCCGGACGCGCCTGGTCGGGGCGCCACCGGAGTTGACGCACGTGCTCTGCGCCCCGGTGGCTGCGGAGCCGGCGCTGACCGGGTGCGTGTGCCTCTTCGCTCCCGAGAGCCACTCCTTCTCGGATCGGGAAGCGCGTCTCATCGGCGTGCTGGCTCGGGCCGCCGCGCACTTCGCTCGGCGCGCGCAGACGGCCCGGCCGCTCGCCTGGGAGCGCTGGGTGCGTGAAGAAGGACGGCCCGCGCGCGCCTGGATGCGGAGACGGAGATGACTGCCGCCCCGACTCCGGTGCGGCTCCTCGCCGCCCACGCCTTGCCCCACCTGACGGCCGCGCTCACCCGGGCCGCCGCCCGGAGCGCCGACATCGCGCTGGCGGGAGCCTGTCGCGACGGGGAAGCCGCTTGCGCCCTCGCCGAGACACTCGAACCGGACGTCATCTCGCTCGACGTGGCCCTGCCGCGGCTCTCCGGACCGACCGCCATCGGGGCCATCGTGTCGTGGCAGCGCCGGCGCATCGTGGTCACGGCCACCGCCGGGTGTGGCTTCACCGAAGACATTGTCGCCTGCCTGGACGCGGGCGCCGTGGACTTCGCCTGCCGCAGGCCGGAGCACCTCTGGACCAGCCCGCCCTTCATCGGCGCCTTGCTCGACCGCGTCCGTCTGGCCGCCCGCGTGCCCCGGGAGCGACTGCGCCCGCGCGCCGCGGCGTCGCTGCTCGGCGCCCTGGCGTCCCGGCCGGGCGAGACCTGGGTGGTGACGGGGGATGTCGGTGCCCCGGGGGCCCTCGTGCCGCTGATCACCGCGCTGCCCTCGGACGTGCCGGCCACCATCTGCGTGGCGCTCAGCCTCCCCGCCGCCATCACCCGCGCCCTGGCGCACTACCTGGCCGCCCGCGCCGCCGTGCCGGTGCGCGAGGCCCGTCAGGGTGACTTCCTCACGCCCGGCAGCGTTCTGATCCTCCCCGGGAGCTGTCTCGCATCCCTCCGCCCGGCGCGCGATGGCCGCCCTACTATCCATCTCGAGGCCCGCCACCCCGGCCCCCAGTCCGGAGAGGCGCTGGACCGGACGCTCGCGGCCTTCGCCGCCGGCACGCGCGCGCACCTGGTGGTCCTCTCCGGCGCCGGTCCGGACGGCGCGCGGGGGGCGGAAGCGATCCTGAGCGCCGGGGGCGCGGTCTACACGGCGGCGCCGGAGTGCGGCCTGTTGGCGGGTCTGGCGGACGCCGTGCGCGCCCGGGCAGGCGCGGCGGGGCGCGCGTGCGCGGAGCTCCCCGTGGCTCGCCGCAGCGGCCCGGCAGCGGAGGCGAAGGGAGAACTGATGGCGACAGCCAGGGCCGCGTGAGGGTCGGCGGCCGGCCGGAAGGCACCGTATCGCCGGCGGCTCCGTGTGGTTGGTGGATCGTGGAAGGGATGGAGCCCGATGAGAGTTCCCTGCTGCTGGTGCGGAGGCACCGGCGTCATCTGCACCGAGGAAGAGGGCCACGCGTGCCCCAACTGCCATGGCGGCGAGCGGTCCCCGCGCGCCGGAGCCGGCGCGGGAGGGCCCGGCGGCGCCGCGCGGCGGAAGGCCGCCGCGCCTCCCGAGCGCCGCGTGCCCCCCCACCTGCTGGAGCGAACGCGCGTTCCAGGTCACGCCCGAGGGGGTCGCTTCGACGCGGGAGTCCGGCCGGGCTGACGGGTCGGAAGGGCAGGGGATGCCTTCACGCCGCCCGGCTACGGCCCCGCGGTCGCCACCGGGGAGGCGGTTCCCGAGGGGAGGACCCAGGTCGGGTGCGTCACCACCCGCGAGGAGTTCCGTGCCCCGCCCGGGCCGTCCCCCGCTCGCCCGGCTGGTCGGGAAGCGGAGGCCGAACAGCACGGCATGATAGCGGCCAGCGCCGCGTGAGGGGCGGCCGCCGCCGTCGTGCCGGAGGTCGGGGGCCGCCGGGCGATTCCGGCGCGGTCCCGAAAGCTGGAGCCGCTGGTGGGCTGCCGGGCGCAGCAAGAAGCCCGCTGGCGGCGCTGTGCCCGGCACGGTTGCCCTGGGGCTGGCGGTGCCGTGGCGGGAGGGGGAGAACGGTGGTGCCCCACCTCCCGCCACACCGGAGCGCCGCCTACGGCGAGCCGCCCGCGCCCCCGGCCGCCCACTTCTCGGCGGCCTCCCGCATCCACAAGAGCGACCTTTCCCTCTCGTGAACGAGGCCGACGGATGGTGGTCGAACGCCAGGGGTAGAGAGAAGGAAAGGCCAGGGCGGGCGCCCTGGCCGAGGTGGGGAGCGCCCTGAAGCACGAAGGGGGCGCCCGGTATGCGGACCGGGCGCCCCCCTTCGCGTTCACTCCAGCCACCGGTTGCCACGAAGCGACTACTCCTCGCCGTCCTCCTTCTCCTCGTCATCGCCGGTGGGGGCGAGGCGGGCGAGCGCGGTCTCATCTACCGCGGGCAGGGCTTCCCGCTCCTCCTCCTCCTCGTCTTCGTCCTCGTCCAGCACCTCATCCGGCTCCGGAAGGCCCGGGTGCCTGAGGCGGCGCGGCGCCGGCAGTTCCTCCTCCTCGTCGCGGTCGAGCACGGCCACGCCGCGAGAGGGCATGTAGTCCTCGGAGGAGAGGTCCTCATCCGCCGGGAGCAGGCGCTCGAAGGTGGAGAGGTCCTCCGCGTCCGTCGGCCGCACGCGCAGCTCGCGGTAGGGCACCATGCCGGTGCCGGCAGGGATGAGGCGGCCGATGATCACATTCTCCTTCAGCCCGACCAGGTGGTCTTCCTTGCCCTTCACGGCGGCGTCGGTGAGCACCTTGGTGGTCTTCTGGAACGAGGCGGCGGAAAGGAACGACTCCGTAGCCAGCGATGCCTCGGTGATCCCGAGCAGGAGGTACTCGGCGCGCGCCGGGCGCCCGCCGGCCGCCTCCACGCGCTGGTTCTCCGCCTGCAGCTCGAACTTGTCCACTATCTGCCCGGGGAGCAGATCCGTGTCGCCCGGGTCCAGGATCTTCCGCTTCTTCAGCATCTGGCGGACGATCACCTCGACGTGCTTGTCGTTGATGTCCACGCCCTGCGAGCGGTACACGTGCTGCACCTGGTTGACCAGGTACTTCTGCACGTCGTCGACACCGCGCACGCGCAGCACGTCGTGCGGGTTGAGCGGACCGTCGACGATCTGCTCGCCGGCGTCGATGTGGTCGCCCGCGTACACCGTCGGACGCGATGAGAAGGGCACCGCGTACGAGCTGTCCTGCCCCGTCGTCGGCGACTTCACTACGATCTTGCGCATGCGCTTC
>JACQGM010000338.1 GCA_016199585.1 Armatimonadota bacterium
AGGCGGCTCTGGAGGAGGTAGCGGAGGCGGCGCGGGTTGCCCGGCTTGTTCTGCGGGGGATCGCCGCTGGCGAGGGCGACCTCGTCGCAGGGCGTCAGGGCGTGCAGCCGCAGGTGCGGCTCCTCCCCTTCCGCGATGCGTCCCCGCAGGTCCTCGGCCTTCCAGTCCACCGCGTACGGCTGCTCCACCCGCCCGCCGGAGCGGGCCACGTCGTAGAGATAGGAGAACCCGGAGGTGTTGGAGATCGTCTCGCCCTCGCCCGGGAGCTGGGTGAACCCCACCTCCGGCCCGGCGAAGGTGCCGGTCGGCTGGGGCACGAGGGTGAGGCCGGCTACCTGCGCCGTCTGCGCCGGGCCGTGGTAGGAGAGCCGATGGTTCCTGCCCCCGCGCGCCCGGAACACGTCCAGGACGTAGCTCGCTGTGTCGGAGACATCCACCAGCGCCACGGCGCGCCGGTAGGTCTTCAGGTCCGGGTAGGCGGACGCGGAGGCGACCTCCATCACGCGCAGGGGCGGCTGCACGGCGAAGAGCGCCAGCTTGCCGCCGGTCTTGGACCGCGTCTCGTTCACGAAGAGCGTGTTGTGGCTGATGGTCTGGCTGGTCCAGGCGAACCGCTGGGGCCAGGCGCCGGTGTACTCCGGGTAGCCCAGATCCGGGAGCATGTCCACGTTGTGGGCGTAGAGGCCGATGCCGAGACAATCGGCGTGCCAGTGGCCCTTGGCGTATCCGTAGTGGATCCAGAGGGCCCGGCCGTTCTCGGGCTGTTCCGTCTGCAGCACTGCCTGGCCGTAGCCGCCCAGGTGGTCGCTCTTCAGCGTGAACGGCTCCGTCTTGGCGACACGGGCGATCTCATTGGCGAGAGCGTCGGGGTCCTTCTCGAAGATGTCCGTATCCGTCCGCAGAGCGGCAGGTTCAGCGCCGGCATAGCGCCAGGCGAGCGCTGCCAGTTGGGGATCCCGGTAGAGCCGGTAGCCCAGGGCGAACATCTCCGCGCTCCCGACGCGCTGCCAGCTCCCCGTGGCCCCGCCGTCGCCGATGTTGGGGAAGGCGGCGTCCAGGCACATCAGCCGCGGCTCGACGAGGAAGCACTGCTTCAGCTTCGGGAACTCGGCCCGCAGGTCGTGCTTCCGGTAGTCGGGGTAGGCGGCCAGCAGGTCGGGGAACCGCGCCATGCGCCGGGTCCATCCGAGACCGTAGCTGCCGCACTCCCCGCCCATCCCCTCGCGGTCAACCCCCTCGGTGAGGAGCCAGGTGAGGGATTGGCCGTTCGGGAAGCCGGGGTCGAAGATCCAATCGAGCCAGGACTCGGTCTCTTTGCCCCGGTCGAGGGCGGTGGCTGTGGTGACGGTACACACCTTCCGCCCGCCGAGGTTGGGGGAGATGCGGCCATCCTTCACCGAGGCAAGGATCTCCAGCAGGAGATGGTCTTCGATGTGCCGGGCGATCGCCGCGACGCTCCCCTTGTCGCCCAGCCCGTGCTTCCGCGCCTTCTCCGAGCAGAAGCGCACGAGCGCCTCGTCGCCCTGGATGCCGTCGAAGATGTCGTCATAGTGGCGCGCCATGCGGGTGGTGGCGTCGGCCTCCCAAATGGCGCCCTGGATCCGCCCCTTTCCCCCGCCGCCGTGCGAGTGCTCGAACCCGAGCGTGTGCAGGGGCATGAAGTCCATCTCGGGATAGACGTCGGCGATGCGGTCGAGCAGCACGGCCACCTTGTGCGCGTAACGCGGATCGGAGGTGAGGGTATATGCCTGCGCCAGGCTGATGAGGGCGGATCGTATCTCGGCCCAGTGGACCCAGGAGTTGTAGTAGGCGACGAAGCGGTGACGGTTGCCCTTCTCATCGTAGAGGCCGTAGCCATCGTCCACGTACAGCTTGTGGAGGGGGTCCTCGGGATCGGGGTGCTCGGCGTTGACGAGCAGGCTCGGATCGCCCCGTCCGCGACGGAAACAGCCGCGCTCGTCCAGGGCGGTCCGGTAGTAGGCACGGAAGGCGTTCTTCGGGTATGCCTCCCCGCAGTTGGGGCACTTCAGCTTCCACTCGCCGGCCCGCTCCCAGGGGTAGTTGCCGAACCGGAAGATGCCGTCGCCGCACTTGGGGCAGCCAACATCTTTGTTGGTGTGGATGTCGCGCGGCAGCTCCTGGCTGGTGATCATCTCCCAGAGCTCGTCATCACTCTTCGCCAGCCAGGGCCGGGCGCGGGCCACGGCAGTGCTCTGCCGGGCAGCCGCCCACTCGAACCGCTTGGCGTTCTCCAGGGCGTTCGCGCGCATCTCTGCGGTCACGAACCGGCTGCGCTCTTTGGCGTTGACATCGGACGCCAGCCCGAGCGCCGTCACCAGCACCAGAACCACCGTCAGGACCGTAAACATGGCTCGTCTCCTGTTCCATCACCCACGCGCGGCGCCGTCGTTCGCCCTGCGGAGCGAGCGTGCGCCGGTCGTCAGCACCCTTTTCGCCGCCGTGATACCCGGTCCTCTTCTAGTCGGTCGCGGCCGGAGTCGGGACGCTCGGCCCGGTGCGAGACCCCTCTGTACTACTAACGAGCAGAACCTGCGAGCGCCGCG
>JACQGM010000026.1 GCA_016199585.1 Armatimonadota bacterium
CAACAACACCTACATGAACGGCAGCAGCAGCTACTACCGCCGCGTGGGGAACCCCCACTTCGACGGCTTCAACGCCGTCTTCGGCGACGGGCACGCCAAGTGGGTGAAGTGGAAGAGCGGCACCCCGCGGATCTACACCATCGACGCGGACTGAGGGCCACCCCCGTCGGGGCGACGAGGCTTGCCCCGGCGGACGCAGTGTGAAGAGAGCGCAGGCGCCCCCGGGGGCGCCTGCGCCGTTGATGGGGGCGCCTGGTGCCCCCACAGGCTGCCGCCGCGCCCGAGGCTGGTGGTGCCCTCAACCCCCGGAGACTGCCCTCACCCCACCTCCAGCCGGTTCGGCACCGGCGCTCCGAGGCAAACGGCCGGAGACTGCCCGGAGCGCCCGAGAATCGGGCTGGTCTCCCTCAGCGCCTCTGAGTTCCCCCCTCCGCGTCTCCGCTCTTGCCCGTGCGCTCTCTCGGGTCCACCTCCGCGCTGACGACGGCGCCGTCTCGCACCACCGCGAGCCGGCGCGGCCCGCGCGCGGTCCCTCGGGCGGCGACCCGGACCAGATCCTCGCCATCGCGGATGCGGCTTCCGTCCATGCTGACGATCACATCCCCCGGGCGCAGGCCGGCGCGCGCCGCGAGGCTCTCCCGTGCCACCTCGCGAATGAGAACGCCTTCCGACTTCGCGCGAGCCACCAGGATCCCCGCATCCGCGCCTTCCGCGGGTGGCGTCTCCCGGCCGAGCGCGGTCAGCGACTCGGGCAGGAGAACCGCGAGCGCCAGCAGCGCCAGGGCGGGCGGGACCGCCTGGCTCGCGTAGAGGCGCCAGTGGGGGATCGTGCCCGGGGGCACCACGTCGGTGACACATATCAAGGCGAAGTGGGATGCCACCGGCAGCAGCAAGGCCCCCGCCGCGTAGCACGCCGCCACCGCACCCCGCGCCGAGCGGCAGAGCGCCGAGATGCTGAGCAGCAGCGCCGCCACGAGCGCGAAGCGAATCGGCGTCACCACGAGGAAGAGCAGCAGCCGACGCATCCCCGCCTCGACGGTGGCCTCGCGCGGGAGGCTGTCGGGCGGCGGCGCGTACGCCGGGAGGATCAGGCTGATGGCAGCGGCCACGATCAGGCCGGCGGCCGTCAGGAGCGCGAAGGGGAGCAGCGCCGCGGCGCCCGCGCCGATGAACACCCGGTGGGGGTCCGCGCCCGCGCACTCCGTGCGGCGCGGCCCGGCGAGCGCCTTCCCTGCGTACGCGGGCATCACAAACCGCTCAACAGCCAACTGGACGGCCCCGACCGTGGTGCCCAGCGCGACCAGCAGCGCCGCCGCGCTCATGTCGGCCCAGCGCACCGCCGCCAGCCCCACGGGGGAGTAGAGCCCGAGCACCGAGAACGCCGTCGGGAGAATGCCCGGCGTGAACCCGGCAGGGGACGCCGCCAGGTTCGCGCGCAGCACCATCATCGTGGCGAGCGTCTGCGCGGCGACCACGAGCACGACCAGGCCCGCGAGCCGAGCGAAGGCGGCGGCGCGCCAGTAGCGCCGCACCTGCGTGCGGAAGAGATCCCATGTCGGGTTGTCGCTCGAAGCGCACATGCTCAATATCCGATGCCCCTTCCCTGGCTGGTTCGCCGGGGATGGCGCGCATCCTGCAAGAGAGGGAACGGCATCGCGCGGGCGAATAGGGCAACGGGGGTGAGAGGATGCAGCGCCGGGATTACCGGACCGCCTACCGCAGTGAGCACGCCGGCGGCTGGATCGTTGACGGCAAGCCGGCGAGGGAGTTTGACGGCAAGGAGGACCCGGAGGTGCTCAAGGAGCTCGGTCGGGAGGGGTGGGAGCTGGTCTCCGTGGTCGGCTACACCTACTTCCTCAAGCGCCCGCTCCCGGCGTAGCCGGGCGCCGGCGAGGCGGCTCGCCGCCGGTGCCGCAGCGCGTCGTCTGCCGAGGCGGTGCCGTGCGGATCATCGGGCGCGGCACGGGCAGACTCCCGGAACCGACCGGCGCGGCGGTGTGTCTTACCAGGTGAAAGCCGGAAGCGCCTTTCCGATGGAGAGCGCGCCCACCGGCGGATCGCAGCCATGAGACGAGCGAGACGATACACATTCCCGGTAGTGCTCCTCGCACTGGTGACGCTGACGCTGGGTCCGGCGCTGGCGGCGCTCGGTGCGCCCTGCGCGTCGGGCGCGGCGGCGGCGCGCGCCGCTCAGGCTGCGTGCTCCTGCTCGCCGGCATCCGTCGCCGGCGGCCATGCCTGCTGCCGTGCGACTCCGTCCGCGGCCGGGCCTTCCTGCTCCGGTCATTCGTCATCTCCTTCTGCCGATAGCCGGCACGTCGTGCCGTCCGGGTCCGGGGCGGACCCGGACGGCATGGCGTGCCAGTGCGGGCTGCCGCGCGACGGCGGCTCGCCGGCGATGCTCTCGGCAGCCGCGGCGCGTGCCCGCGTCCTTCTGGCCGGCGCAATCCTGGCCGGCGCGGCGCCGGCTGCCGCCTCGCTCCTCGAAGCCCCCGAGAGGGGCGCTCCGTATCCCCCCGAGTTCCACCGGGGTCCCGGGTCTCAGCACGAGTCCCGCCCCGACGCCGGCCGCGCGCCGCCCGCCTCCTAGCCCGCTGCCTGTCAGCAACCTGACGGGCACCGCGGGTTGAGGCGGTGCAGGCGATTCCGCTTGCCCCCAGTCTCCGCCACTTCTTGGCCCGCCGCGCCGGCCGCCTTCCGTGGCTCGAGCTGGGGTGCTCCTCGCCAGCCAACCGCCTCCTCCACCGCGCGTCCTCGTGGCGCGCAGCTATCATCCGATACCTGGATTCTCTGCCGCACGGCGGGTGAAGCCGCCGAGAGCGGGAGCGTGGGATGAGCGGGGCCGACCGAAGCCCCGCCTGGAGGCATGAGAGCAAATGAGCTGGATGACCCGTAGCAAGAAGCTGGTGGCGACGGTCGCCCTCGCGGGCGTCTCCCTGGCGCTGGCGCACACGGCCGCCGAAGCCGCCCTCTGCGTCTGGCGCAAGCCGGACCAGGACATCAAGCGGTTCTTCCCCGGCGCCGATACCTACAAGACCGACTTCCGGACGCCCGGCGGCAAGCGCGCCGCCATCGAGAAGCGCATCGGCGCGCGCCTGGACCCGGACGAGAGTGAGTTCAAGTTCTACCGCATCATTGACGACGGAAAGCAGGTCGGCACGATTCTCACTCACCTCGGTAAGGGCCAGTACGGCGCCATCGAGGTGGTGGTGGCGTTGGACAACAGCGGCAAGGTGAAGGGCGTCGGCATCCAGCGCGACCGGGAGCGCGCCCGCGCCGCGCTGCGTAGCGGCGCCTTCCTGGGGCAGTTCGACGGGAAGAGTGTCAAGGACCCGATGGAGATCGGTAAGGACATCAAGCCCGCGGCCAAGGGGGCGGAGAAGCCGTCGGCCACCGTGGCGTTCTCGGTGAAGAAGCTCCTGGTCCTGCTGGACGAGCTTGGGTAGGGGAGTGGCATGAGAAGCATTCAGCCGCGCATGAAGGGTTTGGTGGCGGTCGGCGTCCTGATCGCCATGGCCGCGGGGCCGGCGCGCGCCGGGGAGAGCCCGGCGGCGCCGCCCGAGACGGCGCCAGCCGAGGCCGCCGCAGCGGAGGCCGGTGAGGACGGGGGCGGCCGCGGCAAGTCCTATGCGATCCGCTACCGGCTGGACGTGCGCCCGATGGCGGGGAGCGACCCCGCGAAGCTGGAGGTGATGGCGGCGGAGGCCGAGGTGACCGGCGAAGCCGGGGAGCACGTCGAGTACGCGATCCAGATCCCGGCCTACACCGCGATGAAGGGCCGGGGCAAGGAGATGCACTTCGGCAATCTCTACGCCATCTTCCGGCGCAACCTGGGCGAGCCGACACTGAAGGTGGGGCAGTTCGTCATCCCGTTCGGGAACCTGGTCAACTACGAGACGCACACCCGACCGGTACAGACGCTCTACCGCTACAGCCTCGGCGTGCGCATCGATCCGGGCGCGGAGCTGGAGGGGTTCCTGAACAAGGATACCGAGTTCCAACTCGCCGTGACCACCGGCAACGGGTCGTTCCGCAAGGACAACAACGCCAACAAGGTCGTCACGGCGCGGGTGAGCCGCACCTTCGAGCTGGGAGACAACGAGCTGCGCCTGGGCGTCTCCGCCCTGCGGGGCAAGCTCCCCGTCTTCTCGCTGATGAGCGACCCGGTGATGGGCAGCGGCGAGGTGCTGGAGTTCAGCATGAAGAACCGCGTCGGTCTCGACGCGGAGTACTACCGGGGTCCGTACCTGGTGCGCGCCGAGCTCGTCGGCGGCGACGACAATGGCCGCGGCGCCTACGGGCACTGGGTGCAGCTCAGCGTGCCGTTGAGCTACAAGACCTCGATTGATGTCGGCACGGAGCGCTGGAAGCAGTTCTCCGGGAAGCTGAGCGGCAACTGGATCGGCATCGAGCACAAGCTGACGGACAACCGCATCCTTCGCCTGGCGCTGCAGAGTGCGGATGCCAGCGAAGGAGCGCACCCGATGAGCATGACGATGATCACCGGACAGTTACTGGTGGAGTTTTGAGGAGGGAACGAGATGAAGAGCATCGTGACAATCGTGGCGGTTCTCGCCGTTCTGGGAGCGGCGATCTACTTCGTGGCCGCGCCCTCATCGGGGGGGGCGCAGCACGGGCAGGGCGTGTCCGAGAGCGCCCCGGTGGTCGCCATCCGCGACCTGACCGCCAATCCGCAGGCATATGAGGGCAAGGAAGTCGTGGTCAAGGGGAAGATGGCGGAGCAGTGCCCCACCACCGGGTGCTGGGGCGTGATCAACGACGGCACCGGCGCCGTGCGCTTCGACAGTGCCGCTTCGGGCTGGGCACTCCCCACCGGGCAGATGGGCAAGCAGATGACTGTGCGCGGCATCGTCTCGGTGAACGAGACGGGGACCCCGGAGATCGCGGCAGTCGGCGCCAGACTGTGACGGAGTATGGGAGTATGGGGGTGTCGGACTAAGGGAGTATGGGGGTGTGGGA
>JACQGM010000350.1 GCA_016199585.1 Armatimonadota bacterium
AGCGGCCCGGAGCACCCGGTTTCATACCGGGTGGCACCGCGGGAACGCTTATGTTAACGCCTATGCCCCCACACCCCCACACCCCTCTACTCACTCTCAACTGCGAACACCACCAGCGCCGCGGCGCCGGCGGCGGCCATCTCCGCGGCGGGGAGGACGCCGGAGTCGTTGAAGAGGAGAGAAGCGGCGGCGCCGGCGGCCAGGGCCAGCAGCCCGTCCCGGAGCGCCGGGCGCTGCTGCGAGAGCGCCGCGCGCCCGCGGAGCGCCAGGGCGAGCGCGGCAGCCGTGGCCAGGACCAGCAGGCGGCTCCACGGGCTGTGGCGGAGGAGAGTCCAGTTCATCTTCAGCTTGCGCGCGGCAACGGCCCACGCCTCTCCGGGTCCCCCCGCGCTCACCAGCGCCAGTGCCCGCCCGATGTGTGACTGCTCCCCCGCCCCCGAGAGGAGCTCCAGGCACACCGGCAGCGCCATCACCGCCAACCCCGCCAGGCCCACACCGACGAGCGTCCGGCGGCGGACGCGCCCGCGCAGCGCCAGCGCGATGGCGGACGCGCCCGCGGCGGCGGCGCCCAGCGCTCCCCCGAAGTTCGCCCCGAATGCCGGGTGCCCCACCAGTGCCGCCGTCAGCAGCACCAGGACGCCCGCCACCAGCACGCCCGCCCGGCCGGAGCGGGCTTCCCGCGCCGGCCGGGCGCCCAGTCCGCACGCGGCGCACGTCGCGCCCAGCAGCAGCGCGGGCACCAGCAGGCCGAATCCCTCATTGCCGATGCCGTAGTAGCGGGCCCCCGAATAGGGCGAGTAGCCGAGCGGCGAGGCGCGCAGGAGGCCGCCGCCGGTGAGGAGGTCGCACCCCCAGAGCGCGCCCCCCAGCAGCCAGAGGAAGCCCACGGGCGACACCCATCGGCCGGCAAGCCTGCCGATCCCGGCCAGCCCCGCCAGCAGGAGGAGCATCAGCGCGCCGCCCACCGGCGGCGATGCCGGCGCGAAGAGGCCCACCAACAGGACGGCGGCCGGGAGAGCGGCCACCGCCAGGGCGCCCGCGCGCAGGACTCCCCGCTGCGAGGCGCACGCTCCTGGCCGGGCCCAGAGGAACAGGAGGAACGCCCCGAACAGCGCCACCTGCCCCCACACCAGCCAGCGCACCAGGGGACGCCCGTAGTCCTCCACTTGCCGGAAGCGCCGCTCCAGCGCGAGCACCGTGTCCGCCGCCTGCGCATCCCGCCGGGCGGTGAGCGGCCGGCCGATCATGTCCGCCGGGATCGGCGCGCCGAGGAAGTCGAGGATGGTCGGGGCGATGTCGGTGTTGACGCCCAGGCCGGGAGTGCGCGTGGAGGGGGAGAGGATCACCCCGCGCTCGCGGCCTCCCCCGGCGAGGATGACCGGAGCCAGCGGGTTGCCGTCGCGCGCGGCATCGAGGGAGACGACGGGCGCGACCAGGATGAGGAGCGTACCAGCCGGGTCGAGAAGGCGCCTCAGCCCGGTGACGATGCGGTCGGCGTGCCGGATCGCCTCGCGTCGTCGCACTGGCCGGACCTCCTCCTGGATGTCGGCCGTGGCGCGGTCCACGCGGCCGGTATCGCCCGTGTCCACGACGACGAAGCGCGCGCCCGCGCCCAGTGCCTCGGTCACGCCGCGGAGCACGGCCTCGGCGTTGGTCCTCCGTCCCCCGGGGGTCCACGGGTCGGGCGTCGCCATCTCCGGGCCGACGCGGCCGAGGGGCACGCGGCCCCGGGTGTCCATGGCGAGGCAGGCGGCCTCGCGGTGCGGGCCGGCGTCGTCATCCGCGTTGCCGACGGCGGCGGCCAGGATCCCTGCCTCGCGCAGTGCCTGCCCGAGGGCGCCGGGCCGGGCGGCGTAGGAGAGGCGCTCGTGGCGTCCGGCCATGCGCGGGATGGCAACCTGGAAGATCCGGTCGCGCGTGACCGGGAGCCCGGTGCGCTGCGCCCACAGGTCGGCGGCGCGGATGCCATCCACGACTTCGTCGGCCTCGAACGCCTCGCCCGCCTCGGTGCGCGCGTGGCAGCGGGCGCCCGCTCCCAGCGTCAGGCACCCCGCTTCAATCGTGGTCGGCCGCACCTCCTCTGGGTGCAGCACCAGGCTGTCAATGGCGCGGTTGGCCCGCCCGGCGCGGCTGGGTCCCGTGCGCGTATTGAGGATGCCCACCGCGCCGGTGTCCAGCAGGCTGCGGATGCCCTCCGTCGGCGTCGAGACGAGGTCGTCCAGGCTGACGGCGGGGATGAGGACGAGGACAGCGATACGGGAGTGTGGGAGTGTGGGGGTGTGGGGGTGTGGGAGTGCAGCCGCTCCGGCGGCAGGTGCGGAGGCTGGCCCGACAGCAAGGCGCACGGCACCTGCCAGCCACAGGGCGATGCCCAGGCGCCGAGCCAATGGCCCCCACCCGGTCGAACAACCACCTCTCACAGCGTTCTCCCCGGGGCGAACACGCGGTTCGCCCCTACGCACCGATAGCCGACTGGTAGAAGGCATCCATCCCCGCGAGCATCCGCTCGATGGTCATCTCCGTCTCCACGAAGCGGCGGGCGCCTGCGGCAAGCTGCGCGGCGAGGGCGGCGTCGGAGAGGAGGCGGCGCAGCGCGTCGGCGAGAGCGGCGGGATCGTCGGGGGGCGCGAGCAAGCCGGTCTCACCATCGCGGACCATCTCGGGGAGACCCCCTGCGCGGCTGGCGGCGACGGGAGCGCCCTCGGCCATCGCCTCCAGGGCGAAGAGCGACTGCCCCTCCATCCGCGAGGGGATAGCCACCGCATCCGCCGACCGGAGCAGGTGGCGCACGTCGGTGCGGAACCCGAGGAAGCGTACCGACCGGGCCACGCCGCGCGCCGCCGCGCGCGCCTCCAACGCGGGGCGCTCCGGGCCGTCTCCAGCCACCAGGAGCAGGCCCTCCGGGAAGTCCGGGACCAGGCCCGCCCAGGCTTCCACCAGCACGTCGATCCCCTTCTGCGGGGCCAGGCGCGCCGCCGTCAGCACGATCGGCCGTCGGCCCGCGGCGTTCAGGTCAGCGGGCAAGGGGATGCGGGGTCCCGGCGGCGGCCCGGGATCGATGCCGTTGTAGACCACCCGGACGCCTGGTCTCAGCCGAGTCCATCCACGGAGCCGGGCTGAGAGCTCCCGCGCCACCGCTTCGGAGACGCAGACGATCCCCGCCGCGCCCCGGGCCAGCGACTTCGCCGCGCGCCAGGTCTTCGGCGGGACTTCGTCGGGGAGGGTGTGCGCCGTGAAGACGAACGGGCGGCGCCTCATGCGCGCGGCCATGGCGGCCAGCAGCATGCCGCGGTAGCCATGTCCGTGGATCAGATCGAAGCCCACCAGACGGACGAACCCCGACAGGGCGAGACCGGAGCGCAGCAGCCCCCCGGCACTGGGTGGATCGTCCAGCGGCAGTGCCATCCCGCGCCCGGAAGTCATCTCCAGGACGGCGTCGAGCGCCTCGCCCGGCGGCGTTGCGCACCATTGCTCATACCGTCCGGGGTCCAAGCCGTTCAGCAGCGTCTGAACGTGGCGCAGCATCCCCCCGGCTGCGTGCGGGAGTACGTGCAGGATTCGCATCGTTCCTGACTCGGCGTCGCGCTACCGGCGCTTCCGGGCCTTCCCGCGCGGCGGCACCGATGCGCTCCCGCGCACCTTCCCGTCACGATCCGCGCGCTCCGCCGATAGCGTGTCCTTCGCGGCGTCCGGTCGCGCCCGAGGCTCCCGGTCGTCCCTTCTGCCCGTCGCCGTGACCGCCGTCTTCTCCGCCCGGCGAGCGAGGAGGGCCACCATCAGGGCGCCCACCGCGGCAACGCCCAGGCTGGCCCACTGTGCCTGCGTCATCCCCAGGGCGAGCAGGGATCCCGTCACCCCCTTGCGCAGCCACTCCGCCCCGAAGCGATAGGCCGAGTAGAGCACCAGGTACGCGCCCAGAACCTGACCGTCGAATCGCTTCCGGCGCGCCAGGCGGAGGATGATCGCGAAGATGACCAGGTTCGTCAGGCTGGCATAGATCTGCACCGGGTGGCTCGGCTCGGTCCATTGGTTCGAGAGAGGCGGATCCTGGAAGCGCACCGCCCAGGGAAGGTGGGTGGGCGTTCCGTAGCAGCAGCCGTTCAGGAAGCAGCCGACGCGCGCGATGGCATAGCCGAGGGCCAGGCCCGGTACCATCAGATCGGCCAGCCACAGGAACCCGAGGCGGTGCCGGCGCGCGTACCACGCCACCCAGAGGATGCCCCCGAGCAGACCGCCGTGGAACGACAGACCGCCCTCCCACACCTGGAGCAGCGCGCGCCAGTGCCCCGCGTACTGCCCCCAGTTGAGCAGGATATACATCACCCGCGACGAAAGGACGGAGACGAGCAGCAGGCCCAGCATCACGTCCACGGCGCTCTCGGCACTCAGCGCCGTGCCCCGCGCCACCCGCTGCAGGCAGACGAGACCGGCCGCGAACGCCAGCATCAGCAGGAAGCCGTAGGCGCGCACCGGCAGCGGCCGCGCCAGCGCCTCGCCGAAGCGCCAGACCAGCGCGGCGCCGAGGGCGAAGAGGAGCAGGTTCGTGAGCAGCGTGCTCCGGACGCGCCGCCGCCGCTCCTCTGCCGAAGCCGCATCCGCCACCACGTCGCGCGCGCCCCAGTAGGCGCTCAGGCCAAAGAAGCCCGACAGCAGTATCACCCAACCCCAGATCGGAATGGCGGGAATCTCAAACAATATCGGACGCATTCAGACGCACCCCTCACCCCTCACCGACGGTTCCTTCTCCGTGCTCACAATCAAGCAATAGGCCAGCAGCACGGCGCCGACCGTGAGGCCGATGTCGGCCACGTTGAACGTCGGCCAGAAGCTGGTGTAGATGAAGTCCACCACGTGCCCGAAGCGAAGACGATCCGCCAGATTGCCGGCGGCGCCGCCCAACTCGAGGGCCAGAGCGGGGAGCATCAGCCGGTGCATCCGCTCCGCCCGCCCTGAGAAGTAGAAGTACAGGATGACGCCGATGGCCGCGACCGTCAGCGCGACCAGCGCCGGCCCGCCCGCCGGGAAGAGGCTGAACGCGGCGCCGGTGTTCGTGCTGAGGCGCACGCCGAGCGCGCGACCGACCACCGGCACCAGCTCCCCCGGCGACAGGGCGCGCGTCGCCAGAGCCTTGCTCCCCTGGTCGGCAGCCAGCACGGCGAGAGCCACCACCCAGAACGCGAGACGGCGCATGCCGCTACGGACCTTCCACGTCGGCCTGGCACTTGACACAGAGCGTGGCGTAGGGGACGGCATCCAATCGTCCGGGAGGGATCGCCTTGCCGCAGATGTCGCACAGGCCGTAGGTGCCGCGCTCCATCTTGCCCAGGGCTGCCTCGATCCGGTCGAGCGTCGCCCGGGCAGTGCCGCGCAGTGTGCGCTCCTTTTCCCGCTCGAAGGTCTCGTTGGCCACGTCGGCAGGGTGGTCGTCGTAGTCCGACAGCTCGCTCAGTGCATCAGACTGCGACTCCTTGATCTCGGTGGCCCGCATCTGGTGCTGCATCCGGGCCCGCTCCTTATCGAGCATCTCCCGGTAGCGATTCGTGTCCAGGTTCTGTGCCACGGATCTCTCCCGGATACATCACCCTACAGGAAGTACTATAGAATAATGTATCCCGTCATTCACGCCGATACGGCATCGGCGCAGCGCACGCACAACGTGGGGTGCGCCGCGCGAGTGCCCACGTTCTCGCGGACGAGCCAGCACCGCTCGCACTTCACGCCGGCAGCGGGCTTGGCGCGCGCTTCCAGGTCTCCCGCGGGCGCCGCCTCGAGACGGACCTCGGAGACGATAAGGATCGTAGCCAGATCCGCCTCATAGCCGCGCAGGAGATCCAGCAAGTCCCCCGAGGCGCGCAGCGAGACGCGCGCCTCCAGCGGCTGCCCGATCGTCCCAGCCCGCCGCGACTCCTCCAGCACCTTGAGGACCTGGTCGCGCACGCCGAGCAGACGTGCCCAGCGCGCTGCCAGCTCCTCGTCGCGGAACGCCTCCGTCACCACGGGGAACTCCGCCAGATGCACGCTCTCCGGCCGGCCCTCCTTCGCCGGCAGATAGCCCCAGGCCTCCTCGGCGGTGTGTGCCAGGATTGGCGCGAGCATGCCGCAAAGGGCGACGGCGATCTCGTGCAGCACCGTCTGTGCCGCGCGCCGCTCGCGGGAGTTGGCCGGGCTGGTGTAAAGCCGGTCCTTCAGCACGTCCAGGTAGAACGCGCTCAGGTCCACCGCGCAGAAGTTGTGCAGCAGGTGATAGGCGCGGTGGAAGGCGTAGCTCTCGTAGGCCGCGGTGACGCTGGCGATCACTTCCTGCAGCCGGTGCAGCGCCCAGCGGTCCACCTCCGGCATGTCGGCGCGGGCCACCTCCCGGGTCAGGGGGTCGAAGTCGGAGATGTTCGCCAGGCAGTAGCGCAGCGTGTTGCGCAGCCGGCGGTAGACGTCCGTCACCCGCGTCAGGATCTCCTCGCCCAGGCGCACGTCCTCGGTGTAGTTGGTGGAGGCGACCCAGAGGCGCAGCACGTCGGCGCCGTGGCGGTTGACGACCTCGGCGGGCGAGATGGCGTTTCCGCGCGACTTGTGCATCGCGTGTCCCTCGGCGTCGAGGAGCATCCCGTGCGTGATCACGGCTCGGTAGGGGGCGTGACCCTTGGTTCCCATCCCCACCATCAGCGACGAGTTGAACCACCCGCGGTGCTGGTCGGACCCTTCCAGGTAGACATCGCTCGGGTATCCCAGACCCGGCCGCGCCTCGACCACGGCGCGGCAAGTGGACCCGGAGTCGAACCACACGTCAAGGATGTCCGTCTCCTTGGTGAACTCGGTGCCGCCGCACTCGGGACAGGCATACCCTTCGGGGAGGATCCCCCGGGGGTCGCGCTCGAACCAGGCGTCGGATCCCTCACGCTGGACCATGTCGCGCACGGCGTTGATCGCCCGGCGGTCCAGCACCTCGTGCTTGCAGCTCGCGCAGTAGAAGACGGGGATGCCGACGCCCCAGGCGCGCTGGCGAGAGAGGCACCAGTCGGGCCTGCCGCCCACCATCGCGTTGATGCGGTTGATGCTCTCAGGGGGCACCCACTCCACCCCGGTGATCGCGTCGAGGGCGCGCGCGCGCAGCTCGTTGGCGTCAATGCTCATGAACCACTGCACGGTGGCGCGGAAGATGGTCGGCTGGTGGCAGCGCCAGCAGTGGGGGTACTGGTGCTCCAGCACTCCCTGCTGCAGCAGCGCGCCCCGCTCGCGCAGGGCCTCCATCACTGCCGTGTTCCCCTGTTTCAGATCCAGTCCGGCAAAGGGACCCGCCTCGTCGGTGAAGCGCCCGCGCTCATCCACGGGGCAGAGGGCCGGCAGCCCGTGCGCCTGTCCCAGCTCGAAGTCCTCGCGGCCATGCCCGGGAGCGGTGTGTACCACGCCGGTGCCCGCGTCCATCGTGACGTGGGCGGCGGTGAAGAGCGGCGAGTCCCGGTCGAAGAGGGGATGCCCGAAGACCAACCCTTCCAGGCTGGCGCCGGAGTGCGCCGAGAGGACCTCGAAATCGGGCGCGCCGATCGCCTCCAGCGTGGCTTGCGCCAGGTCGCGCGCGAGAAGGTAGCACTCCTCGCCGGCGCGGACGACGAGGTACTCGGCATCGGGGCGTACCGCCACCGCCAGGTTGCCCGGGATCGTCCAGGGCGTGGTGGTCCAGATGATCGTGGCGCAGCGCTCGGGCGGCAGGCCGGCGAACACGCCGTTCGGGTCGCGGCGCAGCGGGAAGCGCACGTAGATGGAGGGCGAGGCATGGGGTCCGTACTCCACCTCCGCCTCGGCGAGGGCCGTCTCATCGGTGGGGCACCAATGTACCGGCTTCAGGCCGCGGTAGATGAAGCCGGCCTCGGCCAACTCGCCGAACACGTCCACGACCTTCGCCTCGAAGTCGTGGTCCATGGTGAGGTAGGGGTGTCCCCAGTCACCGCGCACGCCCAGGCGCTGGAACTGCTCGCGCTGCACGCCGACCCAGTGATCGGCGTAGGCGCGGCAGCGGCGGCGCAGCTCGATGCGGGTGGGGATCTTGCCGGCGTCACGGAACTCGCGGGCGACGTTGTTCTCGATCGGCATGCCGTGGTTGTCCCACCCCGGCACGTAGGGCGCCTGATAGCCCTGCATCGCCCGAAAGCGGACGATGAGGTCCTTGAGGATCTTGTTCAGGGCGTGGCCCATGTGGATGTCGCCGTTGGAGTAAGGGGGGCCGTCGTGGAGGATGAAGCGGCCGCGCGGCGCGGCGGCCTCCAGCGAGCGGCGATAGAGGTCCATCTCCTCCCAGCGGCGCTGGACCTCCGGCTCGCGTTGAGCCAGGCTCGCCTTCATCGGAAACGGCGTCTTCGGCAAGTTCAGGGTGCTGCGGTAATCCACGAATCCATCCTCACGCACAATGGCGAGGGTGCCTCTGCGCCAATATATTATTCTATAATATATTATAG
>JACQGM010000351.1 GCA_016199585.1 Armatimonadota bacterium
GCAGAAGTCCGTGAAGCATACGACATATAGTGTTTCACGTACATTAATCGCACTATATGCAGGACTTCTGCAATTAGCTCTGTGTTATAGCGATAACATATTGTACCCGGGCTTCGGCGGGCAACTCCAGGGCGAGTTCGGGCGGCTCCTGCGACGCCGGTTTCCAGCGACCCGGCTCTCTGGCAGTCCGGATGGCCGCCTTACTACTCCCTTTCACAGTCTTTCGAGCACTCTTCGGTTGTCTACGGTGATTATAGCCCGGGAAGGCGGTTGTGTCAACAGGCGATCTGGCTGTTGGCTGTGGAGGGTATGCTGAGTAAGTGAATTCCAAACACTGAGAGGACCTCGAACCGGCGATGTCGTATTCCGAGAGTGACACCCACGCATCCCCGGGGGGCGGGGCCGTCATGGGAGAGCACGTTGTGATGGCGCGGTCTTCTCGAAAGGTACCGGAGAACGGGAGGGGCCCGGAGTGACTCAGCACAGTGAACTCAGCGCGTGGATCCAGGAGATGGCGCAGTTGTGCCAGCCGGATAAGATCGTCTGGATTGATGGGTCCGAAGAGGAGCGGAAACGCCTGACAGAAGAGGCGATCGCCACCGGCGAGCTGATTCCGCTCAACCAGGAGAAGCTGCCGGGGTGCGTCTACCACCGCACGGCCGAGAACGATGTGGCGCGCACGGAAGAGCTGACCTACGTCTGTACCACGCTGCGCGAGGATGCCGGCCCCACCAACAACTGGATGTCGCCCTCCGAGGGGTATCGGCGCGCGGGCGAGGTGTTCCGCAGCGCGATGAAGGGGCGGACGATGTACGTCATCCCCTTCTCCATGGGTCCCGTGGGGTCACCCTTCAGCAAGATCGGCGTGGAGCTGACCGACAGCATCTACGTCGTGCTGAACATGCGCATCATGACGCACGTTGGCTCTCTCGTTCTCAAGCAGCTCGGCGCCGGCGGCGAGTTCACCAAGTGCCTCCACAGCAAGGCCGACCTGGACGCCAAGCGCCGGCTGATCCTCCACTTCCCCGAGGACAACGCCATCTGGAGCGTCGGCTCCGGCTACGGCGGCAACGTGCTGCTGGGCAAGAAGTGCCTGGCGCTGCGCATCGCCAGCTACCTGGGCAAGCGCGAAGGCTGGCTGGCCGAGCACATGCTCGTCATGGGCGTGGAAGAGCCGAACGGGCGCATCGAGTACATCGCCGCCGCCTTCCCCAGCGCCTGCGGCAAGACCAACCTCGCCATGCTCATCCCCCCCGAGGGACTCAAGGCCAAGGGCTACCGCGTCTGGACCGTGGGCGACGACATCGCCTGGATGCGCATCGATACCGACGGCCGGCTGTGGGCGATCAACCCCGAGACCGGCTTCTTCGGGGTGGCGCCCGGCACCAACTCGCGCACCAACCCGAACATGATGAAGACGATCAGCCGGAATACCATCTACACCAACGTCGTCCTGGGCAGCGACGGCACCGTCTGGTGGGAAGATGGCGAGGGCGAGCCTCCGGCGGAAGGCCGGGATTGGCTCGGCCGCCCCTGGCACCCCGGCATCACCGATGAGAAGGGCAGGCCCGTGCCGGGGGCTCACCCCAACGCTCGCTTCACCGCCCCGCTCGCGCAGTGCCCGTCGCACTCCTTCCGCACGGAGCACCACCACGGGGTGCCGATCTCGGCGATCATCTTCGGCGGCCGCCGCGCGCGCCTGGCGCCCCTCGTCTACGAGGCGTTCAACTGGGAGCACGGCGTCTACGTCGGCGCCACGATGGCCTCCGAGCGCACCGCGGCCCAGTTCGGCAAGGTGGGCGAGGTGCGCCGCGACCCGATGGCGATGCTCCCCTTCTGCGGCTACCACGTGGGCGACTACCTCCACCATTGGCTGGAGATGGGCAAGCGGATGACGCAGCCGCCGCGGATCTTCCACGTCAACTGGTTCCGCCAGGATGAGAATGGCGGCTACCTCTGGCCCGGCTTCGGCGAGAACCTGCGCGTCATCGAGTGGATCCTCGCCCGCTGCCGCGGCGAGGCGGACGCCCGGCGCTCGCCAATCGGCTACGTGCCCACCCCCGATAGCCTGGACCTCACCGGCCTGGGGATCTCTCGCGAGGCGATGACGAAGCTCACCGACGTGGACCGCGAAGAGTGGAAGGCGGAACAGGCGCACAGCCGCCAGTTCTTCGGTCAGTTCGGCAACCGCTTCCCCAAGGAGCTGTGGGAGCAGCACGAGGAGCTCAGCCTGCGCCTGGAGGCCCCCACCTTCTTCATGAAGCCCGGCACCGAGGTGCGCCCGCTGGCCGCCGAGCTGAACGACATCATCGCGCGGGAGAACCCCCACGTCTACACCCTCCTCTCCGACTTCGGACGGCGGATCTACTTCCCCAAGGGGATCCTCTCGCAGGGCGCCGAGGCGAAGGAGAAGGCCCACCGCTTCGATGCCACCATCGGCATCGCCCGCGAGGGCGGCAAGCCGATGTTCCTCCCCTCCGTGATGAAGCACTTCGCCGACCTCAGCCCCGCCGAGGCGCTCAGCTACACCCCCGCCACCGGCAACCCGGCGCTGCGGCGCAAATGGCGCGAGGAGCTGCTGGCGAAGAACCCCGGCCTGAGCGGCAAGAGCCTCAGCCTGCCGATCGTCACCAGCGGCGTCACCCACGCCCTCGCCCTCGTGGGCGACCTCTTCGTGGACAAGGGGAGTGTCATCCTGCTGCCCGACAAGTTCTGGGAGAACTACGAGCTCCTCTTCGGCGCGCGCCTCCAGGCGCAGATGGTGCTCTACCCCTTCTTCAACGACTACGGCGGCTTCAACGTGGAGGGGCTCCGCCAGGTGCTGGAGACGCGCGCCGGCAAGGCGAAGACGATCCTGGTCCTGAACTTCCCCAACAACCCCACCGGCTACGCCCCCACCACGCGGGAGGCCGATGGCATCGTGGACGCCATTCGCACCGCCGCGAACGACGACGCCAATCTGGTGGTGGTGACCGACGACGCCTATTTCGGTCTCTTCTACGGCCAGGAGGCGCTGCAGGAGTCGATCTTCGCCCGCCTGGCCGGCTGCCACGAGCGGGTGCTGGCGGCGAAGGTGGATGGCCCGACCAAGGAGGAGTACGTGTGGGGGTTCCGCACCGGGATGCTCACCTTCAGCACCCGGGCGGCCACCAGCGAGGAGGCGCTCTACGCCGCCCTGGAGAAGAAGGTGGCGGGAGCGATCCGCAGCGCCATCTCCAGCGGCTCGCAGCCGGCGCAGTCCATCTTGCTGAAGGCGATGTCCGATGAGGACTTCCCGGCGGAGACGCGCCAGAAGCGCGCTCTCCTCGAAGCCCGCGCCGAGCGGGTACACCAGATCCTGAACAACCCCTCCTTCAACGAGTGGTGGGAGGCCTACCCCTTCAACGCGGGCTACTTCATGTGCCTGCGGCTGAAGGGGATTGACGCCGAGCGCTATCGCCAGCACCTGCTGGAGAAGTACGGCGTCGGAGTCATCGCCGACGGCAGCCACGACATCCGCGTCGCCTTCTCCGCCGTGGAGCTGGAGCAGTTGCCGGAGCTCTTCGAGTCGCTGGCCGCCGCCGCGCGGGATCTGCGGACGGAAGAGAAGTAGGCCACTGGTGAGACGGCCGGATGGTGGGTGGGCCGGACTCCCGTGAAGAGGGCGCCTCGTCACGTCAGCGGTACGGAACCGCCTCGGCGCCAGGAGGCCGAAGGGCTCGATGATGAACGTCCACCAGAGCAACGTCAACTATCGGAACCTGATCGCCGACCTTGCCGACATGTACCCCTACAGCATCGAGGAGGTCGTCCCGGTCGAGTTGGTAGCGAACGCGCTTGACGCCGGAGCGACCCGGATCCACCTGTGCTATGACGAGCGAGCACGGGTCCTCACCGTTGAGGACGATGGGAGAGGGATGGACGCTCGGACCTTCCAGGAATACCACGACTTCGCCGCCGGGCTGAAGGCACGCGGGACAGGCATCGGCTTTGCGGGCCTGGGGGCCAAGATCAGCTTCAACGTGGCGGATCGGGTTATCACGCAGACGCGCAGCCGTTCGTTCGCTGGCGGGTCGGAGTGGCGCCTGGCGGAACAGGGCCGCCTCGTCTGGGAGGAGTTGCCGCCCGGCGGTCTGAGCAACTGCGGTACGAGGGTCGAGGTGCATTTCGGGGCGAACAGCGCTCCCTCCTATTCATCCGAGGATCACCTCGCTAACCTGGTCCGCACGCACTATCTTCCGCTCTTTGACACCAAGTTCCTCGACCTGTATCACAAGCTGCGCAGGTACTCCAACAAGCTCAGGTTCTTCGTCAACAGCCAGGAGGTGCATCCTGTTCACCTGTCAGAGGCGCTGGCTCTTGATCATGTCTCCGAGTTCTTCCCGACCCGTGGGGGCAAACGGTACGGCTACGGCATCCTCGGGGTGTCCGGTTCAGACTACCCTCTTGGTCCTGGTGTCTCAGGCGTTCAGGTATGTACTCACGGGAAGGTCGTGAAGAGCGACCTGTTCGACCAGTTCCCCGGTCCAATCGGACCTCGCGTGTTTGGCCTGGTTGAGGTGCCTGAGCTCATCACCTTCCTGACCACAGCGAAGACCGATTTCAACCGAAGAGGGCGGTGCCGGGAGTTCGAGCAGTTGTATGATCCGATCAGGCAGCATTTCAAAGCCTGGCTGCGTCAGATCGGTGTCCAACAAGAAGAGCCTGCCGGGGCGGATGAGTCCGCCAAGCTAGAGCGGGAGATCAGTCGCATCCTGGGGGCCGTTCCAGAGTTGGCGGACTTCTTCGGGTCTCGCACGAGGACCAACGTGCTTCTCCACAGCCGTGAGGGAACAGCCGCCACCAGCGGAGTGGGCAGCCAGTTGACCTTACCCATAGGGTCGGGGGCAGGCCGAGGACGCGAGGGACCGGAGGACGAGGGCCAAGGCCCCGAGGGGCGTGCGCTCGGCCAGACGGAAACCGGCGGCGATACTGCCCGCCCAATCAGCCGCACATCCCGCCGGGGTCCGAAGATCACGTTTGTGGATGCCCCGCAGCGCCTGGAGTTAGCCTGGGTAGAGGGCAACAACATCGCCATCAACGCGGGACATCCCGCCTACATCAGAAGTCGCTCGGACGCCGGGGAGCGGAGACTCCACTGTCTCTTCGCCATAGCGGGTGCGGTTCAGCGGTTCCTCGGCACTGAGGGAGCCGCCGGGGACCCAACGTTCGTGGACCGGATGATGGCCGCATGGGGGAAGAAATGACCCGCGAGGCCCGGCGGTTCGTCTCGTTCGAGCCTGCTGGTGATGGCTTCGTCGGGTTCGCGTCCATCGAGTTGGCTGTGGCAGGAGATGAGGATCCAGAGGTAACGCTGCGCCAAGCCGTGGCGGCCTACAGCCGTTCGGTGGCAGAGATGCGGTCTCTTATGGGCCGCATCGCCGCTGCTAGGCAGCAGGGGAGGGTCCCAGCGCGCTTGGTGTGGGACCTGGGCGACTCTGCCTTTCGCCTGGACGCCGTTCTGTCCGATCTTGGTCTCCAGTTGGACGGTCTGTACGCCCACCTGTGTCGTGATCTGGGCGTGAAGCGCAAGTGGCTGGAGAAGGCTCTGACGTTCCGTCGACATGCGCCCGACGCGGGTCTTGTGGCAACATCCCTCAACTGGGGGCAGTTTGCGAAGGGAACACGCCGCGCCGCTCGGGCGCTGTGCCGCAGGGCGTCAGAATGAGTAGACTGCCATGTGTTGCGATCGTCTGCGGGAGGTGCTTGACTTCCTTGCGGTGTCGCCTTGTGCATTGACGCCACATGAGTTGTCGGAGTGCCCGGACGCAGGACCAGGAATGGTTCCTTGCATCGCCAACGCTCTGGCCAACGACGCGCGCTTTGTGCAGTTGGAGGCCGGAGAGGCAGGCACGGCCGCGTTCGCTTCTGCGCGAACGCTGTTCCAGTGGTTTGGCCGGCTCAACCTGAGGCTGGCTCGGCTGGGCGTGTTTCACCTCACGGACTCTCAGGTTGCCGCGGCGGCGAGCGAACTGCGCCCGAGTCGTGCGCGGTGGACCAAGCCCCCCGTTCGCGCCGTGGATTGGGCAGCGCGGCTTGGCCTCGTGGCTCGCGCCTACTCCGGGGATGGCTTCGCCTTCCCGCTGGCGCTCGTCCTGTCACACCTTGTACCTGGTCCCGCCGTCATAGATGAACTCGGGCCTCGGTCGAAGCACGAGGGTGCTGAAACCGGGACCCCGGCAGCGGCGCCTCGCGTTGCTGAGGATGCAGGATCGGCGCGAGTCGAACCCGCGCCTGCACTTGTTGAGCGCCAGCAGCTTCCCGTAGAGGAGAGGGAGGAGCGGTCAGCGCCATCGCGGCGAGAGAGGTGGGCGCCAATGCTGGAGGCACACCCGCGACTTCAGGCCCTATCCCAGGAGCGGCAGGAGAGGTGGATGGCGGAGCTCAGTCGGCGTTTTCCACCTCCTGTGCGAGGAACAAACGCATGGTACCAAGTGTGGCGCGCCGTAACCACCCTGAGATGGGCCATCCCCTCCCCGAGACCACCAAGTGATCCAGAACCACCCCTTGCGCACCGGGCGTTCGATGATGTGTGTGCGATGCGTCCCTGGGAGGCCGACCTTCCTTCCTTGCGCGACGACGCGATCACGACCGCACTCGATGCATTCAAACCCAGGGTCGTCTGGGTGGCGAAGCGACGGTATGGGCTGGAGACGGGCGTCCCGTTGACGCTCGACCAGGTTGGGCGTCAGATGGGTCTAACCCGCATGAGAGTGTGGCACCTCGAACAGAGGTTCTGGCGGTGGAGACCGTTGAGGTCCCCCAGTGTGGTCCGTCGGTTCGTCGCGGCGTTCCTACTGGATCTTGCCAGCGAGGGAGGTAGACTGCTGGTTCCGGATGAGGGCTTGGTCGGTTGCAGGCGCCGGTTCCTCGCCAAGGTCCTCGACGTGCCCTGCACCCAACTTCGGGAGTGCGATCTGTGGGTGCTGGGCTGCCCGCCTCCGGGGGTGCCACTGATGGAGTCCGATCCCTGGTCTCCAGACGACATAGACGACAAGAGCGTGGGTTCCCGACTCAACCGCGGGACACAGGAGGCGCTCGGGTCCGCCGACATTGAGAGGGTGGCGCACGCAGTCGTGAGTCGGCGCCGCCAGCGCCTCGATGCTGGCAAGAGGGTCCATCTGGCACTTCGCGCGATCGGACGGCCAGCGCACTACTCCGAGGTGACCCAAGAGCACAACGTGCTCTTCCCGGACCACGCCGCCATCGAGCGGAACATCCTCGCTGTTCTGCACCGTGAGGACCACGGCGTCGTCTGGGTCGGGTGCCGAGGTACGTACGCCTTGGCAGAATGGGGCTATGAGCGGCCGTCCAGGCCCTTGTCTGATATGGTCACGGAAATCGTCAGGGCTACGCACGAGAGCACCGGTAATCCCGTCTCGTTCGTCACCATCATGACTGAGGCGGGACGCCAGCGTAGGACGCTCAACCGCTCCAGCCTCTACATCGCCGCGAGCCTCAACCCCCGGTTGGTGCGGCTCAGCGGGGATCTGTTCGTTCCGGCCGAGGAAGGCAAGTCCGATGAAGACGCGGCCAGTGAACTTGACCGAGTCCTACGGGAGTTGGAGGCTGAGTCCGGGTCTCTGTGAACGCCGGTGTCGCCAGCGACGAGGCGCCCAGCGGCTGGTAGTGATGCCCGGTCTTGCGAAGGGGAGCGCACATGAGCACATCCCGTGACGAAACCTTCCACGGCTACAACCCGGACGACAACGTCCTCCCCACCGAGGCGCCGATCCGCACGGACACCCTCATCCACACGGGGCAGATCGGGGGGGAGCCGAGGCTCTTCTACAGCGCCTCCCTCTTCACCACGGGCAACGGCATCGTCAACGCCGACCTGGCGCTGACCGGGCTGCCGGAGGGCGTACTCTTCTCCGTGCCGTTCGTGTCGTGGTTCTCGCCGCTTCACCGCCAGTCGCTGAAGTTCGGGTGGTGGAACACGTCGCTCCGGTTCGGCGGCCACGCGCAGAGTGCCCGGCGCGTGCGGGCGTGGTACGAGCCGGCGGCGATCCCCGTCGCGCAGTTCAGCGGCGGGGTGATGGGGCGGACGGTGGACGTGCGCGCGTCTCTTTACGCCGAGCCGGGGAAGGCCGAGGTGGTTCAGTGGCTGCGGCTCGAGAACCGGAGCGATGCCGAGGTCGAGGTCACGGTCACCATGTCCGGCGCCGCCCGACCGGGAGAAGAGGCGGGCAGCTTCTATGATGCGGTGAATGGAACCGTCGGCAGAGGCCGTGTGCCGAACCCCACCGAGTGCGCGGTCCAGACGACGGGGAGCTCGATCCTCATCCGCAATGAGAGCGCCGGCGTGTTCGTCCGCCTCGATGGCAGTGTTGCGCCCGTCTCACCGAAGTTCGAGAAGGTGAGCGTGGATCTGCCCGCTCGCGGCGGCGCGCTGCAGCGTCCGACGCTGAGGTTCGAGATCCCCTACCGGCTCACCCTCGAGCCGAAGGGGTGCCGGGAGTTCACGTTCACCGTTTCGTTCGCCAACCACCGCCAGGATGTGGCGCGACCCCCGTCGCCGACTTCGATGGGACGGGCCATCGGCCAGTGGCGGCGGCGCCTGGCGCACGTCGAGGCGCTCGAGACGCCCGATCGACTCCTCACTGCGGCGCTCCGGCGCTCGGCCGCCTACGCCCTCTCCCTCGGCTACGAGATGGCGGAGCGCGACGAGTTGATCTTCCATTCGGACCATCTCGAATGGCCGGTGGATTGCGCGCGCGACTGCTATCACATCGCCAACTCGCTCCTGCTCCTGGAGCCGGAGATGGTGAAGAAGCACCTGCGGTTCTACTTCCTCAACGCCATCCCCAACGCCGGTCCGGGCAAGTCCTACATCGGGCAGGGCGTCAGCCGCGGCCAGCGGGACGCGCGGCTCCTCGACCTGGCCGCTTACCCCCTGCGCGAGCTCTACCGTTACTGGCGCGCTACCGGCGACGATGCGTTCGTGGCCGATCCGCAGGTCAGGAGCACGGTCGAGCGGATCGTCGGCGAGGTGGCCGCCTGGCGGAACCCCGAGACCGGTCTCTTCTCATCCACGGAGCGTTCGAGCGACGAGCGCTGCGTCTATCCCTACTTCATCCCCGGGAACATGCTCTTCGTCGCCACGCTGGAGCGGCTGACCGAGCTGTGCGAGGAGGTGTGGGGTGACGACCGCCTGAAAGAAGCGATCGGCGGACTCGCCCGGAGCGGCCGCGAAGGGATCTACCGACACGCCGTCGGCTCCGACCCCGAGTTCGGCGATGTATTCGCGTTCGAGGTCGGCGAGAGCGGCGAGTGCCTCCTTTACGACCACGCCGACATCCCGAACCTGATCTCGGCCGCGCGCTTCGGCTTCTGCGGGCGCGACGACCCGATCTACCGGAACACGCTGCGCTTCCTCTACAGTCCGCGCAACCAGGGCTACCGGGGCACGAGGGACGGCAAGTACGCCGCGCTGTGCGACGGGAGCAAGACGATGCCGCACAGTCCCTGGCCGCTGGGCGCGATGAGCCATCTGATGAGCTGCTGCGCCTCGGGAGAGGAGGCGCGGCGATGGGTGGAATGGCTGCGCGACTGCCTGACGCCATCCTTGCAGCTCCCCGAGATCTGCGACAAGCACACCGGCGGCCCGATCCAACGCTACTGGTTCGGCTGGCCGACGGCGATGCTCCTGATGGTCTACATCGAGACGATCTGCGGCGTGAAGATCGGGAAGGAGATCTCCTTCGAGCCGCTGGCCCCGGCGGGGTGGCGCGAGTACCGGAGCCCGATCCTGACCATCCGTGGGGAGCGGCTGCAGATCATCGTGACCGACGGCGAGGCGCGCACGGTAGGGGCGTGATCGAACGGGACTGGCTCGGGGATGGCCGGGCGCGCGCGGCGGCGCCCCGCGGCGCCGTCAGTGGCCGGGGCGCTCCGCGCCGGCTGCCTCCATCAGCGACCGCAGCGCGCGGTTGACCTCCTCGTCGGTGGGGAACGCCGCCCGCACGTCCGGGTCGAGCCGCGCCAGGTTCGTGCCGGCCCGGTAGGCTTCGGTGTACTTGCCCCGGCTGCCGCCCTTGAGCACCGAAGCGTCGTATTCCGGGCGCAGATCATCGTCCTGCTCTGTCCTATCCCTTCTCATAGAGTCGCCTTTCCCTGCGGGTCGCCGTCCTCGCGCTGATGAGGCGCATGCGTTGCCCGCGATCCGTGTGCGCAATGACCAGAAGGCGCTGGCTACTGGAGAAACCGAAGGTGATGAACCTCAGCTCGCCCACCGAGTGGTCCGGGTCCGCAAAGGTGATCGCCATCGGGTCGCCAAACACCGTGCCGGCCTCCTCGAAGCCGACACCGTGCTTCCGAAGGTTGCTGGCCGCCTTCCGATCATCCCACTCGAACTCCATGCCGAGATTATACCACAACGCCGAATGACTCGTGACCGTCACCGCCGCTCGGCATCCTGGCACAAGACGATATCGGGCACCCCAACCGGATCACGGTGCTGGCGTCGCCGGGAGATCAACGACGGTATCCACCACGCGCGCAGGTGGTTGCGGGGCCGGCGCTGCCGACATGCGACGCGGCATCACGCCCAGGCGCACCTTCACCCGGCGCTCCTCCTTCCCGCGATAGAACCGCAGGCTCACCACGTCACCCACCCGGTGCTTCAGGATCTGGCCCCTCAGGTCGGTGAGTCCCTTGATGGGGGCGCCACCCACGGCGACGATCAGATCGCCGGGCTGCAGCCCCGCCCGCGCGGCCGGGCTGTCGGGCACCGCCTTCACGACGACCCTCTCCGGCTGGTTTGAGGGGGGGTGTGCGCGGGTCGGGGCTGCTGTGCCGCCCGGCAGCCCCATCACGACCACCCCCTCGGCCGTGGGCAGCCCGAAGTGCTTCCGCACCTGCGGGGTCACCGCGCGGTACATGATTCCGATCCAGGGGCTGGGACTGGGAGCTGCACTGCGCGTGTCCGGAGGCCGGATCGGACCGCCCGCCTTCCGCGGCAGGACGATGTCCGGCACCTCGTTGACCGCCCCCGCCCGCGCGAGGACCGGTTCGCTCTTGGCTCCGCCGTGGCCCGGCTTGCTTGCCGTGACGGTGTAGCGCCAGCCGGCCCATACCTCGCGGATCTCGTAGCGCCCCTCGGCGTCCGTCGTCAGGAAGGAGTGCTCTCCCTCCTCGGAACGCCGTTCGTTGCCGCGCTGCCCGGCGGCCGTGATGAGAGCGCCGGATACTGGCTTCCCGTCCTCCCCGACCACCCGGCCGCGAAGCACGCCCCCGTCATACTCCTGGAGCCGAAGCACCGCCAGCGGGGGGGTCTCCTCGTCCGCCCGCACCGTCGGCCACTCTCGGGTGGCGCGCCCCTCCTTCTTCGCACGCAGCGTCACTTCGGCCCCCGGCTTGAACCCGCGAATGAGGAAGCCCCCCGGGGCATCCGAGAACCCCAGGAACACCGACTCGCTCCCCCAGGCCCGGAAGAGCAGCGCCGCCGCCACCGGGCGGCCCGTCTCGTCCACCACGGTTCCGGCAACCGCCGCCAGCGGGTCCAGCGCCAGGGTCACGGTCTGCGGCTTCCCGGCGCTCACCGTGACCTTGGCGCTCACCTTCTGCTCGCGCAGATACCAGCCTTGCACGGGGCGTGCAATGTAGAAGTAGGCCGGCCCAGTGGGCACGCGGATCTGCCCGCGGCCCTTGGCGTTGGTGGTGAGCACGAGGATCGCTGCGCTGGATTCGGGTCGGGCGGCGCCGTGGTAGCCCACACCCACGTCGGGAACCGGGGCGCCGGTCCGGGCGTTCGCGGTGCGGATGGTGAGCAGGGATCCCTTCACCAGCTTCAGATCCACACCCTCGGTGATCTTCCCGGCGGTGACGGACACGCCCTCCGCGGCGGCGGCCGTCCACTCCGTCGGCTGTGGCTCAGGGAGGAGCAGCATCACGTTCCACGGAGCGGGGGCCAAGCCGCGGAGATTGTACCGCCCCCGGGCATCGGTCACGGCGTCGGCGAGTAGTAGCACGTCCTTGGGGAAGGATCGCGCGACGTGGGCCCGATCTTGAACCTGGCAGAACACCCGCAGACCCACGGCAGGCTTGCCCGTACCCTCGTAGACGACCCTCCCGGTGATCTCCCCGCCGGGCCGCAGCCGCACGGTGACCCGAGGAGTCGTCCCCTGCTCGCTCAGGATAGTGTGGTCGTAGTAGGTAGCGAACCCCGGGGCGCTCACCTTGATAGACACCCGGCTCCCCCGGGGCAGCCCGCCGATGGTGAAAGCGCCCCCTCCATCCGAATGGGCGCTGAAGCGCGGTCGAAGCGCCTCGGGGATCGCTGTCGTAGACAGGAACTGGTCCGGTCTGCTCACGAGGACTGCCGTCGCCGTGGCCCCCGCCAGCGGCTTGCCCGCCTGGTCTGCGACAACGCCCTCCAGGGCCGCGGCGGGGTAGAGGGTGAAGGGCAGATCCACCTCGCGCCCTCGCAGAGCGATACCGTTCAAGCCGCCGACGCCGTATTCGGGGTGCGTGACGATCACCGTAGCCCGGACGTTGCCCTGGTCCTCGACCGGGAAGCGAAGCCCATCAAAGCGGTAGGAGCCATCCGGGCCTGTCATCTTTGTGCCCAGCAGCCGCTGGTCGTACGGCGCACGGTCGAAAACCTGAACCGTGGCGCCCGCCACCGGCTTCCCCGCCTCGTTGGTGACCCGCCCGTGAATGGTGACGGTGCGGAGGCCCTCCTCGCCGCCGCGGGCGGGCGCCGCAGCGGCGGCTTCCCCGGCGGACGCCGAAGGCCCCTGGCGGGCGACCACGCGCCAGGGGATGAGGGACGCGGCGCCCAGTCCCGCTATCGCCAGTCCCACGACAGCCAACCGCTTTCGCGTGACACCACGTATCTCTCTCATCGCCGTCAGCCTTTCCCGCAGCACCTCATAGGACTCAACGACGCCCGCCCCGGCGAGCTCCGGTGCCGGGCGAGGCACGCACTCCTGGGCCACCCTCAGCAGCGCCCTGCCGTACTCCGCGGCCGGCGCGCCGCCAGCGTTCACCACCGTCTCGTCGCACGCCATCTCCTGCGCGCGCCGCCACTCGCGCCCGGCCAGCCACACCAGCGGGTGGAAGAAGAAGAGCACCCGGGCGAGGGCCGGCAGCCAGCCCCAGATGAGGTCGCGCCGCCGCAGGTGCGCGACCTCGTGCGCCAGCAGCAGGCGCTGATCGGCGGGGACGCAGCGCTCCGGCACCCAGGCGGGGAGGACGCTGGTGGGCCGGAGCGTGCCCACCAGCAGCGGGCCGGCACCCTCCCGGCAGAGGGCCAGCCGGGGCGGCCGGCGGGCCCCGAAGCGGCGACACAGGTCCTCACCTTCCCGCCGCAGGTCGCCCTCGCGCAGAGGCTCGCAGGCCACCAGCAGGCGGCGCACCCGGCGGCGCCCGATTGCCAGAGATCGCACCTGCCAGCCCACGCCCCCCAGCCAGAGGAGCAGCAGCCACGCGGCCGGGGTCATGCCCGAGTCCACCGGCCCCGCACCCTCACTCTGGCCGCCTTCTACCGCGCCGGGCGCGTCGAGTCGGATCCGGTCATGGCCGGGAGACCGATCCGCGGGTGTGTTCGGCGCCCGAACCCCCACGCCCCCATGCTGCGGCACCCCCACACGCCCATACTCCCACACTCCGCCACCGCCCGCCGGCAGCAACGGCAGCGCCACCGGCCGGCTCCACGCCAGCGCCAGCAGCAGCTTCAGGACCGCCAGCCGCCACAGCCAGCAGCGAACCCCGGCGGGCAGGCGCGGCCAGGCGCGGCAGACGGCCCAGACCAGGGCGATCGCAACTCCTCCCTGCCAGGCGGCGCGCCACACGGCCCCGGCCCACCCTCCGGCCAGGGCGTTGACAGCGACGATCCAGGCATTCATGGCTCAGCCTCCTCCCGCGCCTCCATCTGCTCCACGAGCGCCTTCAACTCCCGCAGTTCCTCCGGGCTCAGCCGGACGTCCTCGATCAGGTAGGCCAGGAACGGCTGGAACGAGCCTCCGAGGGCGTGCTGCACGAAATCGCGCACCAGGCTCCGCAGGAGTTGCGCCCGCGGAACCGAGGGAGAGTAGCGGAAGACGCCTTCCACCTTCTCGCGCCTCAGGTAGCCCTTCTCGCGCAGGCGCTCCATCACGTTCAGCGCCGTGGTGCGCGTCTGCCCCTTCGTCGCGGCCAGGTGCTCGGCCACCTGGCGCACCGTCACCGGAGAGTGGTCGGCGATGTAGCGCAGGATGTCCATCTCCGCGCGCCCCACGCCGGGTCGTCTTGCCATCGCGTTCTCCTCGTGACGACATTCTTCGTCAGTAGTTAGACGAGGCTTGTCGTCAGAAGGTTCCAGAATTCTTTCGTGGTGAGCGGCGGTGGGAACTGAGGGAGTCGCGAGCCGCGAAGAAGGACGCGAGTGCCCGGCGGTTGAAACCGCGGGCAACAAAGGCGCGAAGTCCGCCTGCGCGGACTACAAGGCCGAGTCGGGAGACCCCTTCGCACACTCGGGATCCAAGTCGGCGCAGGCCGACTTCGTGCCGTCATCGCCCGCGACCTCGGTCGCCGGGATCCCAAGGCGCTCGTGGTAGCCGGGTTCAGCCGGCGAAAGCCAGCCACTACGAACGCGAGATCGGTCCCCTTGCTTCCCTGTGAGCCCTAACGCGCGAAATCCACCATCCGCGTCTCCCGGATGACGATCACCTTGATCTGTCCGGGGTACTCCAGCTCCGATTCGATGCGCTTGGCGATGTCGCGCGCCAGCTTGGCGGAGCCGTCGTCGGTGATCCGATCCGGCTTCACCATGACGCGGATCTCGCGTCCGGCCTGGATGGCGTAGGTCTTCTCGACGCCTTCGAAGGAGTCGCCCAGCTTCTCCAGGGTCTCCAGGCGCTTGACGTAGGTCTCCAGGCTCTCGCGCCGGGCGCCGGGGCGGGAGGCGGAGATGGCGTCGGCCGCCTGGATGAGCACGGAGGCGAGGGTGTCCTGCTCCACGTCGCCGTGGTGGGCGGCGATGGCCTGAACGACCTCGGGCGACTCCCCGTGGCGGCGGGCGATATCGGCGCTGATCAGGGCGTGCGGCCCGTCCACCTCGAAATCCACCGCCTTCCCCAGGTCGTGGAAGAGGCCGGCACGGCGGACAAGCTGAGGGTCCACGCCGAGTTCGGAGGCCATGGCGGCGGCCAGGTGCGCCACCTCCACCGAGTGGCGCAAGACGTTCTGCCCGTAGCTGGTGCGGAAGCGCAGGCGCCCCAGGGTCTTCACCAGCTCGGGATTGACGCCGGAGAGTCCAACATCGAGCACGGCGCGCTCGCCGGCGGTCTTGATCTCCTGCTCCACCTGGGCGCGAGCCTTCTGCACCGTCTCTTCGATGCGCGCGGGGTGGATGCGCCCGTCAATCACCAGGGACTCCAGGGCGAGGCGGGCGATTTCGCGGCGCACCACGTCGAAAGCCGAGACGACCACTGCCTCCGGGGTGTCGTCAATGATGAGATCAACGCCGGTGAGGGTCTCGAAGGCGCGGATGTTGCGGCCCTCGCGGCCGATGATGCGCCCCTTCATGTCGTCGCTCGGGAGGGGCACGACCGAGACGGTGCTCTCCGCCGTCTGGTCAACGGCGCACTTCTGGATGGCGAGGGTGACGATGTGGCGGGCGCGGCGCTGCGCTTCCTCCTGGGCCTCGGCCTCGATCTGCTGCACGAGGCGCGAGGCGTCGAGGCGGCATTCGTCCTCCACGCGGCTCAGGATGATCTGGCGGGCTTCCTCGGTGGGAAGCGCGGCGACGCGCTCCAGCTCCTGGCGCTGCTTGCCGACGAGCGCACTGGCCTGCTCGCGCAGGCGGGTGGCTTCCTGCTCGCGGAGGGTGTTCTGTCGCTCGCGGCGCTCCAGCGTCTGCTGGCGCCGGTCGAGCGTCTCTTCGCGCTGGCCGAGACGGCGTTCGGTACGCTGCAGCTCGGAGCGGCGCTCGCGCACCTCGCGCTCCGCCTCCGCGCGCATCCGTTGTATCTCCTCGCCCGCGGCGACGAGGGCTTCCCGCTTGATCGCCTCTTTCTGCCGCTCCGCCTCTTCCCGCAGGCGGTCCACCTCGTGCTCCTTGATGCGGAGCTGCGACATGGCGCGGTAGTAACGCGAGAAGCCGAGGGCCACGAATAGACCATAGACGAGGAACGGGGCGAGGGTTTCCCAAGAGTCCATCTATACTCTCCGCCTTCCCCCCGCCTCGTCGGCGGCACCCGGAGAGCACGTGCCGGCTGCCACAGGGCACGGGGTGCGAGCGACGGCCGGGCAACGCGCCGGCTCTCGGCGCGTGCCCAGCCGGGCAAGTCTCGTCGGTGCCCCGCATTCCGGGCTGTGTATCGGATACGCAGGCCCCGGTACCCTGCAGCGGGCCGGCCCGGGCGCGAATCAACCGGGAGGAAGGATTTCGTCAAGAACACGATCGATCGTATCGTATGAAAAGCCCCGTCTCCCCAGAAACGAGGCGATCTTGCGGCGCTGCGCCTCCGGCTCCTCACTTCGGAGCCGTTCATGGCGGCGCTGCGCCAGTTCCAGCGCGCGCGGGAACTGGGCCTCTTCGCTCACGTCGGCCAGGCTCTGCTCCACTACCCGGCGGTCAACGCCGCGCGAGCGCAGCTCCCACGCCAGGCGCGCCCGGCCGGCCTTCCCCGCGGCCAGCCGGCTCTGCACCCATGACTCGGCGAATCGCCGGTCGTCTACCAATTCCATCCGCCGCAAGTCCTCAATGACACGAACCGCGACGGCGTCTGAGAACTGCTTCTCACGGAGCCGCCCGCGAAGCTCACTCTCGCTGCGCGCGCGATAGCCAAGCAGCCGCAGCATCGCGTCCCTCGCGCGGCGCACCTCCAGCTCTTCGATCAGGGCGGCCGTCCGCTCGTCGGAGATCTCATCGCCGACGGCCAACCCGTGCGCCACCACCTCGTCGGCGGTCATGCTGAAGGCGTACTCGCCATCGACGTACACCGACCGGCGATCCGGCTTTCGGACCTGCTCTCTGATCTCCGTAATGACAGGCATGGCTTTCGAGTAGTGCGGGCGCAAGCAGAGCAGCGCCCCCACGGAGTCCGCCCCGCGCGTAAGGGCCGTGCTCCGTCTCGGCCCGGTTCGGTCGGCCGCCGGCGTCCGTTCGTTCCGGTGTCACGCAGGGCGCCTCATGCCCGGCGCTCCTTCAGCGGGAAGACCGCGAGCGGAGTGTACACCGGACCCGAGGGGTGCAGCTCGCTGCGCACCAGCACCACCTCGCCTACCGCCATCTCCCCGACCTGCGCCGCCGCCTCGGCCGCCAGGGCGCGCGCCAGATCCGCGGGCGGGGGCGACACCTTCACCCGACCGAGGGTCAAGTGAGCCCGGAACGGGCGCTCCTCGGGCGGGAATCCCTCAGCGACCACCGCGGCCTCGACCACGGCGGCCAGCGCCTCCAGGTGGCGCGCGCCTTGAGACACCCCCAGCCACACCGTCCGCGGTCGCTGCGTGGAGGGGAACGCGCCGACGCCGGAGAGGCAGAGGGAGAAGGCGGGGCGGCCGGCGAGGCCCGCTCGCAGGCGGCCACACAGCGATTCCACTGCCGCGCGGCGGATCTGGCCCAGGAAGCGCAGCGTGAAATGGAAGTTTTCGGGTTCCACCCACTTCACGCCGGGCGCCCCCATGAGGCGGCGTTGGATCGCGGCGATAGCGTCACGACGGATCGCCGGGAGCGTCACGGCCACGAAGGCACGCACCCCGGGGACCGAACCGCCGTCGTCTGCTGCTCCGCCCAACGCTACCTCCCGCAGACTGAACATGCCGCGCCCCGAAGTCGTGGCGCCCTGGCAGATCCCGCCGGTCTACTGCGGCGCCGGCGGCGCGTCGGCTGCGGCGACCAGCACCTGCAGCTTGACGGGCGCGGACACGCCCCCCGCGTCGTCGGTGGCGGTGACCGTTATCTCGTGAGTGACCGCGGCGCCGCTCGGGCTGGTGTTGGCCGGCAGGTCCACGGAAACCTGGTAGGTGCCGCTGCCGCTGGCGGCGAGCGGGAGATAGCGGGTGCCACCGGCCGCGGGCTGAACCTGGACCACCTTGGCCGTGACCGCGCTCAGTGGGCGTGCATTCTCTACGGTCGCCGTGAGCGTGGTTCGGCCACCGCTGTAGCCCAACGAGGCGGGGTTGGCCGTGACGGACTTCACCACCGGCACCTGATAGCCCAGATCGGCGGTGACATCGTCATTCCCGCATCCGAGGAGTACCAAGGGAAAGAGCATCAGCACGGTTGCGTATAGCAGCCGTCTCATCGGCACACTCCTTTCCGACCGGAAGGAGGCCGACGGCACGCAGGACATCGTCTCTCGAGGAGGGTTGCCAGGCGCTTGGCAGCAGCGTAGAGGGGCCCGCAAGGGATGACGTCCTGGCTTGCGGCTCGGCCCCGGCTCTGCCGGGATCATATCTGGTTCTCTCACTCGCAAGAAGAAGGAGGCCTGCCGCCCGCGGGCTCTCCGGCGGGCATTGCCCGGTTGGAGGACAATCGCCTGCGGCTATTATACCCCGGTCGGGCGAGGCTGTCAATGGCATACCTAACCCCCCCGACCCATAGGCGTTAACATAAGCGTTCCCGCGGTGCCACCCGGTATGAAACCGGGTGCTCCGGGCCGCTGGCCGGGCGTCCTCACGGACGCAGAAAGCCTTCTCCCGTCCGAAGGACGGCCAGCCGTAGGCTCGGAGCACCCC
>JACQGM010000348.1 GCA_016199585.1 Armatimonadota bacterium
CTGCTCCAGGTTCTGCTCAATGAGATGCTCTCGCCCTGGAAAAAGCCCTTTACATCATCTCCCCATCTGCTATAATAGGGTATCGCCGCGCCGAGCGGCCGTCCGGCGTACCCCCGTGTCACGGTGAGAAGCGCAAGAAGGGCGCGCTTGCCGGGCGGGGCGCCGCGTCGCTCGAGGCGTTGGCGGGTGGTGCGCTCGGCTTTCGCGCAGGCCAATCGCTGGCTCCTCAGGCGATTGGTCATGTGCGGCGACGTTGGCATATAATAACCAGTGCGTTGACAACATCTTCTCAAACCGATACGTCCGGGGGCGGGAGGCACCGCCGCGGTCCCATCCGTGGCAGCCATTCGCCCCCCGGGCGCCGCCTCGGATTCGCGCTCGGTAGGTTGTCACGGTACGGTCTCGCCAGGTGTTTGGCACAGGGCGCGGCGGTATCCTGCGGTGTGGAAGGAGCGAAGCATGAAGGCGGTCGTCATGGCAGGAGGTGAGGGGAGTCGGCTGCGGCCCCTCACCTGCAATCGGCCCAAACCCCTGGTGCCGATTGCCAACAAGCCGATCATGCAGCACATCCTCGAACTCCTCGTGCGCCACGGTCTCACTGATGTCACCTCCACCCTCTTCTACCTGGCGGACGAGATCGAGACCTACTTCGGCGATGGCTCGGAGTTCGGCGTGCGCATGCACTACACCGTGGAGGAAACCCCCCTGGGCACCGCGGGCAGCGTGAAGCAGGCCGAGCCGCGGCTGCGTGACGGGACGTTCCTGATCCTCTCGGGCGACGCCCTGACCGACTTCGACCTGACCAAGGCCATCGAGTTCCACCGGCGCCGGGGCGCCATGGCCACCATCGTGCTCACGCGCGTCGAGAACCCCCTCGACTACGGCGTCGTGATCACCGACCCGGACTCCCGCATCCGGCGCTTCCTCGAAAAGCCGGACTGGAGCCAGGTCTTCAGCGACACGATCAACACCGGCATCTACATCCTCGAGCCGGAAGTCCTGCAGTACATGGAGCCCGGGAAGAACTACGACTGGAGCAAGGACGTCTTCCCCGTCCTGCTGCGCCAGCGCCAACCCCTCTTCGGCTACCTTGCCGCCGGCTACTGGTGTGACGTGGGCAGCATCCAGGCATACCGCCAGGCGCACTATGACGCCCTGCGGGGGAAGGTGAAGCTCAACCTCGCCGGCGAGCTCACCCAGGATGACGTTTGGGTGCATCCCACCGCCCGCATCGAGCCGGGCGCCCGCATCAACGGTCCGGCCGTCATCGGCAGCCACACCACCATCCGCAAGGGAGCCGTGATCGAGGAGTTCAGCGTCCTGGGAGACGCCTGCACCATCGAGCGCGATGCCGAAATCCACGGCAGCATCCTCTGGAGCGGCGCCTACGTCGGCGACCGCGTGCGCATGAGCGGCGCCATCTTCGGGCGCAACTGCAGCATTGACCGTGGCAGCGTCCTCGAAGACGGCGTCGTCGTTGGCGACCGGTGTCACCTCCAACGCGGTACCCTGGTCCTCCCGCACGTCAAGATCTGGCCGGACAAGACGATCGAGGCCGGCGCCCGCGTCACCGACACCCTCGTCTGGGGCCCGCGCTGGTCGCGTACCCTCTTCTCCAACGGAGGCGTCAGCAGCCTGGCCAACGTGGAGATGACCCCGGACTTCGCCACCAAGCTCGCCACCGCCTTCGGCTCCTACCTGGGGCAGGGCGCTTCGGTCTTCACCAGCCGCGACGCCCATCCCGCCAGCCGGATGATCAAGCGCGCCCTCGCCGCCGGCCTCATGTCCGCCGGGTGCCAGGTGCAAGACCTGCGGTCGGTGCCCGTCCCCGTCAGCCGCTTCCTCCTCTCCGAGTCGGGAGCCCGCGGCGGCGTGCATGTCCGCATCTGCCCGAACGATCCCCGGATGATCGCCGTGGAGTTCTGCAACGCGAAGGGCGCCATCATTGACAAGGACGTCCAGCGCAAGATCGAGAACGTGTTCTTCCGCGAGGATTTCGTGCGCGCCGGCTTCCTCGGCGTGGGCACCCTGGAGTACATCCCCTGGACGGCGGAGCGCTACACGGAGCGCCTCTCCGGGCTCATCCAGCAGAAGGCGTGCCAGGAGGCCCGCCTGCGCGTGATCCTGGACTGCGCCTACGGCAGCGCCAGCGCCGTCCTGCCGGCCGCCCTCGGGATGCTCGGGTGCGACCTGGTCACTCTCAACGGCTTCACCCGGCCATTGGAGGAGCCCCGCACCGCCGAGGAGAAGCACCGCAGCATCCGCGACCTGGGCGGTCTGGTCACCTCCGTTGGCGCCGACATCGGCCTGCTGGTGCATAACGACGGCGAGAGCCTGCACCTGACCGACCACGCCGGACGCCCGGTCGCCGACTCCATGCTCCTGGCCGTGATGTGCCTCCTCGCCTTCGCCAGCGGCGACACGCGCCTGGTGGCGGTGCCGGCCTCGGCGCCGTCGGTGATCGAGCACGTGGCGGAGGAATACGGCGGACGCGTGATCCGCACCAAGAGCGACCCGGCGGCGCTCATGGGCCTGGCCGTCGCCGAGCGGGAGAACCTGGGCCTCATCGGCGATACCGAGGGGCACTTCATCTTCCCGCGTCTACACCCGGCTTTCGATGCGATGATGGCCTGCGCCCGGCTCATCGAGTACATGGGCCGCACCGGCCGCCGCCGCCTCAGCGACCTCGTCGCCATCGTGCCCTCCTACCACCTGCGCCGCACCAGCGTCAACTGCCCCTGGGAGAAGAAAGGGGAGATCATGCGCCGCCTGAGTGAGGAGGCGGAGAACGGGCGGGCCGATTTCACTGATGGGGTGAAAGTGATCACCGAGAAAGGGTGGGTTCTCGTCACCCCGGACGCCTTCGAGCCGACCTTCCACGTCTGCGCCGAAGGCGGCTCGGCCGAGCAGGCGGCGGAGCTGATCGTCAGGTTCCGGGAGAAGATCGAGACGCTGTGCGCCTAGTGAGAGTATGGACATATTGAAGCATGGAAATAGGGAAACACCGCTCGCCGAGGGTCCGTCCATCTATGCACCGTAGCCAGCGGCCGGGCATATGGACATGCCCGTCTGGGGGGCGGCTCGGCGCCGCCAAGCGCCCTCGCGGTCTCAGGGTTTCCTCCCGTCCTAAGGACGGTTGGCCGCCGGCCCCCGAGACGGGTGCGTTCATGCGCCCGGCGGTCTGCGACGGTTGTTCGCTGACAAGTCC
>JACQGM010000342.1 GCA_016199585.1 Armatimonadota bacterium
CTCGCGAATGCTTCGCCCCTGAACTGGTCCGTCAGGTCATAGACACGGCCTCTCCGGTGTGATATACTGTTCAAGGATTCAAGCAGAGTTGAAATGATCCGGGGCGCATCCGAACAGGGATGCGCCCGGCCGGGGAGGTGCGTGCGATGGAAGTCCTATCCTATCCCCGTCCCGCGGTGACGGTGGCGCCGGGCTCGGAGGAGCTGGCGGCCTGCGCCGATGAGGCGGAGGCTCTCGCCGAGCGGTTCCAGGCGCTGGCGGATGCCAGCCGGCTCAAGGTGCTCCACCTGCTGCACGTGCGCGGCGAGATGTGCGCTTGCGAGCTGCAGGAGGTGCTGGGCGTCAGCGCCTCCAATCTCTCGTTTCACCTGCAGGCGCTCCGCCATGCCGGGTTCGTGCGGGCGCGCAAGCAGGGGAAGTGGACCATCTACCGGCTCCCGCCCGGGGGACCGTCGGTGTTCCTGGATGAGTTTCGGGAGCTCTTCCGCGGCGATCCATCGGGCGCGCGCTGCACCGTGTGTGGGTCTGGCGAGGAGATGGCGGACGCCGGAAAGGAGTTGTAGCGATGCCGAACGCGGCGGCGGATGCCGGGTGCCCGACGGCCATCGGCGGGCAGCTCTCCTTCCTCGACCGCTACCTGACGCTCTGGATCTTCCTGGCGATGGCGCTGGGCGTCGGCCTGGGGTACGCGGCGCCGGGCGTGGTGAAGGGGATCACGGCGCTGCAGGTCGGCGCCACGTCGATCCCGATTGCCGTGGGGCTCATCCTGATGATGTACCCGCCCCTGGCCAAGGTGAAGTACGAGGAGCTGGGGGAGGTGTTCCGCAACACCCGGGTGCTCGGCCTGTCGCTGGTGCAGAACTGGGTCATCGGCCCGATCCTGATGTTCCTGCTGGCGATCACCTTTCTGCGCGGCTACCCTGAGTACATGGTTGGCCTCATCATGATCGGGCTGGCGCGCTGCATCGCGATGGTCATCGTCTGGAACGAGCTGGCGAAGGGCGATACGGAGTATGCCGCCGGCCTGGTGGCGTTTAACTCGATCTTCCAAGTGCTCTTCTTCTCCCTCTACGCCTATGTCTTCATCACGGTGCTGCCGCCGCTGTTCGGCCTGCATGGGGCCATCGTCCAGATATCGATCCGTCAGATCGCCGAGAGCGTCTTCATCTACCTCGGGATCCCTTTCCTCGGGGGCATGGCTACCCGCTTCCTGCTCCTGCGGGCGAGGGGACGGGAATGGTACGACCGTGAGTTCATCCCGCGCATCAGCCCGATCACGCTCGTGGCGCTCCTCTTCACCATCGTCGTCATGTTCTCGCTGAAAGGCGAGGTGATCGTGCGGCTCCCCCTCGACGTGTTGCGGATCGCGCTGCCGCTGCTGATCTACTTCGTGGCGATGTTCCTGGTGTCGTTCGCCCTGGGCAAGAAGCTCGGCGCAGACTACTCAAAGACGGCGACGCTCTCCTTCACCGCGGCCAGCAACAACTTCGAGCTGGCGATCGCGGTCGCCGTCGCGGTCTTCGGCATCGGGTCGGGGGTCGCCTTCGCCGCAGTGATCGGCCCGCTGGTGGAGGTGCCGGTGCTCATTGGCCTGGTGAACGTGGCGCTGGCGTTCCAGAAGCGTTACTTCGCGGAAGCCGGCGGCGGAGCCTGATGGTCCGGGGAATAGCCGCAGGAGAGAGTGGGGGCGCAGTCCGAGTAGCGCCCCACATGCCTTGTTCATCGTGGGTGCCATCGCTCCGGTCCCGGCCCGGGCTGGCGCGATTACCGGTCTCGCTCGTCACAACTCATTGAGGAGCAATGATGGAAGACTACGTCATGATCGTGCTTGATGCCCGCGAGTTGATGGAGTTGGAGCGCATTCTCATGGACCACGAGGAGAAGGAAGCGCTCCGATTTCTCGAGGTGGTCAGGAGGAAGGTGGAGAGAACCCGCCAGATGCACTGCAAGTCGCTGCTCGGCTGATCTCCCCGCGCGCGACGTGCGCGAGAAGAGGGCACCCGCGACATGATAGACTTGCAGGTCGTTCTGGCTTTCCCCAACGCCGGTGAGCGGGACCGCGCGCGTGACATCCTTCTCCGTGCGGGTCACGCAGCCGTCATCTTCGCTGCCCCGGAGGCGCTGGCCGGGGTGAGCATCGCTGCGTTGCGCTTCCCGGCGCCGGAGGAGGGCGCGATTCTCCACCTCCTGGGCCGCGAGCGCGTCATTGTCGGCGGTACGGGCAGGGCCGGGTCCGGGCGGCCCGGTGAGACGAGCCGCGACGCGACACCTCTGCCCACCGATCTGCCCCTGCTGGCGCACGTGCAATTGACCACGATCTTGCCCTGCATCGCCGACTATCGGAAGATCCGCGTTCGCGCCACCCTTTCCGACGACATCCGCGCGGTGATGCCGTACCTGAACGCACTCCTGGCAAGCGGCACTTACAACGCCTCCGGTGAGACGTTCACCTTCACCAACGGGGTGGTGATGACCACGCTGTACGCCCGGCGGGTGGAGATGGCCAAGGCGGATGACGTTCTGGATGCTCTGCAGCGCCTGGCCCGGTTGCGCGAGTGGGTCAACCAGACGTGGGCAGAGCGGGCGTCCATCGCCCCGAGCACTGAGCGGCGCGTCCGCCCGCACGCCCTGCAGATCTATCCCTACCTCCCCGCCGCCCACCACAACTGCCGGAAGTGTGGCCAGTGGACCTGTCTGGCGTTGGCGGTCAAGGTCATCCACGAGATGGAAGGGCGCACTATCGGTGACTGCCTCCCCCTGTGCCAGGATCCCGCGTGCGAGGAGCAGCGCGAAGTTGTCTACGGCTTGCTGCGCGCCGCTGGCTACCGGGTGCCCGCATCCTGAGCCGCGCGGCCTACGGTTGCTCCCTCATTCGTTTTCCGGGAATCTCCCGATGGACAGACGGCTGCATCGGGGTTACAATAGCTCAACGATACAACTTTTCTTGAAGGGTTGTATCAAGAAGGAGAAACGAGCCATGTCCGAGTGCTGTGCGACCCAAGACGTGATGCTGCTGGCCTGCTCCGGCGGGTCGAACGTGGGACAGATCGCCAACGACGCCGCCAAGGCGCTCGACCAGTTGGGCCAGGGACGGATGTACTGTGCCATCGGGGTCGGGGCGCAGTTGCCCTCCTTCGTGGATGCGGCGAAGAGCGCCTCGGTGTTGGTGGCGATTGACGGCTGCGCCGTCGCCTGCGTGAAGAAGGGGCTGGAGAAAGCCGGCATCGCGCCGCGCGTCTACCGGGTGGTGACGGAGTTGGGCATCGAGAAGGGCCACCATTTCAACTACACGCGCGAGGAGGTGGCGAAGGTCGCCGGCGCCACGGCCGCAGCGATCAAGGGATCCGGCGCGGGCTGCTGTTGCGCCAAGCGGTGACGGAATGGGGCGATTCGTGAAAGGGGATATTGGGGGTGCGGGCTGCTGCGGGGCGCCTCCCGCAGAGAGGAAGCGCGTCGGGGCGGGGCACTGGCCGCTGCTGCTCCTGGCCGCGGCTGCCTGGTGGCTCCTCTACCGGCACCTCGCGGGCATCGCGGGCTTCCTGACCTACGGCGCGCTGCGGCTGACGCGCGGCGCCCGTTTGGGCGCCAGCGTCGAGTTCTTCCTCTTCGAGGTGCCCAAGGTGCTGATGCTGCTCACGCTGATCGTCTTCGGCGTGGGGATCATCCGCTCGTTCTTCACCCCGGAGCGGACGCGCCGCATCCTGGCGGGCCGGCGCGAGTCGGTGGGCAACGTGCTGGCGGCGCTCCTGGGCGTGGTGACTCCCTTCTGCTCCTGTTCGGCGGTGCCCCTCTTCCTCGGCTTCGTGGAGGCGGGGATCCCGCTGGGGGTGACCTTCTCCTTCCTCGTCGCGGCGCCGATGGTGAACGAGGTGGCCCTGGTCCTCCTCTTCGGCATGTTCGGGTGGAAGGTGGCCGGGCTCTACCTCGCCACCGGGCTGCTCGTGGCGATGGCCGCGGGCTGGATCATCGGCCGGCTCCACCTGGAGCGGCACGTGGAGGAATGGGTCTACCAGGTGCGGATGGGCGCGGGCGCCGAGGAGTCGGGGCCGCTCACCCGGACGGAGCGCCTGGCGCGGGGCCGCGAGGCGGTGCGCGAGGTGGTCGGCCGGGTATGGCCGTACGTGGTGGCGGGGATCGCCGTGGGCGCCGGGATCCACGGCTATGTGCCGGAAGGTCTGATGGCGTCCTTCATGGGCAAGAGCGCCTGGTGGGCGGTGCCGGCGGCGGTGGCCCTGGGGGTGCCGATGTACTCCAACGCCGCGGGGATCGTGCCCGTGGTGCAGGCGCTGATGGAGAAGGGCGCCGCGCTCGGCACGGCGCTGGCGTTCATGATGTCGGTCATCGCCCTGTCGCTGCCGGAGATGATCATCCTCCGGCGGGTGCTGAAGCCGCGGCTGATCGCCACCTTCGTGGCGGTCGTCGCCACCGGCATCCTCCTTGTCGGGTGGGTGTTCAACGCGGTGTTGTGAAGCCGGGCGGATGGGGCCGTTCCCGAACCCATCCCCCCGGCTTCCTTGAAGGGAGCAGACCTCGTGAAAGTGCAGGTTCTCGGAACGGGTTGCGCGAAGTGCAAGCAACTCCTGGCCAACGCGGAGCAGGCCGTGCGCGAGGCGGGCGCGCCGGCGGAGGTGGAGAAGGTCGAGGACATTCAGGCGATCCTCAAGTTCGGCGTGATGACCACCCCGGCCCTGGCGATTGACGGCAAGGTAAAGGCGAGTGGCCGGGTCCTCTCGCCTCAGGAGATCAGGAAGCTGCTGACCGTCTGATCCGATCCACGGAAGGAGACAGTGCAAGGTGCGGAAGAATCGGTGGCGCGCGGTCATTCTGGCGGCGCTGGCAGCGGGCATCGTGTTGGTCCTGAGTGTGCGGAAGCCAGTCACGGAAGCGCCCTCGGCGCCGCCGGCGGCAACCGGCGCTCCGGGCTTGCCGCGACTGGTAGACCTGGGGGCAGGCCAGTGCATCCCGTGCAAGATGATGACTCCGATCCTTGGAGAGCTGAGGCGGGAGCAGGCCGGGAAGCTCGAGGTGGTCTTCATTGATGTCTGGAAGAATCCCGACGCCGGCGAGAAGTACGGCATCCGCTCCATCCCTACCCAGGTCTTCTGCGACGCCGCCGGCAAGGAGTTCCTGCGCCACGAAGGGTTCATTCCCAAGGCGGAGATCCTGGCGGCGTTCAGGAAGCAAGGCATTCCCCTGTCCGAAGCGAACCCGGGCCGCTGATGCCAGGGGAGTGCGCGGATCGGCAGCGGTCGTCTCCACCACTTCCCTCGCTCCCCCGGAGACTCCAATAATGGAGTATTTATTCGTATGTCTCGCTCGTGCCGTGGAAGGCGCTCCGGCGCTCGCGCTGGGATCGGCCGCCGCCTGGGGGGTGCTCAGCATTCTCCTCAGCCCCTGCCACCTGTCCAGCATCCCGCTGATCGTCGGCTTCATCGGTAGTCAGGATAGCCTTACCGCGCGCCGGGCGTTCTCACTCGCGTCGGCGTTCGCGCTTGGCATCCTGGTTACCATCGCCCTCATCGGGGTCGTCACTGCGGCGCTGGGCCGCCTCGCCGGCGACCTGGGCGGCGTCGCCAACGTCCTGGTCGCCGCCCTCTTCTTCCTGGTGGGCCTGCACCTCCTCGACGTGGTGCCGCTGCCTCTCGGGGCGGCCGACCCGGGCCGGGTGCGGCAGCGCGGCCTCGCCGCGGCGCTGTTCCTCGGCCTGGTGTTCGGCGTCGCCCTCGGTCCCTGCACCTTCGCCTTCATGGCCCCCGTCCTGGCGGTCACCTTCCGGATGGCGGCCGCTCAGCCGATCTACGCAGCCAGCCTCCTGCTGGCATACGGCGCCGGTCACTGCGCCGTCATTGTCGCCGCCGGCACCTCCACGCACGCCGTCCAACGCTACCTGAGTTGGAACCGGGGCACGCGGGGCGCAGAGATCCTGCGCAGGGCGTGCGGGGTTCTCGTCATCGGCGGCGGGCTCTACCTCCTCTACACGGCGCGCTGAGGCGCCCGGAACCTATCGCCCCCGTTCAGCGCCATTTCCGTCGGCAGGCATCCATGCTCGCATGGCGAATAGAGCAGATGTACGGGCGGTCCCGAGGCCCGAACGGTAGGTGAGGAGAGCGTGATGGAACGGGTCTCGTCGCAGCGGATGCTCGCTGTCGCGGCGCTGGCGTTTGCCGCCGTCTTCGTCTGGAGTGTCTTCAGTCCGGGAAGCCCCACGCTGCCGCCGCCGCCGGGAACGCCCGGCATGCCCCGGCTGCTCCAGTTGGGCGCCGACGACTGCATGTTCTGCCAAGTCATGGCCCCGTTCCTGGAGGAGCTGAAGCGAGAGCAACAGGGCAGGATCGAGATCGTCTATCTGGACGCCTCGCGCAACCCGGAGCTCCTCCAGCAGTACCATGCCGACGGGTATCCGGTCCAGTTCTTCTATGACGCCAAGGGGCGCCTCTTGCTCCGCCACGACGGCTTCATCCCCAAGGATGAGATCCTGGCGACCTTCGAGAAGCACGGCGTGTCCCTGGCCCCCTGGCGGCGCGAAAAGTAGCGGGTCCGGGGTGGCGGTGCGTCGAGCCGTCGGCGCAGCCGGGCGTCCCTCACTGCCCGTCTCCCGCTTCCCGGCATGGCGGACCTCCCGCTCCCTCCCCACCCGACCGCGCGGTTGACGCGCGCCGCCGCGGGGTAAAAGAATCGGGGTTGCGTCCCCGGGCACGGGAGGAGACGGCGATGGTGGAGCTGCAACGGCGGGCCGAAGCGGGGATCGATTCGGAGGCGGAGGAAGCCACGCGGGCGCGCGGTCACGCGCTGCTGGCGGTGTTGCGCGCCGCCGGGGGCGAGACGCTGCGCCGCGATGCCGTCACCGACCGGGTGACGCGGTGGGCGATGGGCGATGAGGCGCTGAAGACCCAGCTCTTCCGCTTCATTGACGTGCTGCCCGCACTGCGCGCCTCCAGGGACGTGGCGCGGCACCTCGGCGAGTATCTGCTGCGGCCGGAGGTGCGCCTGCCGCCGGGCGCCGGCGCCCTGCTGCGGGCCGGCACCCGCTCCGGCGCGGCGGCCGCGCTCCTGGCGCGCTCGGCCCGGGTGGGGGCGCACCAGATGGCCCGGCGCTTCATCGCCGGGAGTAACGTCCGCGAGGCCGCCGCGACCATCGTGCGCCTGCGCGGGCGGGGCATCGGCTTCACCATGGACATCCTGGGCGAAGCCGTCACCAGCGAGTCGGAGGCGGAGGTCTACCAGGGCCAGTACCTCGGTCTGCTGGCGGGCCTCTCGGAGGCCGCGAGGCGCTGGAAGCGCGTGAGCGTGGTGGACGAAGCGCCCTGGGGTCCGGTGCCCCGGGTGAACGTCTCGCTGAAGCTCTCCTCTCTCTACTCGCAGTTCGACCCCCTCGATGCCGACGGCACGGTGGCCGCGGTGAAGGCCCGCCTCCGGCCGATCCTCGCCCAGGCGCGCCAGTTGGGCGCCTACGTCCACATCGACACGGAGCACTACGCGACCAAGGAGATCACGCTCCGCATTTTCCGCGAGATCCTGATGGAAGAGGACTTCCGCGACTGGAGCGATACCGGGATCGTGGTGCAAGCCTACCTCCGGGAAGCCGGGAGGGACCTCGAGGAGCTGCGCGAATGGGCCGAGCGCCGCGGCGCCCCCGTCTGGGTGCGCCTGGTGAAGGGCGCCTACTGGGACTACGAGACGGTCATCGCCGCGCAGCGGGGGTGGCCGGTGCCCGTGTTCACCCGGAAGCCCGAGACGGACGCCTCCTTCGAGCGGCTGACCCGCTTCCTGCTGGAGAACTGGCGGCTGCTCCGCCCCGCCATCGCCAGCCACAACGTGCGCAGCATGGCCCACGCCCTGGCGCTGGCGCACCACCTCGGCCTGCCCCGACGCACCGTGGAATACCAGGTGCTCTATGGCATGGGCGACCGCCTGGCCCTCGCCCTCGCCGAGGGCGAGGAGCGCGTCCGGGTCTACGTCCCCTACGGCGAGCTGATCCCGGGCATGGCCTACCTGGTGCGTCGCCTGCTGGAGAACACCTCCAA